>CP024846.1:2285937-2612500 GCA_004564215.1 Beijerinckiaceae bacterium | reverse complement strand
CCTCCGCATCCCATTGTCACCGCCATTGTAGCACGTGTGTAGCCCAGCCCGTAAGGGCCATGAGGACTTGACGTCATCCCCACCTTCCTCTCGGCTTATCACCGGCAGTCCCCCTAGAGTGCCCAACTGAATGATGGCAACTAAGGGCGAGGGTTGCGCTCGTTGCGGGACTTAACCCAACATCTCACGACACGAGCTGACGACAGCCATGCAGCACCTGTGTTCTCGCCAGCCGAACTGAAGGAAGCCATTTCTGGCAACCAAACGAGACATGTCAAGAGCTGGTAAGGTTCTTCGCGTTGCTTCGAATTAAACCACATGCTCCACCGCTTGTGCGGGCCCCCGTCAATTCCTTTGAGTTTTAATCTTGCGACCGTACTCCCCAGGCGGGATGCTTAAAGCGTTAACTGCGCCACTAAACAGCAAGCTGTCTAACGGCTAGCATCCATCGTTTACGGCGTGGACTACCAGGGTATCTAATCCTGTTTGCTCCCCACGCTTTCGCACCTCAGCGTCAGTACCGGGCCAGTGAGCCGCCTTCGCCACTGGTGTTCTTGCGAATATCTACGAATTTCACCTCTACACTCGCAGTTCCACTCACCTCTCCCGGACTCAAGATCCCCAGTATCAAAGGCAGTTCCGAGGTTGAGCCTCGGGATTTCACCCCTGACTTAAGAATCCGCCTACGTGCGCTTTACGCCCAGTGATTCCGAACAACGCTAGCCCCCTTCGTATTACCGCGGCTGCTGGCACGAAGTTAGCCGGGGCTTATTCTCCCGGTACCGTCATTATCTTCCCGGGTAAAAGAGCTTTACAACCCTAAGGCCTTCATCACTCACGCGGCATGGCTGGATCAGGCTTTCGCCCATTGTCCAATATTCCCTACTGCTGCCTCCCGTAGGAGTTTGGGCCGTGTCTCAGTCCCAATGTGGCTGATCATCCTCTCAGACCAGCTACTGATCGTCGCCTTGGTGAGCCATTACCTCACCAACAAGCTAATCAGACGCGGGCCAATCCTTCGGCAATAAATCTTTCTCCAAGGCCGATTAAAACCTTGGACGTATCCGGTATTAGCACAAGTTTCCCTGAGTTATTCCGAACCGAAGGGTATGTTCCCACGCGTTACTCACCCGTCTGCCACTCCGTATTGCTACGGCGTTCGACTTGCATGTATTAGGCCTGCCGCCAGCGTTCGTTCTGAGCCAGGATCAAACTCTCAAGTTGAATATGAGAATTTGGTACCGGCTGGTCACTATCTCTTTGACGAGTCCCAAGCACATCTGCTTGCAAACCTTGCGGCCTACAAACACGATGAACTTGATAACGTGACCGCCAGAGTATCTCATTGACCTCTTAACGTCATACCGAAGTATAGCGTTAAGCGATCCGCAAGGACTCCGCCGTCCACGTTTCTCTTTCTTCCGATTCAATTGTCAAACAGCATAGTAATGGTCAAACAGAATAAACTGTTAACCCCACAACGGGCTTGCGCCCTGGCACCGAAACGCTCTCTCCCCGGTCTATTCAACCGGGTGGTTTTGAGGCCCGAGAAACTCGAGAAAGGCGATCCGCGCCGGCCGCACAAAGCAGCGTTGCAGTCGATGACCGGCTTATAGGTCGACGCCCCTCGTACTGTCAACCGGCGTTTTTCACAAATCTGAAAAAATGCTTCCGCCCGCTCTTCAGTCGCAGGTTTTTGCCCGCTTTCCCCAGACCTTCCTGTCCAAACGGCAAGGTCTTATTTGCAGTTTGGACAAGCCCCCCAAGAAGATTGCTCCTCAAGGCGGCTACCTGATGTAAGCACGAAATTGACGAGAGCAAGGGGCCTCCGCATCGGGGAACCAAAAAAACTGCCGCTCCCTGACGGGCCAGGCGGGCGCTGTCCGGCGGGCGACGCGGCAAATCTCTCGCCAAACCGACGCCTTTGATTGCCGCCAAGCTCAACACCGCGGGCTGTCGCGCCCCTTTGCAGCTTGATCATATCATTGCGCAGCATTAGTCTCGAAGACTGACCGGCGCTGCCCTATTTGACAGCTTGGCGCCGACGCTTCGTCAGATCGCCGGACGCCTGGCTGAACCACAAGAAAAGACCCGCGGGTCAACACGTCGTTCGACCCGCCAGTCCCCGAGGGAGGGAGAGATCTGGCATGTCCACGACGATCATCAATGTCATCATTCAAATCGTGGCGGGCGCGATTGGCGGCAATTTGTTCGCCAAAATCACCCAATTCACCATGGGCCGAATTGGCGACACTTTAGTCGGCGCCGTCGGCGGCGCCATCGGAGGCTTCGTTTTCCAGGGCTTGATTGGCGCCTCCGGGGGCGGTCTCGATATCGGTTCGGTCCTGCTGCAAGTGGCGATCGGCGCGATGAGCGGCGCGATCCTCACGGTGTTCGCCAGCCTTTTGCTGAACCCCATCGATTATTGAACCCTATTTACCAAGGCCGGCCTCGGCGACCGGCCTCTATTTTCCGGTCTTGGCGCGCAGCCACTCGCGGGCGATGATTTTCTGCATCGCCGGATCGCGGTTTCGGACCGCGAAGAGCTTCTGCATCGTGCCGGGATCGGGGTAGATGGATTTGTTCTCAGACAAATCCTTGTCGACCGAGGATTTGGAGGCGAGGACGCCGGTGGCGAAATGGGTGAAGTTACTGTTGCGGGCGGCGACCGCGGGCCGCAGCAGGAAGTCCATGAAGGCATAGGCCTCGTCGAGGTGCGGCGCGTTCTTGGGGATCGCAAGATTGTCCAGCCACATCGGCGCGCCTTCCCTGGGGATGCCATAGGAAATCTCGATCCCATTCTCCGATTCATGCGCCCGGTTCATGGCATTGATGCCATCGCCACTCCAACCCACCGCGAGGCAGATATCGCCATTGACCAGCGCATCGACATATTCGGTGGAGCTGAATTTTTTCACGTCGCGGCGAATCCCCGCCAACAGCTCGGCGGCGCGTCTGAGATCGTTCTGGCGGACGGAGCCCGGATCAAGCCGCAGATAGGTGAGCGCAATCGGGAAAAGGTCTTCGGCACTGTCGAGGACATAGATACCGCAGCTTGAGAATTTTTTTAAATTCTCCGGCTTGAAAAGATAGTCCCAGGAATCTCCCGGCGACGGTTCCGAGTCGGCAGCTTCCGAGCCCTGCCCCAGCAACTCGTTGGCCTTGGCGACATTATAGGCGATCCCGGTGGTGAACCAAAGATAGTTCACGGCGTATTGGTTTCCCGGATCGAAGGCAGCAAGGCCCGCCATCACCTCGGGCCAAAGTGTCTTGCTGTTTGGCAAACGGGATTTGTCGAGTTTCTGGTAAAGCCCCGCGGCGATCTGCCTTTGAAGCGTTGGCCCGGAAACAATCAGCACATCGTAGCCGATTTTGGCGTTCGCCAGATGCTTTTCAAAATCTTCATTGGAACTGTAAGTGTCAAAAAAGACCTTGATCCCGGTTTCCTTGGTAAAATCCTCGATGACCCGGGGGTCGATGTAGTCGCTCCAGCCGAAGACGTTGACGATCTTTTCGCGAGCGACCGCCTGGAAAACGAGACCAAAAACGCAAAGCCAGACCGCCAAAGCCACTACAAATATGGATCTCATTCGAACCTTGCCAAACAGTGCGCGGCAGTGGATTGATGTGGCGCGCTCAAAACCATAGCCGAACTTGTTTCGGCCGACAATTTGTTGGAATTTTGCCGAATCCCACAAGGAAAAAGGGCAAAACATGCATGTCACCATCACCGAAGCCGAATTAGCTATTGAGGCCGCGCGCAAGCACGCCGCCGAAATTGGGACTCAGATGTGCATCGCCATTGTCGACTCAGGCGCAAACCTCAAGGCTTTCTATCGCATGGATGACGCTTGGGTCGGCAGCATCGATATTGCGATCAAAAAAGCGAAGACGGCGGTTTTCTTCGGCATGCCGACGGGACTGATCGGCAAGCTTTCCCAGCCGGGCGGCTCGCTTTTCGGGATCGAACACTCCAATGAGGGGCTGATTACATTTCCGGGCGGCCTGCCGATCGTCGACAAGGAAGGCGTTTTGATGGGCGCCATCGGCGTCAGTGGAAGCTCCGTCGAGAATGATCACGCGGTCGCGCTCGCTGGAGTAGCACCGGTGGGCCTCAGTGACCTGCCCGAGCATCCCTGGCGTACCTGAGCCAATGCCGAGCCCCTTTTAGCGAGCGGAGGCGCCGACGTGCAGAACCTCGGCGTTTCAGCCAAAAGCCTCCTGGTCCTCGGAGGCGCGCGATCAGGCAAGAGCCGCTATGCGCAGGCGCTTGCAGAAGGCTCAAGCCGCCATCCCGTCTTGATCGCGACCGCCCAGGCTCTGGACGCCGAAATGGCGGAGCGCATCGCCCGCCATGCAGCCATGCGTAATCCCCGTTGGAGAGTTGTCGAGGAACCGATCGCTCTCACCGCCGCCCTGCAAAGGGAGGCCCGCGCGGATTGTATTCTCGTCGTCGACTGCGCGACGCTTTGGCTCAGCAATCTCTTGCTGCAAAACGACGACCTCGCGTCTGCAACACAGCATCTGGCGGACAGCGTCGCGAAGCTGGCGGGCCCGGTCATTTTCGTCTCGAATGAGGTCGGCCAGGGCATCGTGCCCGAAAACGCGCTTGCCCGGAGCTTTAGGGACGCCCAAGGCTTGCTCAACCAAGCGTTGGCGCAGGCGTGCGAAGTTGTGGTTGTCATAAATGCCGGCCTCGCGCTATGCCTCAAGCCTTCGCCCGGGCCGAAGATACGGATATGACGGCGGTCACCGCCGCGTTGCAAAAGCGAAAACGAGAGAATATTAATATCTTAATCCTACGTGAAATTTACTGTATTACAGGATAATCATGTGAAAAAGGCCCTCTCCCCCCACCTGCGCCGCCTTGAGTCCGAGGCGATTTTCATCCTGCGCGAGGTGGTCGCCGAGTTCGCCCGGCCGGTCATGCTCTATTCGATCGGCAAGGATTCGAGCGTGATGCTGCATCTTGCGCAGAAGGCCTTTTTCCCCTCGAAGCCGCCATTTCCGTTGCTGCACGTGGACACCAATTGGAAGTTCCGCGAAATGATCGCTTTCCGCGACCAAACGGTGCAGCGGCTCGGGATGGAGCTTCTCGTTCACGTCAATGAGGATGGTTTGAAGCGAGGCATTTCCCCGGTCGCCTCGGGTTCGTCCGTGCATACGCAGGTGATGAAGACCGAAGGCCTTCGCCAGGCTCTCGACCATTGGCGTTTCGATGCGGCCTTTGGCGGAGCCCGGCGCGACGAGGAAAAAAGCCGCGCCAAGGAACGGATTTTTTCGCACCGCTCGGCGGCGCATGCCTGGGATCCGCGCAACCAGAGGCCGGAACTCTGGAACCTATTCAATACCCGGATCAAGCCAGGGGAATCGATGCGGGTATTTCCTTTGTCCAATTGGACCGAACTCGATGTCTGGGACTATATCCTGGCCGAGGACATTCCGGTCGTGCCGCTCTATTTCGCCAAGGAGCGGCCAGTTGTTGAACGTGGCGGCTCGCTGATCATGGTTGACGACGACCGCCTCCCGATGTTGCCGAATGAAACGCCGCGCCTGGAGCGCGTCCGGTTTCGCACCCTTGGATGCTATCCCTTGACTGGAGCCATTCGTTCGGAGGCGGAAACCCTGCCGGAAATGATTGCGGAAATGCGCGCCTCGACCACTTCCGAGCGCGAGGGCCGCCTCATCGACCATGACGAATCGGGTTCGATGGAAAAGAAAAAGCGCGAGGGTTATTTTTAATGCTCGACGCGACTCCCGCAAACCCACCGTCTCTTTCGGGCGCGGCAGCGTTGCCCACCCTCAGGCTGCTCACCTGCGGCTCGGTCGATGACGGCAAATCCACATTGATCGGCCGCCTGCTGTTCGAGCAAAGCCTCATTCTCGACGATCAGCTCGCGGCCCTCGAACGCGACTCCCGCCGGCATGGGACCGACGGGGAGAACATTGATTTCGCACTGCTCGTGGACGGGCTCGAAGCCGAACGCGAGCAAGGGATCACGATCGACGTGGCTTATCGCTATGTCTCGACCCCGCGCCGTTCCTTCATCATCGCCGATACGCCCGGGCATGAACAATATACCCGCAATATGGCAACCGGCGCGTCGAACGCCGATTTGGCCGTGCTGCTGGTGGATGCGCGCAAGGGCCTTCTGACCCAGACCTACCGGCATGCCGCGATCGTCTCGCTGACGGGCATTCGACACGTCGTGCTGGCCGTCAACAAGATCGACCTGACCGGTTTCAATCAGGCCGGGTTCGACAAGATCGTCGCCGATTTCAAAGCCTTTGCCGCGTTGCTTGATTTCGAGACAATCACTGCAATTCCGATTTCGGCGCGTCACGGCGATAATATTTCTAAAAAAAGCGCCAATACACGCTGGTACCATGGCCCGGCGCTGCTCGATTATCTCGAAACGATCGACGTCTCTGAAGATGGCAGCGGGCGTCCGTTCCGCATGGCGGTTCAATGGGTCAATCGCCCCCATCTCGATTTTCGCGGATTTTCCGGCACGATCGCAAGCGGGGCCATCCGTCCCGGCGATGAAATCACCGTGGCGGGATCCGGCCGCACATCACGCGTTGAGCGGATCGTGACCGCCGACGGAGACCTTGCAAGCGCGGCGGCGGGAGATGCGATCACACTCACCCTGGCCGACCAACTCGACATCGCGCGCGGCGATATATTGTGTGATCCAAAAGACCGCCCCGAAGTGTCGGACCAGTTCGCCGCTCATCTCATTTGGATGAGCGATGACAAGCTGTTGCCCGGCCGCTCCTATCTCATGAAGGCCGGAACCCGAACGGTTCCCGTGACGGTAACAGAACTCAAACATCGGCTCGATCCCAACACGCTCGGCGAACTGGCAGCCAAGACCTTGAGCCTCAACGAGGTCGGCTTCTGCAATCTCGCAACGACAACGCCGTTCGCCTTCGACCCCTATAAAAGCAATCGCACGACCGGCGCCTTTATTCTGATCGACCGGGTGACGAATGCCACAGCGGCGGCGGGTCTGATCGCGTTCGGTTTGCGCCGGGCAACTAATGTCCACCGCCAAGGCTTGAACGTCACCAAGGTGGACCGATCTCGGATCAAGCATCAAAAGCCGGCCGTTCTCTGGTTCACCGGGCTCTCGGGCTCGGGCAAATCAACAATTGCCAATTTGGTGGAATCGCGGCTGTTTGCGCATGGGGTCCATACCGTTTTGCTCGACGGCGATAATATGCGCCATGGACTCAACAAGGACCTGGGATTTGCTGAAGTCGACCGTGTCGAAAATATCCGCCGGGTCGGCGAAGTCGCGAAACTGATGACCGACGCGGGCCTCATCGTGCTTTGCTCCTTCATTTCGCCGTTTCGGGCCGAACGCGCCATGGTGCGGGACCTCCTCGACAAGGAGGAGTTTATCGAAATTTTTGTCGATACGTCGCTGGAAGACTGCATCGCCCGCGATCCCAAGGGCCTCTACAAAAAGGCCATGGCGGGCGAGATCAAGAATTTTACCGGGATCGATCAACGCTATGAAGCGCCCGAAGCCCCTGAAATTATTGTTGCCCGCGGTGGCCAGACTGCGGAGCAGGCAGCCGGGCAGATCGTCGCCATGCTGGGTGCTCGCGGCCTGATCGACCGGGTCGACGACCTCGCCGACGACTGGTCGATTTGAGGTTTAACCCCGTCCGTCTGGCGTTGTGCGGGATCACGGCAAAGATTTCATAAACCTTAACGGAACTTTTTGTTTTACATAAAACTTTAGGGATGAGAAACCTTTGCCGGCTGGCTCCGTCAGCGTGGAGGGGCCTGTTATGCGTGGCATTTTAAGTACTTGCGTCATTTTTTGCGGCTGTTTCGCGGTCTCAAGGGCTGAGGCCTCCGTGTCGATCGGGATCGATCTTACCTCCCAGACCATGCATGTGAGATCGGCAAGCGGCAGTTATGATTGGCCGGTCTCCACGGCTCGCTCGGGTTATCGGACGCCGCGCGGGAGCTATCATCCCTATCAATTGCAGCGGATGCACTATTCTCGCAAATATCATATGTCGCCGATGCCTTATTCCATCTTTTTTGCTGGTGGCTATGCGATCCACGGCACCTATTCGACAGGATCGCTCGGCCGCCCGGCCTCGCACGGCTGCATCCGTCTCGCGCCGGGCAATGCGGCGGCGCTCTACCACATGGTTCAATCGGAAGGCGCGAGGATCACGATTTCTGGGTCCCCGCCTCGGTCCACTTATTACGCAGGAATTCATAGACGGAGAGCCGCAGCCACCTATGCCGCGGCGTATGGGCAAAGGTATAATCCGCTGTCCTACGTGCCGGGCCGGAATGGACCGGTTGCCGTCAGAGCCTGGCAGACCAACCCGGTCGCGCGGTCCGCGCCGCAGGGATTCTTTTGGCCCTGAGCCCCGGTGCAACGCAATATTGACAGGTGAATCTTAAATCTGACAATGCCCGCGGTGTCCTTCCGCGTTGCGTAAACTCGCGTCCAGCTCATCCCTACATAACCTAAGGTGGTCCAGATGTTTGATGCCTTGCATATGTCGAGGTCGTTCACCGCACTTGCTCTTTTCGCTGGCGTGACCTTCGCCGTGGTGCCCTCTTCCGCCCAAGCCGATGGGCAAGTTGGCACATTATCTTGCGATGTTTCGGCCGGCGTTGGGATGATCCTGACCCAAAAGCAAAGTCTGAGGTGTCGCTTTACCCCCGTCCGAGGCGGACCGGTCTCTTATTATGTCGGCCAGATCGCCGAATATGGGGTCGCCCTGGGAGTGGTCGAACAAGGCCATCTGATTTGGGGCGTCATTGCCGCGACCGACGGGGTAGCCCCCGGGGCGCTTGCGGGCACCTACGCGGGGGTCGGCGGCGAAGCCTCCGCCGGGGTCGGACTGGGCGCCAATGTTTTGGTCGGCGGCAGTGGACGCGCGTTCTCGCTGCAGCCGCTATCGGTGGAAGGCGAGGTCGGCATCAATATCGCGGGCGGTATCACCACCGTGACTCTCGCCCCTGCCCCGTAATCCGTCCGGCATTACGTTTCCAATGAAGAAAGATGGCGGGCTCGATGCCCGCCCCCGCACACGGCGCGCCAGCGCTTCCTCTTCAAGGGGAAGCCGCCCCAGGATAGCTGGTCGTAACACATAAAGGAACAGCCGCATCCCTTGACGCTCTCTGATCGTTACACTCGAGAATGAATATTATTCAGTGGCTTAAGCCATCCAACGCGTCGAGCGACGTGGCCCTAGCTTCAAGTTCAGCCAAGCGATTCTCTAACCGCTTCAAGTCACGCGCGTCGGCGCGCGTCGCGCAGGCGGCAACGACGCGCCGCCCGAGCAGCATGAGCCGGCCGCGAATCCCCTCGTCATCGGACGTGGTTGCCAGATCATTCAGCGCTCTCAACAAACGCAGACTAACGGCTATGTCGTTTACCGAATAGTGACGGATTTGCTCGAATGCCGTGTCGAGAAGGTGATCGAAGTCGGTCCAGGGAATGATCACGCGGACGACATGCGGCGGATCGCACAGAAGGGAGGCCGGTGGCGCGCGCCCAACCCAGCGGATCAAAATCCGTGTGAGTTGATCGACACAGTTGATCGCCGTGCTTGGATCGTTGACGGCCGGCGATATAGCCTTCAAGGCGATATCAACGATCTGCAACACCCCAAATTCGACGTCTTGTTGCATCGTGCGCATCGATCCGATAACGAACGCCGACCGCAATTGAACGCTGCGTTCCGCCGTGAGGCGGTCTTTTCGCGAAACGGTAAATAGCGGCGCCCCCTGCGGCACGAAATGTCCGATCGGGCGCAGCAGACGAATGCGTAATCCGTAGGCTTTCCCCAATTTCAACAGCCGCGCGCTATCGACGAAGCAGATGTAACCCGACCGTTCATTTGGGATGGGGAACTCGTTGTCGTCCAGCGCGAACGCCATGTCTTCCTGCCGAAGACCCACGCCGCGCTCGTAAGGCATGATTTCGTCGATCACATCCTCTGTCTCGCGCGCAATCCGATCAACGATGTGGCTGACGCTGACCGCCTGGGAAATATGATGGATGAAGAAAATCAGCCCGATGACGGAAGCGAGCGCGAGGATCAGCGCGCCGGTAACGCTGGCTACCGGTGCGAAAGGCTGCGGCAAACTGCGCGCTGCGGGCAACGCGGCCATGCAATAAAGGAACGTTCCAAGAAAAACCCCGAGTGTCCACTGGGTTACTCTGTCTCGGACAAAGCTCACGAGGATGCGCGGCGAGAACTGCATCGAGGCGAGCGTCAAAGTCATCAGGAGAATCGCGAAGACGATGGACACGACGGTCATGATCGAGCCCGCGATCGCCGCCAGCATGATCTGCGCGATCTGGGGATCGGCGCGCGAGGGAAACAGCGCGTGAGGGACCCAGGCGCTGACCACCGGATAGCTCTCTTCGAGCGATGACAGTGTCATTCCCGCCAGCCCGAGAGTGAGCGAGATGAGCAGCGGTCGGACCAGAAACCCACCGCGTAGCGCATACATCGCGGAGCGAAGCATAAGGGGAAAGCGCGTTTTCAAGACTCTATTGTTTCTTCGTTTAGGCGGAGAGCCAGGCTATTGTTTAACAGACCGGTAGGGTGAGGCGCGCCAGGTCAGAGCCGAGGCACCCGTCAAGGCTACCGCGCAGTTACAACGCTTTCCCAGACCCTGAGCAAATGCGCGACCTCTCGGCCGATAATGCCAATTATTATCCTAGGGCTTGATGGAGACCAAATGATGCGACGCCACATCGAGAACTCGTGCTGGCCAGAGCATGACGCCAAACATCGAAATTCGTGTCGCGGGTCAGTTGGCCGGCCAAAGACAACCAGCTACGCAGATCCTCGCGAACGCTATCCTACTCAGGCGCTGGTGATTATTTGAGTATCACTTGATGTTTTTGCGATGAGCCTACGGGCATGCGGGAGGGCGATACCATTTCCCAGCCCCGTGGAACTCAGCTTCTCACGAGCCTGTAAGGCTGTTAAGATTGTTTGTGCGTCGAGGTTCAACAGCGTAGCGGAACGCGACGCGAAGTCTTGCAGCAATTGCTGTTTGTTGGCAGCGCGTGTGAAAAACACCCGCTCCAGTGCGAGGAGTGGGGCGAGATCCAAAGCTGTACCCTTCCTAGAACTTTTGGCTGATCGCGGCTTTTCCTGCGAATGTGGTCCTGACCACCTTAGAAAATTCATGGGTCCGCCTCGCGGAGGCGATAGCCGACGCCGGTTTCGGTCAGAATATGGGTCGGCCTTTCCGGATCCGCCTCGATTTTCTGGCGCAAGGCACGAATATAGACACGCAAATATTGCACATCGGCGTCGCCGCCCCAAATCTCCTCAAGCATTAAACGGTGGGTCAAAACCTTTCCGGCATGCGCCACCATAAGCCGCAATACATCAAATTCGCGCGGCGAAAGTTTGACTTCGCTGCCGCGCACGGTGACGATCCGGCGCACCAGATCGACCCGAAGGTCACCCGCATGGAACAAGGGCTTTTCGCCTTCCTGCTGCAGCTTATGACGTTGCGCCGCGCGGATGCGTGCTAGCAGTTCATCAATTCCGAAGGGCTTGGTCACATAATCATCGGCACCGAGATCGAACGCCTTGACTTTGGCGCTTTCGTTGTCACGGCTCGACAGGATGATAATCGGCAGCGTTCCGCCGCCCTCCCTGATTTGTCTCACAACATCGAGCCCATCCATGTCGGGCAAGCCGAGGTCGAGAACAATAAGATCAACGGCGCCTTTGCGAACAATCTCCATCGCGGTCCTCGCGTTGGCCGCGGTCGAGACGATATAACCCTGGCTTTGCAGGGTCGCGCGCAGAAAGCGAAGAATGGCGGGCTCATCGTCGACAATAAGAATGCGTAACGGTCCTGCGCGAGGCGTCATGGCAGGGCCTCTGGCGGCGGGCGGGATTCGGCCGCGACGGGCAGCATGATCGAGAAGACCGCGCCGCGCCTGTCGGTCCGGTTCGCAGCGTTGATCGTGCCTCCCATAGCCTCCACAAAACCGCGGCAGATCGCAAGACCAAGGCCCGTACCGGCGCGCTGACTGTCAGAACGGCGAACCCGGTAAAATTTGTCAAAAATCCGTTCGACATCCACCTCGGGAATGCCATCGCCTTCGTCGAGCACCTGGATCACGACAGCTGCATTCTCAAGCCGCGCCGCGATCGTAATGCGCGAGTGTGGAGGCGCATATTTCGCGGCGTTGTCTAAGAGATTGAACAAAACCTGTTCCATCAGCACCATATCGATATTGACCATCGGCAATTCATGATCGAGATCGATGTCCACCTGATGGTTTTGCAAAATGTTGGAGGCCCTCTGCACCGTCGCGCCTATGACGTCGGAGACATCCGCCGGTTCGGATTGCGGCCGAAGCGGTCCGGACTCGAGCTTTGTCATGTCGAGCAGGTTGCCGATGAAGCGGTTGAGTCGCTCGGCTTCCTCCAAAATGGTGCGCATCAGGCTCTCCTGGACCGTTGCATCGAACTCGCGTCCGTGACTGACGAGGCTTGTCGCAGAGCCGAGAATTGAGGCGAGCGGCGTGCGCAGATCATGCGAAATCGAGGTGAGCAGGGCCGAGCGCAGGCGATCGGTTTCCGCCGCCAGGCGGGCCCGATCGTTTTCGGCCGCGAGGTTCACCCGATCGATCGCGAGAGCCGCCTGATCCGATAAGGCGTCGAAAAGGCGCGTTTCTTCAGGGGTCAATAGGAGGCCGGGCTTGTCACGATCGATCCCGACCACGCCAACCGCGCCGCGCCCGGTCCGCAGCGGCATGAAGCGCCATTTTGCGCCCGGCAAAGTATCGGCGCCGCGCCCGGTTGGCTGGCTTTTTTCAAAACACCAGCGGGCGGCGGCAAGATCGGCGTCATCGAGCATATCTTCGGGCGGAAACCCGGCCTTGACACTCAAACCACCATTTTCGGGCAGGAGAAGAACAACGCGGACTTTTAACATCAAGGCGAGCTGATGCGCGGTGGCCCAGAGCAAATCGTCGAGAGTCGCGGTGCCCGCGAGCTTGCGGCTGAAAAGATAAAGTTCTTCGGTAATCCGTGCTCTCTCGCGCGCAGCGATCGCCTGGGCCCGGACCCGCGCCGCAAGGTTGCTCGCGATGATCGCCACCACCGTGAAAAAGAACAGGGCAACGACGTTTTCAGGATCGGTAATGGTGAACGTATAGAGCGGCGGCAGAAAAAAGAAATTATAGCAAAGAACGCTCGCAAGGCAGGCAAACAGCGAGGCCCGCAGGCCAAAGGAAACGGCGCTTGCAAGAACCGCGATCAGGAAGGTTTGCGCGATGTTGGAAACGCCAAGAGCTTGGCGCAGCGTATAGGCGATGAGGGTCGCGGCCACGACATAGGCAAGACTCACGGCATAGGCCTTGAACTCGGAGCGCTTTGGCTTTGTCGCCTTGCTTTCGGGACCTACGGAATTTTTGTTCGCCGGATCTTTTGGGCGCGCGATGACATGAATGCTCGCATCGCCCGCCGTGCGGATCAGTTTTTGCGCGGTCGATTCGCCGAAGAAATCCCGCCAGTGCGCGCGCTCCGATTTGGCCGCGATGATGTGGGCAAAATGATTGGCTTGCGCATATTCGGCGACGGTCAGGGCGACATCCTGCCCGGGAATCGAAATTGCCGAGGCTCCCAGTCTTTGCGCGAGGCGTAGACTCTGCGCGATCTTGTCGCGTTCGGCTTCGCTCGCGTGGACGTCGGCCGGCGTTTCGACGTGAATCGCCGTCCATTCCGCGCGCAGGCGGTCGGCTATGCGCTTGGCATGACGCACGACGGCATTGGCGCCCTGCGCGGAGTCGACGAGCACAAGCACCCGCTCGCCCGCGGACCACGGCCCCTCAATTCGACGGGTGCGCAAATAATCGACCATTTGCGCGTCAACCCGTTGCGCCGTGCGGCGAAGCGCAAGCTCCCGCAGCGCCGTGAGATTGCCGGGGGAGAAATAATTTTGGACGGCCCGCTCGGCCTGATCGGGGACGTAAACCTTGCCATCGTTGAGCCGGGCGATCAGATCCTCGGGGGTGAGGTCGATCAGCTCTATGTCGTCGGCGCGATCGATGATCGAATCCGGAACGGTTTCACGGACCCGGATGTGGGTGATCCCGGCGACGATATCGTTGAGGCTCTCGACATGCTGAATGTTGAGCGTCGTATAGACGTCGATCCCGGCGGCGAGCAGTTCCTCGACATCCATATAGCGCTTCGGATGCCGGCTTCCCGGCGCATTCGTATGCGCAAGTTCATCGACCAAAACAAGGCTTGGGCGCCGGGCCAGAATGGCGTCGAGATCCATTTCGGCCAGTGTCTTGCCCTTATAGGCGATGCTCTGGCGCGGGATAATTTCAAGCCCCTGCAGAAGCGCCTCGGTCTCCTTGCGGCCGTGGGTCTCGGCCACGCCGACGATGACATCAATGCCTTCGGCCCGTTTCTTCTGGGCCGTCGTCAGCATTTCGTAGGTTTTGCCGACGCCCGGCGCGGCGCCGAAAAAAATCTTGAGGCGCCCCTGCTCGGCTAGTTGGGCTTCACGCAGCAGAGCGTCGGGAGAAGGGCGCCGGTCGGTCTTATCGCGTTTCTCCATGCCCCGCCGTACTCATGTTATGGCGCGAGACGTCAACTCTTCTTTGCGAGCCTGTCGAGCGCAAGATTTAATTTTAGCACGTTGACATGGGGCTCGCCCAGTATGCCGAGGATGCGCCCCGTTGTATTCTCTTCCACCAGGCGGACCAGCGTTTTCTCTGGAAGACCGCGCGCCTGGGCAACCCAGGGAACCTGGAACAGAGCGGCGGCCGGCGTAATATCTGGATCAAGCCCGCTCGCCGAGGTAGTGACAAGATCGACCGGAACCCGCGCCGAAGGATTGGTCGCCGCCAGCAGGTCGGACTCGTCTTTCACCCGGTCGACCAGAGCCTTCGACGTCGGCCCCAAATTCGAGCCTGCAGAATTGCCTGCATTATAGGGCGCGGGCACGGATTTGGTGGGATCGTTTGGATCCGTGTCGGTGGTGGCGGAAGGCCGCCCATGAAAATAGTGATCGCTGGTGAAATTCTGGCCAATCAGTTCGGACCCGATAATTTGCCCGTCGCGTTCGATCAGGCTGCCCTTGGCCTGATGGGGGAAAAGGAGGCCGGCCAATCCGGTCATCGCGAGCGGATAGGCAAGCCCGGTCAGTGCCGTCATGAGAACGGTCAACATGATGGCGGGGAGCACATGCTTGATCATTTTAGGCTTTCCTCAAGCTAATGTTTGGTTCACGCCAAGCCAATCGCACCGACCACGAGGTCGATGAGCTTGATCCCGACGAAAGGGACGATAATTCCACCGAGGCCATAGACGAGCAGATTGCGCTGCAGAATGCTGGCGGCGCCGACTGGCCGGTAGGTCACGCCACGGAGCGCAAGGGGGATCAGCGCGATGATGATCAGTGCGTTGAAGATAATGGCCGACAGGATCGCGCTCTGCGGCGTTGCGAGATGCATGATATTCAGACTCTGCAGCTGCGGATAGAAGGCAACGAACATCGCCGGGATGATCGCGAAATATTTCGCAACGTCATTGGCGATCGAGAAGGTGGTCAGCGCCCCCCGCGTCATGAGAAGCTGCTTGCCGATTTCGACAATCTCGATGAGCTTGGTCGGGTCGCTGTCGAGATCGACCATATTGCCGGCCTCGCGCGCGGCCATGGTTCCGGTATTCATGGCGACACCGACATCGGCTTGCGCCAAGGCCGGCGCGTCATTAGTGCCGTCGCCGCACATGGCAACGAGCTTGCCCTGCGCCTGCTCCTCACGAATGAGCTTCAGTTTCGCCTCCGGCGTTGCCTGGGCGAGAAAATCATCGACGCCAGCCTCGGCCGCGATCGCCGCCGCGGTCAGGGGATTGTCGCCGGTGATCATCACGGTCCGAATTCCCATTTGGCGCAACTCACCGAAACGCTCCCGGATGCCGCCCTTGATGACGTCCTTCAGATGGATGATCCCGAGCAGGCGGCCGTCCTTCACCACGGCGAGCGGCGTCCCCCCGGATTTGGAGACCCGATCGGCGCTTGTGTTCAAGGCGCGGATGGCCGCGTCCGACACCAAGGTATGCGGTTCGGTGAGGCTGCCTCCCGCGTCCTTTGCGGGGAGGGATTCTGGCAGACGCACAAAGGCCACGATCGCGTCCACCGCGCCCTTGCGGATGACCATCGTATCGGTGTCGATCCCGCTCAATCGGGTAAATGCGCTGAAAGGGACGAATTTGGCGTTGAGCTCGCCCATGTCGCGGCCCCTTATGCCGTATTTTTCTTTGGCAAGCACGACGATCGAGCGGCCCTCCGGCGTCTCATCCGAGAGCGAGGCAAGCTGCGCCGCGTCCGCAAGCTCCCTTTCGCTCACTCCAGGGAGAGGAATAAATTCCGAAGCTTGCCGGTTGCCCAGGGTGATCGTCCCTGTCTTGTCGAGGAGCAGCGTATCGACGTCGCCCGCCGCCTCGACCGCGCGTCCCGACATGGCAAGGACATTGAACCGCACCAGGCGGTCCATCCCGGCGATCCCGATGGCCGAGAGAAGCGCACCGATCGTGGTCGGGATGAGGGTGACGAAAAGCGCGACAAGAACGATGACGCTGACACTGCCGCCGGCATAATTTGCAAAGCTCGGGATGGTTGCGACCGCGAAGACGAAGATGAGCGACAAACCGGCGAGAAGAATATTCAGCGCGATTTCATTCGGCGTTTTCTGCCGCTCCGCACCTTCGACGAGCGCGATCATCCGATCGAGAAAGGTCGAGCCTTGCGCGGCCGTGATGCGAACCTTGATGCAGTCGGAGAGCACCCTTGTGCCGCCCGTCACGGCGGAACGATCGCCGCCGCTCTCGCGGATGACGGGGGCGGATTCGCCCGTAATTGCCGATTCGTCGATCGAGGCGATGCCTTCGATCACATCGCCGTCGCTGGGGATGAGGTCACCGGCTTCAACGAGAACTACGTCCCCGACTTTCAAATCGACCGCGGACACGCCTTCGGTAACGTCCTTCATGCCGCTTCGATCGCCAGGATCGATCAGCCGTTTTGCCCGCGTATCCGTGCGGGCCTTGCGCAATGTCGCTGCCTGCGCCTTTCCCCGACCTTCCGCCACCGCTTCGGCAAAGTTCGCAAAAAGCAGGGTGATCCAGAGCCAAGCGATGATCTGGAAGGTGAACTTCAGTCCTTCGCCGCCGGTGAGGAGATCGCGCAGGAAGAGGATGGTCGTGAGCACGGTTACGATCTCGACCACGAACATGACCGGATTGCGGATCAGGAATCGCGGGTGAAGCTTGCGGAATGCCCCGCCGATCGCCGGCACGATGATCGCCGGATCGAACAGGGACTGCACGCTGCGACGTGGATTGGTTCTCATATCCATAGGTATGACCTCGGGTTCATTAGAAAAGTTTCAGTTGAAACAATTCCGACTTATTGGGCCGCCGCATTGTAAAAGGATCAGAAGAGTGTCCCGGCAAGCATCGCCAGCTGTTCCTCGATCGGACCAAGCGCCAGGGCGGGGAAGAAGGTCAGGCCGCCGATGATCAAGATCACGCCGATCAGAAGGCCGACGAACAGCCCGCCATCGGTTGGGAAGGTTCCTGCCGAAGGTGGGACGAGCTTCTTGGCCGCGAGCGATCCGGCGATGGCCAGCATCGGAACGATGAACAGGAAGCGGCCGATCCACATGGCGAGGCCAAGCGTCGTATTGTAGAACGGCGAATTGGCGCTGAGGCCCGCAAAAGCGCTGCCATTATTGCCGGTGGCAGACGTATAGGCATAAAGCGCCTCGCTAAAGCCATGTGGGCCGGAATTGGCCATCCCGGCGAGGCCAGGGGTGACCACAACCGCGATCGCGGTGAAGCCGAGGATCGACAAGGGGAGGATCAGAATGGCGAGCATGGCCATCTTGACCTCCTTTGCCTCGATCTTCTTGCCGAGATATTCCGGGGTGCGACCGACCATGAGGCCGGCGACGAAGACCGCGACGATCGCGAAAAGAAGCATGCCGTAGAGACCCGAGCCGACGCCGCCGAAGATGATTTCCCCGAGCATGATATTGACCATCGGCACCATGCCGCCGAGCGGCAAGAGGCTATCGTGCATATTGTTGACGGCGCCGCAGGAGGCATCGGTGGTAATGGTTGTGAAGAGCGACGAATTGGCGATGCCGAACCGTACCTCCTTGCCTTCCATATTGCCGCCGGCCTGAAGGGCACTTGGCGCCGCGTCGATGGGAAAGCTGGCGAAGGCCGGGTTCCCACCGCTTTCACTGGCGTAGACAGCGAAGGTCCCGACGAGAAACAAAATGCCCATGACGGTGAAGATCGCCCAGCCTTGGCGCTCCTTGCCGACCATCCGGCCGAAGACATTGGTCAGTGCCGCGCCGATCGAAAAGATCAGCACGATCTGGACGAAATTGGTGAGCGCATTCGGGTTCTCATAGGGATGCGCGGAATTGGCGTTGAAGAACCCGCCACCATTGGTGCCAAGCATTTTGATCACTTCTTGGCTCGCGACCGGTCCCTGCGCGATCACTTGTTTGGCCCCGTCGAGCGTATTCGCCTCGACATAGGCGCCGAGATTTTGCGGCATGCCTTGCCAAACGAAAAACAATCCGACGACGATCGAGATCGGCAAAAGCACATAAAGAACGGTGCGGGTCATATCGACCCAGAAATTGCCAATGGTCTGCGCCGAGCGTCGGGCAAAGCCCCTGATGAGGGCAATGGCAAGCGCAATCCCGGTCGCGGCGGACACAAAATTATGCATGGTCAGACCGGCCATCTGGGTCAGATAGCTCATCGTCGTCTCAGGCACGTAGGATTGCCAATTGGTATTGGTGACAAAGCTGACCGACGTATTGAAGGCGAGATCGGGAGCAACCGAGTCGAGATTCTGCGGGTTGAATGGCAGCAATCCTTGCAGACGCTGCAACGCGTAAAGCGCGATGAAGCCTGCCAGGGTGAAAGCCAGCATGGCAAGGCCGTAGCTCCGCCAATTCTGCTCCTCATCTTCCTTGACGCCGCTCAGCGCATAGATGGCCCGCTCAACAGGGCGAAGTGCAAGCGAAAGAAAATTGCGCTCGCCATTAAAGACGCGGGTCATATAATAGCCGAACGGCTTGACCAGCAGCGTAACGACCACGCAATAGAGCGCGATCTGGATGAATCCATTAGCGGTCATCGAAACTCTTCCTCAAAAGCGCTCGGGACGTATTAAAGCGATGACGAGATAAATCATCACGACCGCGATCGCGATCGTGCCGAGTATGTTATCGAATGTCATGGCGACCCTCATAAACTGGCGCACGCGCTGAGATAAAGCGCCGTCCCCGCAAAGGCGGCTGCGCCAATCACAACGAAGACAAAATCGAGGATGAAGATAGGCATCTGAGATCCTTTGCGAAACATCGTCGGCTACATCGTTCCATAGGTTTTCATAATGACAGCGATGGTTTGCTGTGATTTGTGTCAACTCTCGCAAAACCAATTGTCGCTTCGCCCGGCAGGGCATCCTGTTCGTATATCGCAATTTGCGCATATAAATTCGAGAGTGCTCAACGGTGCAGGATATAAAAATTCCATATAAATCGAGCGCGCTGTTCCAGGCTGCCGTCGGACCATGATGACCGCTTGAGAGCGGCCTCCATTCTCTGACATGGCGAAGCGGAGCGCTTCCGAACGGTTGACAAAAAGGCCCCCACATAGGCCAGCCGGATCCCGTACAACCCAATTGCCATGGCGATCCCTGCCGACGAAGAAAACAGATGATCTCGACATAGGTCGCAAAGGAGGTTCCGACGATTCCTGAGACTCCATTGATTCGATCTGTGCCATGTCATTTGCCTTTCGAGATTGGTTGTCGATTGTTGTCGACGCTGCGAATCCCTTGCTTGGGCCAGCGGTGCAGATACTGTGGCCATTGCGGCATATAAAATCGAGATGGAAGAGAACTCCCTGAAATAAATGGGAGATAAAGATTGAATTCGAACTCGGCTGAAACTGCGGCGGCTAGACTCCGGCCAGCCAACAATCAATACAGCTTAAACATGGAATAATATTCTGCGAGCGGACCGAGCGCGAGCGCCGGAAAAAAGGTGAGAGCTCCGAGAATCAAAACAGTGCCGACGATGGCGAGCACCGGAATGATGACGAGAAATCTCCCGCACAACATCGCCAAAGCTAATGTCATGTTGAAGAAAGGTGTATTGTCGCTCAAGCTGGCAAAGGCGCTGCCGTTGGTCGCGGCGGCGGAAGTAAAAGCATAGAGCAATTCCGAAAACCCGTGCGGTCCCGCGTTCGACGTTCCCGCAAGGCCCGCAGGAAGCACCGCCGCGACCGCGGTGAGGATGAGAATTGTCGCTGGAACGACGAGCAGGGCCAACACCGCCATCTTCACCTCAGCGGATTGAATCTTTTTGCCGAGATATTCGGGCGTGCGCCCCACCATCAGGCCGGCAACGAAGACAGCGACGATGGCATAGAGAAGCATGCCGAAAAGACCGGAACCAGGGGCGCCGACGATCACCTCATCCATCATCATATTGGCCATGACCATGCCGCCGCCGAGAGGCGTGAAGCTGTCATGCATGGCGTTGACGGCGCCGTCCGCCGAGGTCGTGGTGACATTTGCGAAGAGCGCCGACCCGGCAATGCCGAATCGAACCTCCTTGCCTTCCATATTGCCGCCGGCCTGGAGAGGGCCTGCCGCCTGTCCAACTTTGTCCCATTATTGTAGCGGCAGAAGGCCAATGCTGCGTGCGATCAGGCCGACGCAAATGATCATGGCGACAACCCCCGCATAGACGAGATCGGGGCGGCTTATTGCGCGGGAAATCCTGGTTCTAGATCGCGGTTTCATAGCTGGTTCCTTGCATTACGAGAAGCGACAGAAATGCAGAGGATGCCAGGAAGTGCATAAAGGATCGAGATAGCGGCTTAGGCGTCAATCTAAAAAAAGCATATAGAAGGCGTGAAGTGGTCCTGTGGCACCTGCGTGACGACATCTTTGCGCTATAACGTTTCGTCATTGAGATCGCCACACGAGAGAGGGGACTCCGACAGGATGATGGTGCTGCGAATTTAGCAGAAGTTTTCATCCGACGCGGGTCGCGATTTATACGGGATGATTATCGATAAAATCGAAGGCGAGCGCCTCGATGCGCTGCTCCACTCTTTCGTCGGGGGGGGGGCGCGAATGGCAAGCGAGGGCCGCGACAACCTTGAGACCGATGGCGGATCAACCCGCGTTTCAGGAAGCAGACAAGCTGCTCAGTGAGCAAGGCGCCAAGCGACTGACGAGGCCAGGATCGACACCCGCCTCATCGGGTCTAAGGCCAATTCCGCCGTTTGAGCAAATTGGGAGGGCAGCGAGGGTCGTCTGCAATTCCGAAGGGACGACACGCCTGCAAGATTGTAGGTTGAAACGTACATCCAAGGGCGAACTAAACAAATATATTGTTTTTCAATAGGTTATGCGTGCATATGGCGGAGAGGGAGACCGCCATAGCTACGCCATAACGTATTGAAACTACACTAGAATTAAATTGCTTAGATGCATCGGCCCTAGTCTAGGCCCACGCCTATGCGAAAGTGAAGGCCCTTTAACTGGTCGCCGATGCCTGCCCTGCCCGATCGATGTGATCCATGCGATCGATGCGGCTCCGTGTCGGGTCGCGGAGCCGGCCGAGGTGATGCGCAAAGTTGAGAGCAAGGCGTTCGAATCGGTCGAAAAGTCAGCAGCGGGACCCTGCCTAACCTAAATTTTGAAATCGGCCCCAAAAACGGAAAATAGCACGCGTGCTTTCGCTATCCCCGAATTCCGAAATCCCGGTGGTCGATCACCAGTGGTCCCCGTAGGAATGACGCGTAAGCCTACTGCATTTCCGAACAACAGGCTACCAGCTTAGCCGGCCGAGCTTTAAATCTGGAATCGACAAGGGACAATCGTTCCCGGCCCGCTCGATTCAGTAGCTCGGCCGAAGACTGCGATTTCGGCTCACTTCTTCCGAAACCATTTTTGCGATCGCGCGCGAATGCGCTCTCAGCGTATCCATCGTCGTGCCACGCTCCGCGCTGTAATGGATGTTAAACACTGGACTCCCTCCCGCACCCTGGCCCCTGTCAGCACCCGCTCCTGCTCCCGCGCCATTCCGAATAGCAGCCGCAGGCCCCGCAGGCACGATCATCTCGCCCTTATGAACCTGGGCGATCATGTCCCTTGGCAGCTCCCATGAGCCCTTGGCAAATGACGCCATACCGCCGGCTACTCCCAAAACAGTGGCCATCCCCGCGCCCGCCGGACCAGCCGCCGCCGGCCCCATTACGGGCGCAAGAAAACCGAAGATACCGGCAAAAGTTTCGCCCGCCGATGCGAAGATGGCCTTCATAACTGCGACAGAATTAACGGCGGCCGAGGCTATCGCGCCGCCTCCTTCCGCCGACATGCGCGCCGCGATTCCTGCGACAGTAGCGGCGGTGATTTCCTGCTGGCTCGCGAAGGCCTGAAGAGCGTTCTTGGTTTGCAAAGCCAGCCAGTCCGCCGCCATCTTTTCCGCCGCCGATGCGAACATATTGATGAGGCCCAGCGACACTTGCCGCGCGGCGTCCAGCAATTTTTGCTGACTGCCGATCATGCCTACCAAGGCACCCCCAATAATCGAGGCGATCTCCCCGTAAGTTTGCCGGTAAGATTCCAAGACCCTCTCCTGTTCCTTGATTTGCACTCTGGCAACTGCCCGAGCCCCATTGGCGGTGGTCTCATCCGCTTTCCGTTGAGCCTCCCGTTGCTTTTCGGCCGTCTCTGAATTCAGCGACTGTCTCTTGATGCTCGAATAGAGCTGCGCAAGCGTCGTGTAGTGGGCTTTCTCGGCAACCATCTCTTCGTTGATGAGCGCGATTCTCTTTTTGGCGCCCTCCGCCTCGGTAATGACCTTCGCTTCGACAGCGAGCTGCACGTTGTCGATGCTCGTTTCGAGGGCTTTCTTCTCGGCGTTCCAGCGAACCTTTTCCTGCTCCGCTTCGTTTTCGGTTTGCTGTTTTTGGTACTGGTCTTCGAGCTGCTGCCTTTGAACCAGTAGAGGATTCCGCTTGGCCTCATCATCCCCGGCAGCCTTGATCTGAACGTCGAGCGACCCGAGCCTAGCCGCCTTCTCCTCCGGGCTTCTTTCCTTCGCCCGCGCCGCAGCAAGATCGTAGCGGGATTTGTCGACGGCAAAATTGGCGGCGTTGAGCTTGGCCAGATCCGTCCCGCGCTGGGCTGCCAGATCGCGATATTTTTGCGAGCTTTCCAACGTCGAACCGATGGCCTTCAAGGCGTTGAGATCCGTGTCATCGGCGTCAACAAGCCGCTGCGCCGCGACTACATCATTCTCATGGCCGGCGGCAATCGCTTGCAGGGTCGCGAGCCGTTCTTTTTCAATCGCGCTTCCGCCGCTTCGGGCATTATTTTGATCAACTATTTGCTCTTTTATTTGCTGTCGCTTCGCGCTCTCATCCCGCAGCGCATCGTTCATTTTTGACTGTTCACCGGCGGAAGCCGAAAGGTTGCCGCCTTGCTGCGCATAAAGTTGACTAAACCGCTCGCCATACGCACCCGGCCGCGTTCCATTCACATCGGCGGGACCGTTCGGATCGTTGACGGCCTTTTCCCCGCCGAGCCATGCGCGCGCCGCGCCCTCCGGTCCAAATTTTTGCAGGTACTCCCCGAACTTCGCGAGGAAAACCGCGTCTTGCGCAGCCTTGTCAGCCAGGAATTGCTCTGGCGTCATCGCGGTGCCGGTGACTTGTTTGGTCCAGTCAGGAACGTTGCTCCCCATGACTTGGTAAGCGCCATAAGGCCGATCGGTGCCGGACCGATTATAGGGTCCGATCTTGCCGTAGTCGCCCGCCGCCGATCCTGATTCAATCGTTTTGATCGCGGCTGCGGCGGCCGCTAAATCTCCGCCGGAGATTGCGTTCGCTTTGATCCTGCCAAGAGCTTGAGCTAATCGGTCCGCCTTGTTTGCGGAATCTTCCAACTGTTGTGACATTGGATTGCTGGCCAGCGTAATGTGGGCGGCATCTTCGATGATGTTCTTGAGACTCGCCGACAGCTTTTTGGCGTTGTCGGATGCCTCCAAAAGCTTCGAAGCCGCGCCGCTAAGCGCATCTCTAAATGTGTAAGAGTAGGCCCCGGCAACCTGCGCGAAACTGCCGAACGTCAAAAACTCTTTGCCTGCCGCGCCGATGCGCTGCGCGAAGGTCGTGGTCGCGGCCGTCGACCCCCGGATTCTTTCTTCCGTCGTTTGCAGGATGCGAGCGAGGGCGCCGAGGATCACGGCTTGCTGCTGGTTTTTGTCTCCAGCGTCCGTCGCAGCCTTAAGAGAGGTTTGCTCCGCTAGGGTCATCTGGCCAAAACTTTCGACCAGGGTTTTGCCGGCCGATGCGGGCTTCTCCAACGCCGCTGTCATTTCCTTCATGGCTTCCGGCACGTCCTTGCCCGTGATCTCGGCCAGCGGCTGAATGGCAGTCGAAATCAGTTGCCCGAGCGCGGCGCCGGTCACGCCCGATTTGACCGCAACCGCCTCCAAGGCCTCTGCGGCTTCTTTCGAGACACCGGGAATGCGAAGAAAGGAGGTTTGGAGCTTGTCCAAATCGCCGGTGATATTCGTCGAGCCGGTCGCGGCTCCGAGTTTGAAAAGGTTTTCCGACTGCACTTTGAATTTTGCGATGTTGAGTGCGAGATTGCCAAAATAGGCAGCCGCCAGCACGGCCTCACCGCCGAAGATTGCAAGGCCCGCCCGTCCGGCCAGGAACCCGCGCGAAGCTTCGGCCGTCGTGATCACAAGGCCGGCAATCGAGCCGTTCATCTGAGCCCAGCGGCCGGCAACAAATTCGTCAGTGATGGCCCGGAATTTTTGAGCTAAAAAGTTCGCCGACAGGCCGGCGGAATGCGTGGTTCCCGCGATCGCAGACAGGCCCGCTTTCAGTTCCCCGATTTCCGATTTTGTTTGGCGAAGCGAGCCCCGCGCCGCTTCTAAATCGCGGGTGTATTTGTAAAGCGAGAGGTCGCTGACTCCCTCTTGGGAAATGTTTCCCCGCAGCGATGCAATTTCTTTTTGCAGCTCGCGTAATTTGCTTTGCGCACTGGAGATATTGGCGGTGACTTTTAGGGAGAGATCGTTGGCGGCCATCGGTTACGAGTTCCACGGATCTGGGAAGGGCGCCGGGTGCGCCGCTGGCTTCCAGAGAGGGAAAGTCACAGGGGACTTGTTCGGCGACTAGGAAACACTGACCCTAACATAAAACATGGCCGTAAGCAAGGGGCTGCACCGGCCCGCAGCGAGCGCCCCGTGCGCCGCCAACGAAAAGCCCCGCGCAAAGGCGGGGCTTCCTGATTATTGCGTTGGCCGAACGCGGGCTCTTAGTCTTCGTCGTCTGGCGCGCTCGCGATGACCAAATCGTTCTCAGTCACCCATAACGAGCCTGCGAATCCATTGTCATATGATTCGCCGATCAATCCGGCACCCGGCACCCCGGTTGCTTGAATGATGCCCCTGACTTCCTCAATCGCGTCGGGCCACGTGGTCGCCTTCATGTCGTGAGGAAAACCGCCGTCTGGATAGCATTCGAAAAATTTGTCAGCCATTTTCATATCCTCTTATTGCAGGTGAAGTACATCTTCCACGATGCTGTCGGCCAGCTTGCCTTCCGTTGCCGCAAATGAGGCTTTTAGTTTAAGCCCCTTGACCGTTGTCGCACGTGTGCTGGCCAGCCGGCGGACGACGGTATCGAGTGATTGCAGTGCGAACGCTTCGGCCACTTTCGCTGCTTCGAGCGCTTCGCGGCTCCCGGCGCTTGGCTCACGCAAGTATGCGATCTGCAATTGGTTGCGATGCGCGAGGGCGTCGTGAAACGCCCTCTCTGCTGCATCGACTCGCGCGGCGAGCGCGAAAAGCTCGGCTTCGGGCTCGGTTGCATCAATCATGGCGAGCCCCCGTAAATTGCGCAGCCTTCCCGTTGGCGCGAAGTGCGTGGGCCTGAGCGAGTAGTTCGCGCATCCGGATGTTGCCCGGAATGTTGATGGGCTGCGCATAGGCCGCGGCTTCAAGATCGTCGGCTTGCTCTGCGGCGGCGGCCGTCAGGACTGGTCTTGCAGCAGTCGCCGCAGCGTTTGCCCGCGAGGATTTTTCGACGTGCCACGCGTCCCTAAGATACGCGGCGAAGGCCTGCCGATAGGTGCAGGTCGCGACGTGCATGCCGAGCGCCCGATCAACCCGATCGCCGTAGCGATATTCGCGACTGGGCGTCATTCGGGCTTTGGCCCTGGCATGAGCCATGCGCATGATGGCTGAGCGGTCCCAGGTGTTTGGTCTTTCGAGGTGGGTAGTGGACATGTTGGCCCCGGCACGTTGCTTTTCGTCTCGCCCTGTGCGATACCTAAGGGATAAGACAATCCCTGGGGGATGTAAATACTGTAGGGCTAAAAAGTTATCTTTAAGGGATATGTTATGATTACCAGCGAACAGATTAAGGCGGCACGGGGGTTAATCCGCTGGGATCAAAGAGACTTGAGCGCCGCGTCTGGAATATCCCTCCCGGCCATCAAGCGCCTGGAGCAAATGCCGGGACCGCTGGCGGCACAATCCCGCACGGTCGATGCGATCGTCGCCGCATTCGAAAAGGCGGGCGTTGAATTTATTGCGGAAAATGGCGGCGGAGCGGGCGTGCGGTTGTGCGCACGAAGTAGTTGAGCCCATGGACCAGCAACTCATCGATCGCATCTACGAATGCTCCTTCGCGCCGGAGCTTTGGCCGGGCGTTTTGGATGAACTCGCTCAAATTGTGGATGGGTGGGGAGGCGCATTTGTTATAGCCAACGCGAATGTTGGAGTTGTGGGCTGGACCGCTTCGACAGAAGTTTACGAAGACGCAGCGACCTATGTTTCCGAAGGTTGGATTATGCGGGGTTCGCGGCTAAATCGTTTGTTCGGGGCGCGTCATGCCGGTTTCTTAAGTGAATACGACCTGTTCACTGCGGAAGAATTAGATAGTGATCCAGTATATCGAGATTTTTTCCGTCCCCGCAGCTTCGGTTGGCAAGCGACAACAGGAGTTCCCTTGCCAACTGGGGATTGGTTCATCTTCAGTGTAGGACGACACAATTCTCGTGGGCCTGTTGAGCCGGCGTTCATCCAGCAGTTGGATGTCCTGAGGCCCCACCTCGCTCGCAGCGCGCTCATGTCGGCCCGGCTCCGATTGGAGCGCGCACGCGCCGCCACCGAGACGCTTGCGCTCATTGGCTTGCCGGCGCTGGTTTTCGACAATCAGGGCAAGGTGATCGCTGCTAACCATTTGATCGAGGCAATCACGGAACATGTCCAGTGGCGCGCGCAAAACCGCGTGTCTCTAAAGGACACCAACGCCAACGCGCTGTTCCGCCAAGCGGTCGAGACGCTCAATATTATAAACGGCACGCCGGTGCGTTCTTTCGCCGTGCGCGGCGCCGACACTAACGCGGCAATGGTCGCGCATGTCATTCCGATCCGTAGATCAGCGCGCGACATTTTCGTGCGCTGCGCCGGCGTGCTGGTGATGACTCCCCTGACCTTGCCGCAAGCGCCTCCGGTTGAACTGGTCCAGTCGCTGTTCGATCTGACTCCGGCGGAAGCTCGCGTCGCCCGCAGCCTGAGCGCTGGAGAAACCGTAGAGAAAATTGCCTCGATTGGAGGGGTTTCGCTCAACACGGTCCGTACTCAAGTGCGTGGGGTGTTGGAAAAGACAGGTTGCCGTCGGCAGGCCGAGGTGGTTGCGCTTCTCGGCGGCGTCAGGTTGTCCGCGTTTGACCGGGGAGCGACGTAGAGTTTGGACAAAATCGAATTTCAATTGCGAATCTAGGCTGAGCTTTTGTAGCCAACTAATCACAATCCAATTGTTTTCGTGACATCATCAGTTTTGATGATGAGATCCTCCGCCGGCACGGCCAAACTCCAAAACACCACGGAGATGACGCGTTTCACTTTCCACTTACTCCGTAGCCGCAAGGCAACCTCCTGGGAGTTTTCCCAACGGTTTTCAACCTTGCGTAGCGCAAAGGAGATATTCCAATGACGAAGTCCGTTTGTATCAACTCGCCCGATAAGCTAGTTCTCTACAATCCGAAGCACCGACTCGCATCTGACGTCGTCAAGGCATTTTCGTCGGGACGGGAAGCACATCTCAAACTGCTCGCGCTTCGGAACCAAAATGACCTCACGCCCGACATCAAAAAGAAGCTTCTGGAAAAGAAGCTGGGCATATACCGAGCAATTGCGGAGACGATGGGCCTGAATTTCAACAAAACAAGCGACGCATTGCGGGATATAGCCGACGAGAGGAGTGCTCATACCTCAGCTGCAACTAAGGATCGCATCAATGCACAGAATCAGTTTGGTAGCATAGTTAAACCGGCGCCCCTCCCTCCTCCCACACCGGAACCAGTAGATCACACGTTCTGGTGGTCGTATACGCAACCCTTCCTTGCACCACGGACCAACGCAGTTTTTGCAGATGACGGTCTGCATTTCTGGGATGGCCCGTTCGTGGAAGAACATAACGGCGAGATGCACACCAGTTTTGGTGCCACAGCCGTGTTCGAGTTAGCGCCGCACCGGCTGCCGAGCTCCCCGACCGGCTGGTTTATATCGAGCCCACACGTCGAGCTCTTCGGCGGGATTTCGGGGTACTCACCCAACTGGGACCTGCTCCAAGGCGATGGCATCGTCGAGTGCAAACTATTTCTGAGGCAGACTATTTTCCAGTGGGCATTCACCATCAACGGCCCTGAGAAAGTATACGTGGGGGAGGCAATGGGCTACCACCCGAATTGGTATTTTTACCGAAGGAATATGGGATCCTCGGGCTACGCGTACATGCCGGGCTTCACGCCCCTTCCGGCCGTTGGTTTCAGCCAGGACCGTTTCCACGCAACTGAGACACTGTATGCCGAGATCGAGGTTCGGTTTGACATCTATCTCAATAACGCAGGAGCCGGACTCTATTGTGATCCGAGGGTTGTGTTGCAGACTTTCCAATGGCGGCTCATTCCAGCCTAACGCCACCTCGGGGACGATCGCGAGGACGCGATAGGTCTCTCCGCCCCGAGCGGTCCGCTGGGGGCGGAAACGGCGCCAAGCCAACGTGAGAGGTTACCGCTCATCGCCGATGTGACTCTAATCGGGGTCAGAAAAGAGATGGTTGAGATCGCCGTTGCGGTGCAGCAGGCCTAAGAGGGCTGCAAAGTCTCATCGAAGATGCTCCTGCCTCGCTCCATCACCCGCTGGGTCAGCGGCTTTGAAAAATAATTGATGAAGTATGTTGGTCACTTGGCGAGCTCATCCTCGGCACGGGCCCTTTTGGCCGAAAACGAGGGATCTTTGTCCTTGTCGCGGATGTGATCACGACGGACAATCGCATCATGAACACACTATACCAAAATCGCCCCTCTCAAGAGATCAGCCGGTCCCGCAGGATCGGGTTTTTGATCTACCCGGATTGTGACGTCCTCGACGTGAGCGGACCGATGGATGCGTTCTATTACGCGGATATGTGGTTGCCGCGGTTCGGGAGAACCGACGAACCCGGCTACGAGTTCGTTATTCTGGCTGCCACGCCTGGACCGGTGCGAACGCGATGTGGAATCGAGCTCGTTGCAACCGACGCCTACAGCGACATAAGGGACGGCCTGGATACCTTGGTCGTTGTTGGCGGTGTCATAGATGTCGAAGGCGCCCGCAAGGATCCGGCCCTTGTTGAATGGGTGCGCGCGATGGCACCGCGCGTGCGGCGCGTGGCGTCAATTTGTACCGGCGCGTTCATCTTAGCGGCCGCTGGACTCTTGCATCACCGGCGCGTGACCACACACTGGATGTTCTCAGAACTCCTGGCGATAGCTTATCCGTCGATTGAGGTCGATTCCAGCCTTCTCTTTGCCCGCGACGGGAATATCTACTCTTCGGGCGGGATTACTGCGGGAATCGATCTGGCCCTTGCCTTGGTGGAAGAAGATCTCGGCCGGGAAATTGCCCTTGCCGCGGCCCGGATGCTGGTCGTTTTTCCACGGCGCCCCGGCGGCCAATCCCAATTCAGCGCTTACATAAAATTGGAAGCAAAGAAACGACCAGACATCGGCGAATTGCAAGCTTGGGTTCTGGGACACCCTGGCGAAGATCTTAGCGTCGCCACCTTGGCGGACCGCATGGCCATGAGTCCGCGCAATTTCGCCCGGCTCTTTCGCAGCGAAACCGGAGAAACGCCGGCGCAATTTACCGAACGGGCTCGAGCCGATGCAGCTCGCTGCAAACTCGAACAAACTGTTCTAACGGTGGAGATGATCGCCGAGGAATGCGGCTTCGGCAATACCGAACGCATGCGGCGTACATTTCAGCGGCTCTTCGATGTTAGCCCGCATGACTACCGGGCCCGGTTTCGATCAACTCTCCTAAACTGACGACGACAACAGAGCGAGCGGCAGACGCGTCCTGAACGGGAAGCGCAGTTAATCGCGCGCCTCTATTCGAACTGTGCGCCTCAACTTTCATGCGGACGTCCCCCCAATTCCTTAGTTCATTTCACCTCCCGCTGAAAAAGGATTTCTAGTTATGCGAATTCTCTTTTTGACCTCGGCCCACAATAGCCTCAGCCAGCGTCTATGGATCGAGCTCAGCGAGCGGGGACATGAAGTCAGCGTCTGCATTGCTGCGACCGGAGAGGCGATGATTGCTGCTGCATCCAACGACGTCCCCGACCTGATCATCGCGCCGATGTTAAAAATTGCCGTCCCGAAAGAGGTCTGGTCTCGGTATCTCTGCTTGATTGTTCATCCGGGCATCAGGGGAGATCGGGGGCCTTCCTCGCTCGACTGGGCCATCGCCAATCACGAGAAGATTTGGGGCGTAACGATCATTGAGGCGGCGGACGAGTTCGATGCGGGCCCGATTTGGGCCTCATACGAGTTCACCATCGAAACCAATCCTCCCTCGAAGAGCAGCCTCTATCGTGGTTATGTCACCGAGGCGGCGGTACGTGGGATTCTAGAAGCGGTCGCTAGGATTGAATCGGGGGACTCCCCCCGCGACCCCCTTCAACCAGGGCCGGAACATCTTTTCGGCCGTCTGCGCCCGCCGATGCGGCAAGCCGACCGTGGCATCGACTGGATGCGAGACAAAACTGCATTGATCGTGCGGAAAATCCGCGCGGCTGACAGTTCTCCTGGTGTCCTTGGCACGCTCCTCGGCAGGACGTGTTACCTCTATGGAGCGCATGAAGAAGAGTGTCTTCGAGGCGCACCGGGTGAAGTTCTGGCTCACCGCGACGGCGCGATCTGCATCGGCACAATAGATGGCGCCGTTTGGATTTCTCATCTTAAGGCCAAGAACGCAGTTGAGTCTGAAGACGTGAGCCTTTTTTCTGAAGGATACAAGTTCGCTCGGGCAGAGCGGCGCCCAATTGCTGGAATCAAACTTCCTGCAGCGCAGATATTGGGATCCCAACTTGTCGATGTGCCCGAGGCTCCGCTGCCGATCGACGCGCCGGCCGATCATCACACCTTCCGGGAGATCGTCTATACCGAGGAGGACCAAATCGGCTTTCTCTCGTTCGATTTCTACAATGGGGCGATGAGCACGTCCCAATGCTATCGGCTCCGCGACGCGTTTCTTTACGCGAGGTCGCGCCCAACCCGAGTTATCGTGCTGCTAGGCGGCCGCGATTTCTGGTCGAACGGCATTCATCTCAACGTGATCGAGGCGAATGCCGATCCAGCAAGAGAATCCTGGCACAACATCAATGCCATTGACGATCTGATCTTCGAGATCCTTAACACAATGTCGCATCTCGTCGTTGCCGGATTGCGCGGCAATGCCGGAGCCGGCGGCGCAATGCTGGCGCTTGCAGCCGACCACGTCTATGCGCGGTCAGGCGTTGTCCTCAATCCCCATTACAGAAGCATGGGCGGTCTCTACGGGTCGGAATACTGGACTTACACGCTGCCGCGGCGCGTGGGGCAGACGCGCGCGCTGGAGCTGACCCTGTCTTGCCAGCCGATCGGTGCGCGGGCCGCGCGAGAAATAGGCTTTCTCGATGATGTGTTCGGAGAAGATCAAATCGCGTTCGAGGCTGAGCTGAAGAAGCGGGCATCGGCCCTCGTCAGACATCCGGCTTTCCGCTTGATGCTCCGCAACAAGCATGAGCGGCGTCTCCATGACGAATACATCAAGCCCCTGGCCAATTATCGCGCCGAGGAGCTGGAACGGATGCGGCTCAATTTCTTTGGACCCGACCCCGCCTATCACACGGCACGCCAACGCTTCGTCTTCAAAGGGAAGACGCCCGAGAGCAGCCGGGAATTGTCCCGAGTCGAAGAGAGTGCGAGGAAAACAGATTTGGCAGAAGTAGAATTAATTTTGCAGAATTAATTTAGGAAAACGGACGCAAGCGCGATACGGCTGGCGATAAGCGTAGAGGCCTTGGCTCTTGCGCGTGACCGGCAAGCGCCAGGGGCCGGGCTCATTGACCGCGCAGAACACGCTCGACTTGAAGGAAATGGCCGCGCCTGGCGGAGCGGCGGCCGTCGGTGAGACCGCCCTTAATCCGCTTGGTCTCGTTCATCGCATCGGCGATGCAATGACGCGGGCGCGGCTGGAGCGCCGCTCCGGCGCGACCGCGAACGCCCCCGCCGACAAACCCCGCCGATGCGATTGCATGGCTCACTGGAACGCGCACAGCGTCTGCGCCAACCCCGCGTTCAGTCCGTCCGATCGCCGCACTCTTCGCCGCTCAGTACGGGGCGCATTGATGGGATGAACCCCAAATCTGTCGGCTTTCGAAGAATTGCCAATGATGGATTCGTTTGAGGGGCTCGTCCTGTCGGCACTTGAGCCGGGTGAATGCCGCTGGCCGATCACGACCGATCCAGATGGCGGGCTCCGCTACTGTGCGGAGGCGGTGGTTACGAACGGCATGGCGCCCTATTGCGCGTGCCGCCTGGCGCGGGCTTACAAGCGGCCCTTTGCCGGGCGTCGCTTTGTGGCGGCGAAGACGGCCGATCGGCGAGAGCTGATCGAGCTGGCGGCTGCTGTTTGAGGCGGCGTTCTTGTCGCCCTCGATCTTGAAGGCTTATTTGGGCCAGCGGCAGTGGTTTCACCTATTGTCTCTCTCACAGGGAAATTTACCATAACCGATATACTCGAAGTCCGTTCAACGGCCGCCCTTCAAGGGCCAGGTCAATTCACTCGCGCGTCGATCGAAAACGCCATTGCTCTTGCCTGTGGAACTTGCGCTTCGTTGTTTCGTTGCTTCGGTGTGATGTAGTCATGTTGTAGTTGGGGAGATAACGACATGTTACGTAAATATTTGATATTATTGCTTTCCACGGGAATAGTTGTGATAGGAAATTCAGGCGCAGTGTTAGGGGCCGGGGTGGGGGCCACCTGCAAAGGGATTGCCGCGATACAATGTGATGACAAGTTATGGTGTGATCCGGAGCCGGAAAAATGCAGCGTAGCCGACGTCGCGGGGAAGTGTATTAGCGTTCCTGTAATATGCCCCAAAATCTTCATGCCCGTCTGCGGTTGCGACAACAAGACATATGGCAACGACTGTGAGCGTCAGGCGGCGATGGTTGCGAAGAAATCAGACGGGCAATGCAAAGAAGAATACAAGTAATTTAGCCGAAGCATGAACGGCCTCACCCCCCGCCATATTATCATCCGGCGGATGTCGGATGATAATATGGTTGCATGCCGACCGCGCTGGCAGGTGACGTCGAGCGAGCTATCAAATCGATGGTAAGTTGCTGCGCTCCGGCGCCGCGAATTTCTCAGCGTCGGGCCTGAAGCGCCAGGACAACGATCTTATCGTGATCGAGAGCACCGCGCTGGCAGCGGAATTTAAGCGTAATTTTGAGGGGGCGATTTGGCGGAGGTGAGCCACTGTCGCTTGGCGCGGCCCCGTAGCGGGGAGTGCAAAATCATGCCCGTAATTTTAGCCGCCATATTTTTTATTACGACTCCGGTACTCGCTTGCGAAGGCTGTGGCTGCCGCGGAGGCCCCGGCTATAGAGGACCAGACGGAAAATGCGTCGGCTGGGCGAATATCGGGAGGGTCTGCGGCTCGCCACCCACGACTCGTTGTACCCCGGAAGGAACGAACGCTGGAGCAGAGGATGCAGCGGAATATGGCGTGAAAGCTCTGAACTCGAAAAAGCCGCGGTAGCTGTGACGACTGTTTAAGGCGGGGCTTGGCTGAGTCGGCCCTAGCACTAAATTTGTCTCTGCGTCCTATCATCATGCTTATCACCGCGATTGAACAAGCCGTGGCCGAGCCTGAGCACATTGAGGTGGAAGCATCGACAGCCCCCCCCTTCAAGAGACGGCATGACATTGAAGATGGGGCACGCGACATCGCTGCGGCTAAGGTATCGTTGGAACCCCAAGCTTCCCCTCGGCGTTTGGTTGGTTCATCCCCCAACCTCTCGGCACCTTTTTCGAAAGGAGGCTCCCAGTGGCTTACCGTGGGATTGAACAACTTGTGAAGGACAAGCTTCGGCGGCGCAGCGATCGAGATCCAGCCGGCATCGTGGTCGCAGTCAGCAAGGGAGCTGTCGTTCTAACCGGATTCGTCCGCAGCTACGTAGACAAATGCGAGGCGGAGGCCGATGCGAAGCAGGTCGCCGGCGTGGCCGCCGTGACCAATGAGATCGAGGTTCGTCTGCCCAGCGCGGACCGAAGGCTGGATTCCGAAATCGCTCTTGATGCGTCCACTGCCATCAAGGCGCAACTGCCGGTTTCCTGCGCAAAAATAACTATCGTTGTTACGAACGGATGGGTGACGTTAGGGGGCGAGGTCGAATGGCAATCACTAGGATGGGTAATCCTAGAAAGACAGATCGAATTGGAATATCAGCGGCTTACGGCAGAACTTGCAGTGCGTCCACTCAAAGGCGTTAGAGGCATCAGCAACGAAATTCAAGTGGTTAGACCGCTAATCCAGCCTTCCGACGTCAAGCGAATCAAGCAAAGGATCCAGGATGCATTCCGGCATAGCGCGGAGGTCGACGCCAATTGCATTACCATTGAAGCGAACGGCAGCGAGGTGATTCTTAAAGGCATCGTGAGCTCACGGTTCGAACGGGAAGAGGCGGAGCGCGTGGCGTGGTCTGCACCCGGCGTGACCAACGTCGAAGACCGAATCGTCATAAGCCCCTAGGCAATATGGCTTGGCTCACGACCGCAGATAGCGGGGGTGAAAAGGCGCGTCCACGAAGAGCTCAGGGGCGCGGATTTTCGGTAAGTGATAAGCTCTCGCCATGTGCGGACGCTTCACTCAAAACTACACGTGGCGCGAACTGGTCGAACTTTACCGGCTGACCCAGCCCCCACTACAATATCGCCCCAACAACAGCAATCGACGTTGTGCGATTGGCGCAAGCCGGCCCCGAGTTTGTCCCGATGCGCTGGGGTCTCATCCCGTGTTGGTGGAAAAAGTCTGCTAAAGAAGTGCCCTCGACATTTAACGCGCGGTCCGAAACCGTAGCCAAAAAGCCGATGTTCCGCTCAGCCTTCAGACGCACGCGGTGCATCGCGCCGGCGTCCGGCTATTACGAATAGCGCGCAACCGAGGGTGGCAAGCAGCCATATTTCATAAGCGCGGCGGATGGCGCGGTATTGTCGATCGCCGGCTTATGAGATGAATGGAAAGACCCGCAAGCGGGCGAGACCATTGTTTCCTGCACGTTGATCGTGACCAGTGCCAACGACTTCACACGGCAGATTCACGATCGCATGCCGGTGTTGATCGAGCAGCAAGATCACGACGTCTGGCTAACTGGAAAGGCTGGCGTCGAATTGTTGCGCCCGGCGCCGAATGATTCGCTTCGCATGTGGCCAGTGTCGAAGCGGGTGAACGCGTCGGGGTGGCGAGACGACGACCCGAGCTTGATTGAGCCTGTCGAAACCAACGCCCTTCTTTAGACAGTGAACGCCAGTGACGGGAGGCAACCTGACCGGCTTCAGCTTTCTCAGTGGCGTCGATGGTCATCGCAGCGATCGATGCCGTGGCGACGTTGCTCACGCGCGACATGGATTTGAGCATGAGTCCGACCCATGGCAAACAAAAAATAGTGTCTGGAACGGCCACGATGACTGCACCTGCTATTCATCCGCTGTTCGCGCTCGGGCAAAAACAAAAGGAGGGGTGCGTCTGGATCACAACCCGCACTCGGTATTGTTAGGCGTGCATTGCGCCATGTCACTGGTTTTGGTGTGCCTGAGCATCATGGCAGCGAGGCAGTCTCAACATCAACGGATGATCCGGGAGAGTCTGTACGACGAATGACTGACTTCGCGGCAGAAGATTCATGATACTCGTTTGCCACATTCCTAGTTATCTGGGGAATGCCAGCTAAAACTCGAACGGGCAGGGAGTTCTTCATGGACGACGACGGCAGAAGCGCGGTTGGTCAGACGCCTAGCCGGGAATCAGACCTGGAACAGCTTGCGGCAATTGCTTCGTGGTACACACCTGACTCTCTCATGCGGGCGTCGCGGATGGTGCACAGCATGCGACGCGTTAGCGACACCGCGGAGGGCGTAGGGTCAATCGCGAGTGGCCGCTACAAGGCCACCAGAGGGATATTGGCTGCACCGGAACAGATCGAGCAAGCCGTTTATGAGCTGCGTACGTTGTTCTCGTCTGACAATTATCAGGATGATGACGGCAAACGCCAAAGTTTGCTGGAGATCTGGATGGCGGTGGAATCCTGCCTTAGCCAAGCCGAGCACGACGAGCTTCGTTCTGCCGTACTGGGCCGGATATTCCCGAGAAGCAAAGCTCCCGATCGTCTTAGCCGCGCCGGGTTTTCTCAAGTGGGAGGGGAGTAAACATGTCGGTCACGGCAACGCTCTGGGAACACATCAACTTCGGAGGTTTCTCGTCAACTTCCGATTCGGGTCAGTTTCGTTATTTTTGGAATAAGTATGGGGCCGGACAGAATGATGAGTTCTCATCTATGCGGGCCTGGGACAATGGTAACCGCGGCAACTTCTATGCATTTGAACATATTAACTTCGATGGCCACTTCGCCTCACTCAACGTCGGCGGTCAGTTCTCCTCGGCTTGGTGGACTTATCTCGGAGACGACTTCAACGATGTGATCTCGAGTTCGCTGATCATCGCCCGATCCTCGAAGGACAAGGAGACCGAGGTCGCGCTGCGGTCTAACGTCACCTCGCAGTTTACCACGATTTTCGACAGTAAAACTCAAGGCAAGCCGGTCTCGAGATCTGGTGACCCGCGGATGTATGCGACCTACTTCCCCGACTACGAAGCAGACAAGGCCTTTGCCACGATCGAGCAGGAATTGACAGTTCAAGTGCGCATCCCGCTCAAAACTAGAATCAAGGTTTGGAATCCCTTTGGTGATGACTGGTATATTGAGATTGACTTGGGGCAGGTACGCTGGTCCGACTACAAGGCTTGGGTGCGCTACGATATTTTCTTTTTCGTCCGCGACGGCCAGCTTCATGGCGCGGCGTGGTGGTCACACGTCACCGTCGAATCGGGTCCATTCAGTCAGAGCGTCCTCGACGATTTGGCGCCGCCGTTGCACGAAGCTAAGGCCGACCTCACCGCAGCGATCACAGCGGCCCTTGGGCTATTTGCTCGTGGTCGCTTTTCTGACGCCTATATCCTGCCCGGTTCGCCGCCCGACATGGACCTAGCAGGCCAAAAGGGAAGTTATGATGATGATGTCACGCTGGTGGTGGTTGCCGCGTAAGGCTGCATTTCCTGCACAGCTCCTCGTCAATATGGCAGAGAACGATGAAGCGCTGAGCACGCTTATTCTCGCGTAGCAGCCGAGGTATTCATCGGCGTCTATGCTGGACGTGAAGGGGTCACAAGGGAGGAACTTGAGATGACACTCGGACGCGTCTGGCACAGGCGACTTCTGGATGAAATCTTCTTTCAACAAGTCCCTGGTAGCATTTCGAAAACAATCCCTTGATAGTTGGCTAATTCAACACTTTAGTGGGTCGCCTCAGGAAAGGACGATGATCAATGTCAACCATCCCGATGACCTGCAGTACGTTCAGATTTTTGCTGGTCGCGCTCTCGCTGCTGACCGCGAGCACGGTGCATGCCGACAATTCCCACGCCGCGGCCTGCTTCAACACAGCGCAACTGTCGCCGCCTAGGGTAGAGACACTTCCTCCGCCCGAAAACCAACGCTGTGCCAACTATGCCCATGGCGCGGTCTCCGATTATTCAACGATGCGGCGGTTTCAGCAGTGCTTTCTCCCCGATAATCCGCGCTGGCAGGCCGATTATCGCAACCACTATCAGTGGTGTTTGACCGCACGACCGGAGTGGCTGGCGAGCGAGACCAAGGCGCGCACCGATCATCTGGTGCACTGCGGCGTGAGAAAGAGTTTTTAAGCCGTACACCGCTGGCAAAAAGAGGCGATGGGCAGCTGACACCGACGACGAGCCTCCGCGGTAAGCGCACTTGGAGGCGAAAATGCCAAACCTAAACCAAAAATGTCGGAGCCACAGCGTCACTTGAGCTGCTGAAGCAAGGCCACAAGTTCGCTTTGACGGTGCGTATCCGTCTTGAGGAAGACGGATTTCAGTCGATTACGAACCGTCTCCTTCGAAATCTTCAGTTCTTTGGCGGCGATGGCTTTGAAGCACGCAACGGCTCGGGCACAACGCTGAAGGGATGTGTTGCCGCGCCCGCTTCGATCGACACTAAAATTTAGGACAGCTCAGCTCAGGCGGCGTGTCTGGACGCGTCTGCGACGCCCGTCTTGAATGGCTCCGAGGTCGCGAGCGTCACCCTCTGGGCGAGCGTAACAAGTTGCTTGGTCTGCTCGGTCAGCATCTCGATTTGCTGGCGTGCATGCTCGGTCGAAAGTTCTATGAATTCCGAAGGCGGATTCACGCCGGACAGCTTCTGGACAAAGTCGCAAGCGGCGTTGGTGTTCGCTTGAGCGAATTCGATAAACTGGTTGTTGTAAGCCTGCACATCCTCAACCGTCGTCAAATAACTTGCTTTGATGAGATAGGCAGCTTCGGTCGTAGCGATGTTCATCTTCTCGTAGCTTCCTTGGCTGGTGTGGCGCGCTTTTCCGCCATCTCGCGGAATGCTTGCGGGGAGCGCATGGCGCTCCTCAATTTGCGAGGATCCACCGTCCATAATAAAAAGCAGCCGCTATGAGGGCGACCGCCAAAATAGCGCCGAGCGGCGTCCTAACGAAGCTCGCAAGGTCAAGAATTGTACCCATAATCTTCACTCATCTGTTTGCTTACCGCCGTCGTGAATATTATTTGCGGGGCCGGACGGCGAAAGCGCCGATAATCATCTTTGATACCTAGCATAATTACGATAATTACGCAAGTAAAATACAAAACGAAAGCCAATAATATTTTAATATTACTTAGATAATACGTAGAAGATACTAAGTTAAGCTCAAGTAAGTCTTGCTCAACGGGTATGAAAGCCAAGCGTCTCTGGGAGGCAGCGGCGAAGAAGTTTTCGCATTCTCTCGGCGTAAAAGCAGGCAGGAGTGCGCCGGTCTTGTCCCAGAGGCCATCGACGGTCCGCTCGGCGGCCGGCGCGGAATGATCTTCTACGCATGTGGCCGGTCTCGAAGCGGGTTAACACATCAGGGCGGGGAGACAACAACCCGAGCTTGGTTGAGGCGGTTGGGGATCAGATAATTACAAATGGCTAAGCGAGGTCAGCCGCCATTCGTTTTTGCCCAAGATTGACCCCCAATGACCTGAGCTTTATTGTTTTCTTTCAGCCATTATCTGAGGCTTAGCAACGTTGCGAACGGGAAGCTAAATGCGAAAAGTTGCAATAGTGTTTCTGCTGGCCGCCGGGCTAATTGGGTGCGCTACCAAATATCAGAACATGGGATTCGGCGGAGGTGTTACTGCTCAGGCAATCACAAACGACACCTACAGGATTGTTGCGCGGGGCAATGGGTACACCTCCGGCACCGCGATTCAGGATTATGTCTTACTTAAAGCGGCCGAGACGGCGGTAGCAGCGGGACAAACCCATTTCGCGATCCTCGGTGCAGATGATGCGAGTTCCGATCAGGTTGGCCAAACGGCGGGCTCCTCTCAAACGAACGTCATCGGCAACACTGCTATGACAACTTACCAGCCGGGGACCGTCTACAACATCCACAAGCCCGGCAAGGATGTTTACGTCCGCGTTTTCACTCCGAGGAAGGGTGAAGCATTGCCATCTGGCTCGTTCGCAGCTGACGAAATCATTGCCAATATCGGGCCGCGCGTCCCCCGAGATGGTTAACTACGGCGTCGCGTTGGCGTGCCTATTGGAAGCAGGAGAGCGATCATGGCAAAAATCCTTGTGGGGGCGGCCATCGGCATTTTCTTAGGAGCAACAGCAAGCGCATGGGCAGCTGGGGTTTTTGGTTCCGGACAATTATCTGGTTGGACCGTTATCAAGGATAGCGAGGAAGTTTGTTCAGACCCTACCGTCAACGCATCATCCAAAGAAATTGAATGCGATTGAGCTTCGCGTAACAATTGCGGCGGCCCGGCGAGAGGCCCGGACAACCGTTTTTCCATCAAGCGATATGAGAATCGCGAGCCGGTGCGCGAGATTGCAGAGCTACGCCATTTCTCACGGCATGAGTCTAAGGTTGCAGGCATGACGGCCAGACGACACCACTACGTGCCGCAATGTTACCTTAGGGGGTTCGTCGCGGAACGAGAGAAGCCAGAGCTCTTTGTGATCAACACGGAGAAACGCCAGTCGTTTCTCGCCGCCCCTGCCAATGTAGCTACCAAACGTGATTTTAACAGAATTGATGTTGACGGCCATCCTCCGGATGCACTCGAAAATGCGTTTTCCGGCTTTGAAACCAAGCTTGACCGGGCCCTCAGGCAAATTGTCAGCGCGCGCTCAATCAAAAGCGAGAAGGACCGCGTAATGCTTTTCAATCTCATCGGCCTAATGGCAACAAAAAACCCGCGTCTGCGAGAGAATTTTCGCGTCTTCCGTGAACATATCGAACGAGTATTTATGGATTTGGTAACATCGACGCCAGAACTCTGGGCCTCGCACGTTCGTCGCGCCCAAAAGGATGGCTATCTCGCTGCTAGCACCGATACCGACTATGAAAAGATGCGGAAATTTGTCGAGAGGAGTGAATTTAGGGTTGAAACAACGACCTCGCAGCACTTGCACATGGAGCTAAGAACCTTCGATAAAATCCTGCCACTCATCTTTAGGCGTAAATGGGTTTTGTTCCGCGCGTCACCAAAATCAAGCGGCTTCGTCACGTCAGATCATCCTATGTGTCTGATGTGGTCCGACCTTGCATTGAGTGGCGGATTTCCTCCCGGCCTTGGCCGTCATAAAACACAACTGCTTTTCCCAATCTCAAACGACCTGGCAATGATTGGGACATTCGAGGGCGACCACGACGATGACGACGAAATTGACGCAGACGATCTGTTGGTCGCGCAGATCAATGGAAGCATCATCCTGCATTCTATGCGTCAGATTTACGCGCGTGACAGCGAATTTCTGTATATGTTCCAACATAATTCAAGCGTTATGCGCGGCGCTACGCTCTTGGACGACCAGTGTTTCTCACGCCCGTTTGATTGAGGCAGTTGGGGATGAGGCGGTAAAGCGGACGCGCTTGTTCAGTCCTCGAACAAATGCAAGGCTGCGCCCTGCATTTTCCCGAATTCCTGCTCGACCAGCTCGCGTGTTAGCCACTTATCCGGCTCAAGCCACCCGGCATTTCTAAACAGGTTGAAAAACGGAAGAGCTATACGACGTAGGGCCGAAAAATATGTGTCGCGAAGGTCGCTCCAGGAGAGTGCCACCGTCTTCACAAACCTATCGTCGGCGACTTTAATCGGACTGACGACACGCATCTCGTCCCACGCCAGCTGGCGGCCTGAAAGGCCCCGCCAGTCCATGCGAACGACCACCTGGTGAACACCCGGTATTTCTTGGCCTAGTAAGCGCGCATGCGCAAGCAGGGAATGGATCCTTATGAGAATCTGCAATGCGGTGAGATGCCTAACTTTGTCGCCGCTTGACCCCGAACGATCCTCGCGAAACGACTCAACCGTAACGGCGATTCCACATTCATAGATTCGCCAGTAGTCAAATGCGCTCGTCAGCAGCCCCGTGTTCTCCAGTCGCATCCCCTCCAAGTATCCGAGATCTTTAGCAAGGAGAGTCCCCGTCCGCACTTGCGGTGCGCGCTCAGGATACGTCAGCGGCAGAAATGACGCCCAGCCATAGTATGCATAGCGGTGCATCGCTACGGCAACGCGGTCACTCATGCCACGCAAATCCTCGATTTCCATGAGTTCGCCCTCTCCATCAAGAAGGGCATAGCCGAGCGCGGAGAACTGCCCTCCGGCAGCGCGTACGCGCTCCCGCTCCTTCGATGGGACGCGCTCAGCTAGCGCAGCTATCTGGACCGCAAAATCATCCGCGGTGTTGTTCACCGCAGCCAAAAGCAGCTCGATATTTCGGGCGCTTGGCTGGGTCTGCTTGGCGATCGACTGGCGAAGGATCTTGCCAAGGAGATCGGAGCGATGAGAGAGGCAGCGCTCAAGAAGCGTGTTCCAGTCATCGGGCTCACTTATCGCCACGCTCTCGGGGCCGGCGGCTCTTATATAGATCGTGCCTTTCCTAATGCCGCCGACACGCCCCTTGGCGTCTTGCGGACCGTCTGCTACCGCGATCACAGGTCGCGCTTCGTGCGAGGGCACGATGACCACAGGATAGGCCACACCGGAGTATTGAACTCGCTCGACCACAACCTGTAGTCGCGGATCAAGGTAGCGCTTCACAATCGCGGAGATCGCATCCTGATTGAACAGCGAAGGACTGAGATCAGTTGAGCCTTGCGGCTGCCTGGTCTTGTCGTCGATACCAAAAATCAGGTAGCCGCCGCCATGGTTGGCAAGCGCTGCTATGTGGCGCGCTAGATTGGCTTTTACCTCAGACTGCGAGGTATCCATCCACGCCTTAAACTCGACCCTAAGATCTTCATTCCCCGCGGTAATGAGTTCCGACAAATCCGAAATCGGCATGAGCCCGCCCTTTTACCATCGATCGCACATTGGCCAAATCGAGCTCAACGCCCATGATTTAGCACGGTTGCTACCGAATAATCCGTCTTTACTGCTGATTACTAGACCGGGCCAATAATATGGTTCCAGATATATCCACATAGTCCTATTATATCGATGCCACTATATTATTGCTGAGTTTGGTGCGGGCTATGCGCGGATTTCGGCTAGGCTATATAACATTACGAAAAGTTAATGTTGGGGCTTTTCGCGCGCAAAATAGCCCTTATTCACAGATTATTTATGTGGAACTCTGCGCCCGCAGCCTTCGCAAAGAACGTCCTCCACATTACCGTTTTGTAATCTTTGCGCTTCAACCTGGCCAAATCAGGCCTAATCTACAAAGCCGTCTTGTAGAAATAGCGAACTTCCCTATATCGGCAGAATGCATGGAACCTCTCTCACCCCGAGACTTGTCACGCTTGAATACCAAACCGGTTGTTGCTGGCCGGTCAAGCGCGGCACGGGCGGAAGCCGGCCGTGGTTGTTTTGCGACGCAGTGAGGGAGCCGGGCCTGCCGTATTGCGGGGAGCACCGCGCCCTGTCCTTGCGGCCTGCGAGGCCAGCCAGCGGCCGCCGAGCCCGGTTCGCGCCATATATGAGCCCGAGTTTAACGGCGTGGCCGTTGGGGACGCCGCGTAGGGGAGCCTAGCCGCCCCGCAGCGGCTTTGAGGGCCAATCGCGAAGCTGGCGACGCAGCACTTTCGAGAGTTCGACCTCGGGCTCGTGCTCCGGATCCCTCGCCCCGCTCACCTCGCTGAGCAAATCCAGATCGTCTCCTAAAGTCTGCACCAGGCCTTCCAAAAGGTCTGCGAGTGCGCAGCCGCGTGTACTCGTCAGTTCTTCAAGCACTTCATGAGCGGCACGCGTGATCCAAATCGGGCCATCGATGCAAACCCGGTCGTCTGAAGCGTCAGCAAAAGGTGACATAGCGTGGATTTCCTTTTCAGCTCTCGGGCCGTTCTGAAGCTTGAACCGCTGAACAAGTATTATAGCACTGATTCTTTAATCTGCAAGACATAATTGTAATAATGATTAAATATATATTTTGTAGATGCTTTTTTGTTGTAGCTTGTTACTATACGATAGCATCTATTATGGGTGGGTCTTATAGATTTAAGCATCTATAAGGGGGCTTATAGGCGTTAAATACATAACAACTCATTGGCAATACATGCCAGCGGGCCACGAACATCGGCGGGGCGGCGCCGCATGCCGATCTTAGGCTGTCCAGGTCCAAGTCCAGGGCGCCCGAGGTGGTCCCTTTGCAGGCGCGGAGGGCGCGCGCGGGCGACCGATGCGGTCCATCTCCTACCACGCGTATAGGTGCCAGCGGGCCACGGCCCCGGACTAGTGGGACACCCAATCTGCCGGAACAGCAGGCTGGCGTCCCGCCGTTCCTTCCGCTTCAAAAGATCACGGGCACTAAAACCGGCCGGTCGCAATGGAAATAGCACCTGTGCTGTCCACGGACCGCTCCCGAAGATTGCCATCAAGATGGCCAACCTGCCCGTCATTCTTTTTTTGGCCATCTTGGCCATCTTCGAAGATGGTCATAAAAGTTGTCAGGGGGAAGTGCTGTAAACTTGGCCATCTTCGGGAGTCATGCCGAATAGCATTCGCGCTATTGCACTTGGCCCGACTGAGTGGCACCCGTGCTATTGCACCTGGCCCGACTGAGTAGCACGCCTGCTACTGCACTTGCCCCGGCTCGCTAAATCCGAAGATCGCTTCTTGGTTGGGGATAGACCCCGGCAGTCCCACCTCGAATCCTTGGTTTTTGAGGCTCCAAAACCAGCCGCCGGTCGTGCCGCCCTTGCGCTTGGCGACAACCTCCTTGGCGGCACGCCGCAATGTTTTTTCCGCAATGCCTACCTGCTTCGCATCGGCTTCGATTTCCTTTTGCGGGCGCTCCCCGATGGCAAGTGTGGCTTGCAGGAATTGATGCGCTTGCTCCATCTTCGACATTCCGCCGCTGGTTTCAGAATCGCTTTCCGCTTCGGCCAAAAGAGCCCTGGCGCTCCCTTCGACCGGCCCCTGCCACTCAACGCGAGTGGCGATGATGTCCGGGCGTTCATATAGCGGGCCAGCCACAACGTCATACCCAAAGCCGCCGCTGCTCGTGCCAATGTTAGATTTCGCGCGGACCAGGATGCGGGGCGCATCGGAATCGCTGGACTCGTTTTTCGCTGCGATCATGACAATGCGGGCAAGGGCGCCGAAAGCGATCGACCCTGTCACTCGCTCGACGGGGTCTTTCCCTGCCGTGCCTTTCGTGAAGTGCGTGACCCCGAGCACGGCGCAATTGGCGCATTCCGCGAAGTCTAGCACCGGCTGAAGCGCGTTGCGGGTTTCGGCGTTGTTGTGGGAATTGGTCTTGGCGCCAACTGCCGCAACAACCGGATCCAGCATCAAAAAATCAATTCCGCCTGGAATCCCGGCCACGGCCTTTGCTAGATCCGGCATGTCGCGCGCGGGATCGAATGGCCGCTTCTTGCCATCTGCTTCGCGCTTACCTTCGACGTAGTGCACGCGTTTAAGATCGGCACCCATGGCTTGTAGCCGGGGCATGATTGTATCAGCGAGACCATCTTCGGAAGTCCAAATCAGACAATTTCCGACCTTTGCCTGCGCGCCGTCCGGCCAACGGTTGCCGGAAGTGATCGTTGCCACCATTGACAGCCCGATCGTCGTTTTACCAGCTTCCGGCGCTCCGGCTATTAGGTGGAATTTTCCCTTTGCGAGCCAACCTTCCCAAAGCCAGGAGATGGGTTCCATTTTGAGACCTTCCATCGTGCGCAATTCCAAGCCCGCCGCATGAACATGCGCGCCTTTGGCCGCTGGGGCCGGTGCGGACTCGATAACCGAATCCAACGCGGCCACGCCCGCCGGCCCAAGAATCGCGTCGAGCGTGCCAGAGCCCATAGCGTTCAGGCCATAAGAGGCGCTGTGATCGACGATCGCCCCGAGCTTCTCCTCCGTCCGGCTGGCGGAATGCAACGTTCGGCCCAATTGGACATCATCAGCGCCAAAGCGGTGTCTGCGCTCAGGCCGAGGTCACGGGTAAGGTGGGCCGCTACCTTGTAGGCCGTGGTATTGCCGCCGCTGCCCTTGACCGCGACTGGAGCATTGTGGGTCAAGTAGTGGAGGGCCTCGGCGCAGGCGCCCTCCGAATCCTCGGCGAACTCGTTTTCACCGCGCGCACGCCTGCCCGGCGGTCGCAAAAAGGGCGTCAGGATGTCCGGAACCGGCCCTACGTCAGTGTCTCTGAGGATCTCGTAGGCACGGCCGTTTATGACGCTTCCTGCGCCGACTACGAACCCATGCCACCCTCGAATGTCCAACCCCGAGCCCGGCCCAAGTATTTCCACAGTGTTGGCGCAGAGTGGCCCCCAGTAAAAGACGTGCCTTCCGCCGGTGGGCGTCGCAACCGTGAACGAATCGAAGCTTAGGCCAAGTCCCTCGAAGGATTCGAGGCCCCGCTTTTCGCTTTTTACATCGATGTCAACGACGATCAGGTCATTGGTGCAGATCCCGATATTGTAGTTGAGTTCTAGATGGAACTCCTCATCGGTCCACCACTTCCTGATTTGCTCCGGATTTGTGGTGGCCTTGTCGGGCCATCCTTCGAAAAGCGGCAGCTTGCCATTTTCCACTAGTGGAAATACCCTAAAGCCGCGGGCAGCGAGGTCGAGGGCGGAATCTAACTTTGATTTTTCTGGTAGGATACTGGATTTGAGGTTGACTTCTTGTAGGGTATTCTGTAGGCTATACGCATCGGACATTAAGGGAATTCTCCTTTTTGTTTGAGGGACTTTTGACATTGATACGGATTTGGGGCGCGGACCTTGGCGGGGACCGCGCCCATTTTTTGTCAGCGGTTCACGCGCTGGTATTCGCGGCTAGCGAAGATTTTCAGGTCCGCTTCCGAAAGATTAAAATTAAGGATTGGCGTGTCTCGGCCTCTCCCAACGTAAAATTTAAAAGTCGCATGCACGTGTGGGGATAGTTTTCTAACAATAACCCAAAATTTTATTGGTGAATTGATACTTGATGGCGCATCGCCTGGTCTGGTGTCACCTAAATCTGCCGGCCGAAAGTAGAATTGCCTCTTTGGGTTTACTTTGAAGAAGCTGGCATCATCGGGTCGAGCAGGTCCTAACCATTTGTCACGGAATTCCATGGGAATTGGGGCGGGTGTGATATCCATTTGATATTCCTAGTATAATTCGAGTTCTTTCCTTTCAGTTAGCCATTTCGTCCCCGGTTCCGCCTACTTTCATTGAGGGTGTGGAGCAAAACGCCGTGCCGTCCCCGGTTAGGCCATCGGATTCAGGCGAAGACTGGTGTGATAATGGCGGGATCGCGCCGCCGAGGGGCTCGCAGAAGCTTTCCGAATTCCGCCTCATGCCGCCCGTAGTCTCTTGTCGGCCAGGCGACCGTGCCGGCGATCGGCATCGCCGTTGAAGCTCCTCGCGATCCCCGCTTAGCTAAATCCCCGATTCTCCCTTGCAGCGATTTCAATACGGCGATCGGCATGGGCTGGTCGAAAGCGAATAAGGCCGATAGGTTGTCGCCGCCTGACAAGACCAACTGCGCCCTCGCAATCTTGGCAGCCGCCTCGATTGACGCCCCGTCACCGCTCGTCACGAAGCCAAAGACCTCGAGAAAATCATCTGGCTGCGGTGAGCGTGTCTTGGCAAAATCGGGTCGAATTGCGCCGAGGTGGATGAAAACTTCGCTCCTTTCTTCTCGCTCGAAGCTCGCGACGTATTTTGAGATTGCCTCGATCGCGATTGCAGGGAAGACCTCGACCTGCACGAATTTACCGTCTTTGCAGACTTCAACGGCCAATAGAACGTGCGGATGCCTCGCCAGGCGGCAAGCGATCTTCGTAAAAAGATCGATAAAAACAGTATCGTACTTCAACGACATGGAACTGGTTCTCCTTTGAGTTTTTGGGGATGAACGAGGGAGGGGTCGGCGGTTTAGGCCGCCCGTGATTCAAGTTGCTGGCGCCACTCGGCCGCAGCCTTGGCGGTAATCAAGCGTCGCCGATCGCCGACGCGAATCGTTTTTGGGCCTTTTCCGTCCTTAAGTAGTTGATATAGATAGCTTATCGAGATGCTATTGCGCTTGGCGAACTCCTTTAAAGAATATGAATCCCGATCGCTGTTTTCCACGCGAACCTCCTTGGTTAAAGTATAGACAATCCTACTATACCATGCGATCCAGGACGCGTTAATAGTTACTACTTGACTACTGGAAGTAGCGGATAGCAAAGCTGCTATCACGGCCGCGTGATTGCTTAGATGTACTTTTGACGTGCTAGCAATCCTGCTATCACGCGGCCGTGATAGCAGGATTGCTAAAAGCGGTCTGGTTTACGCAAACCGGCATTGGGAAAGCGTCCAAATACCCCTGGACAATATGAGATACGTATCGTATATCATCTGACACAATGATCCAGGGCTTTGCCACCCGCGAGACGGAGCTTTTCTTTCAGGGCGGCAGTTGTCCGGCGAAATGGTGTGCTGTTTCCAGCGTAGCGATACGCAAGCTGGACATGGTCGATGCGGCGGTCACGCTAGACGACTTGCGTTCGCCACCCGGCAACCGGCTGGAGGCGTTGAAAGGCGACAGGGCCGGGCAATACAGCATTCGCATCAATGATCGTTGGCGCGTTTGCTTTGTCTGGACCGCGCGCGGGCCGGAGCAAGTGGAGATAGTCGATTATCATTAATGGAGGCCAGTTCATGCCCAGACTGAGAACGCACCCCGGCGAAGTGCTCGCTGAAGAATTTATGAAGCCGCTCGAACTTTCGGCGCGGGCCTTAGGCGAAGCGCTCGGCGTCCCCGGCAATCGCCTGACGGATATCATTCGCCAGCGACGCGACGTGTCCGCCGATACTGCGATTAGGCTCGGGCGCTATTTTGGAACGGACCCTCGTTTTTGGCTAAATTTGCAAGCGGCTTATGACCTATCGCAAGCGGAGAACGCGCACGATTATTCAGTTCTCCCGACGCGCGACAACAGGGCAGCGTGAGTCACACGAACACGCACGGCTAGCCTGCCTGCTTCAGCGCGGTGACATTCGCTGGAACGGCGTCGAGATAACTGGCCCACGCCGCCATAAGAGCCCGCCGCTTTTGGAGCGCATCGCCGCGCCTGTAGGCTTGCTCGGCCTTGTCACCGACGACGTGCGCGAGGGCTGCTTCGACAATTTCACGTTGGAATACGGTGTGGTCGCCCGCCCAATCCCGGAACGTTGATCGAAAACCGTGGCACGTCGAATTCACCTTCATGCGCCGCAAGACCGCTGTCAGACTCATGTCGCTCAAAGGCTTGCCGTGGCGAAGGCCAGGGAACACAAGCCCAGCTTCGCCGTTAGCCAGTGGCTTGACCTCTTTCAGAATCTCGATCGCGCGGTCGGAGAGCGGGACGCGATGCTCTCGCGAGGCTTTCATGCGCACGGCCGGAATGGTCCATATTTTGGCTTCGAGATCGAGTTCAGACCAAGTCGCACCGCGTGTTTCACCCGATCGCGCCGCTGTTAAAATAGTGAATTCAAGCGCCAGTGCGCCAAGGCCAGCTTGCTCACGCAAGCGCTTCGTGAATGCCGGGACATCGGCATACGGCACGGCGACATGGTGCTCTTGGCTTGCCTGGCGCTTCGGCAATAAGTGTTTGAGATTGCCAGCCCACGCCGCCGGGTTTTCGCCAACCCGATGGCCTGCGGCTTTCGCCGCGTCGAGCACAGCTTCAATTCGCCCCCGAAGCCGCGAAGCAGTTTCAGGCTTCTCGGCCCAAATGGGTTGCAGCACCTTGAGGACATCGGCCGTCGCGATCTTATCGAGCGGAAGGGCATTCAGCGGAGTGGCGTAGGTCGCGAGTGTTGCCCGCCACTGCGCGCGATGCTTTGGGTTGCTCCAGCCGGATTCCTTTGTCGCCAAGAACTCTTCGACGTATTGGCCAAAGGTCGGTACTACCAGCGCGATTGCAACTTGCTTCTTTTGGTCGATGGGGTCAACACCTTGCCGAAGCAGGGCATTGGCCCCCTCTGCTTTGGCCCTTGCGTCCGCGAGCGACACGTCAAGCGGGATGCCAAGGCCCAAGTCCCTTTGCCGGCCTTTGGTCTGGTATCTAAAAATCCAACGCTTCCGCGACTGGCCGTCGATCGCGAGATAAAGACGATTGCCATCGCTGTGCAAGCCGGGCGTTGACAGCGCCGCAACCTCCCGCGCGGTCAATTTCTTGCGTGCCCTTGCCACTGCCGTTCCCCCTCCACGCTACTGGCCCAAGTTCAGGCCCTAGTTTGTAACGTGGAAGTAGGGACATGTCAAGATATCACAGTGGACGTCCGTGGAAAGTAAGTCGCTGTTTTAGCAGGGAGCTGGAGAGGCTGGCGGTTGTCGGTGGAACTACGTGGAAGCCATCTTGGCGGAGAGGGAGGGATTCGAACCCCCGATAGGCTTGCACCTATGCCGCATTTCGAGTGCGGTGCTTTCAACCACTCAGCCACCTCTCCGAAAATCGTGACACGTGCGGCTTCAAACATGTCCCGGCGCAGATAGCATGGGCACGCCTCCCCTTCAAGGCTGCCTGACTTTACCTGTGCGCATCCCACAGGATCAGAGCGCCGCATCCGGCTTCAAATTATCCGGGTGGGGCATCAGAACCACATTGTAGCCAGCGTCCACGTGGTGGATTTCGCCAGTAACGCCGCTTGAAAGATCGGACAAAAGGTAAAGCGCGGCACCGCCAACGTCGGCAATCGTGAGATTGCGGCGCAATGGGGCATGCGCCTTCTGAAAATTGAACATCACGCGCCCGTCGGCGATTCCGGCGCCAGCAAGGGTCCGCACAAGACCTGCGGAAATGGCATTGACCCGAATCCCATGGGGACCGTAGTCGGCGGCGAGATAGCGAACGCTGGCTTCCAAGGCCGCCTTGGCAACACCCATGACGTTGTAGTTGGGCATGACCCTTGTCCCCCCCGAGAAGGTCAAGGTCAACAGCGCGCCCCCGGTCGGCATGAGGGCGGCCGCGCGCCGGGAGATTTCGGTGAAGGAAAAAGCCGAAATCAGCATCGTGCGCGAAAAATTTTCCCGCGAAGTATCGGCATAGCGGCCCTTTAATTCGGCGCGGTCCGAATAGGCGATGCAATGGACCACGAAATCGAGCGACCCCCAGCATTTTTCGATCGCCGCAAAGACAGCGTCAACCGAACCCGTGTCCTCGACATCGCACGGAAGAACAAGCGTCGAGCCAAGGCTATGGACCAGGGGTTTGACGCGTTTCCCCAGCGCCTCGCCTTGATAGGTAAAGGCCAGTTCGGCGCCGTGTTCGGCGAGTTTTTGAGCAATGCCCCAAGCGATCGAATGATCGTTGGCGACACCCATGACGAGACCACGCTTGCCCTGCATCACGCCTTCAGGATTGTGCGCCATTTTATCTTCAGGCGTCGACATGCTTGAAGACAATGCTGGCGTTGGTTCCGCCGAAGCCGAACGAGTTCGACAGGACGGTCCGCAGGTTCATGTCGTCGCGGCGCTTGCGGACGATGTCCATGTCGGCGAAGGCGGGATCGAGCTCCTCGATATTGGCGCTCTCGCAGATGAAGCCGCTTTGCATCATCAACAGGCAATAGATCGCTTCCTGCACGCCGGTCGCGCCAAGCGAATGGCCGGTCAGCGATTTGGTCGCCGAAATCGGCGGCGAGTTTTCGCCCGCCCCAAACACCGTCCGGATCGCCTCGATCTCCTTCAGATCGCCGATCCCCGTCGAGGTCGCATGCGGATTGATGTAGTCGATCGGCGTCGTGACGTTGGCCAGCGCCATCCGCATGCAGCGCACCGCGCCCTCCCCCGACGGCGCCACCATGTCGTAGCCATCCGAGCTCAGGCCATAGCCGACGATCTCGGCATAAATCTTCGCGCCGCGCGCGCGGGCGTGCTCATAATCCTCCAGCACCAGAACCCCGGCGCCGCCGGCGATCACGAAGCCGTCGCGGTCCTTGTCGTAGGCGCGCGAGGCGACGGCCGGACGATCGTTGAAGGACGACGACATCGCCCCCATCGCGTCGAACAGGACCGACATGGTCCAATCGAGTTCCTCGCAGCCGCCCGCGAACATGATGTCCTGCTTGCCATATTGGATCATTTCATAGGCGTTGCCGATGCAATGATTGGAGGTCGCGCAGGCCGACGAGATCGAATAATTGACGCCCTTGATCTTGAACCAGGTGGCGAGCGTCGCCGAGGCCGTCGAGGACATCGCCTTGGGCACCGCGAAGGGACCGATCTTCTTGGCCCCCTTGCTGCGCGCGGTGTCGGCCGCCTCGACAAGGGTCCGCGTCGAAGGCCCGCCCGAGCCCATGATGATGCCGGTGCGCTCATCGGAGATTTCGGCCGGCGTCAGCCCGGCGTCCAGGATCGCCTGATCCATCGCGACATGGTTCCAGGCGGTGCCGCCGGCATGAAACCGCATGGCGCGCCGATCGATCATGCTTTCCGGATTGAGCGTCGGCGCCCCATGGACCTGGCTGCGAAACCCAAGCTCGACATATTTCTCGGCCTTCACAATCCCCGACTTCGCCTCCCGCAACGAGGCCAGCACCTCTTGGCTATTGTTCCCAATCGCCGACACAATCCCCATCCCGGTGACGACAACCCGTCTCATACCTCAAACTCCCAAACTCTTCGCGGAACCGATGACGGACCCGCCGCGGCCCCAGGGCCAAATCAAGGACCAGCTCAGCTTCAGGCGGCGGATGGTGTTCCCGCCTTGAACAAGCCGACGCGCAGATCCTTTGCTTCATATATGCGTATTCCATCGGCCTCGAGCCACCCATCGGCGATTCCGAGAACCAGTTTGGTTTTGAACACACGTTTTAAATCAACGCCATAGATAATGCGTTTGACGGTCGGCAAGACCTGATCGGAGAATTTGACTTCGCCGACGCCAAGGGCCCGGCCGCGTCCGGTCAGGCCCAGCCAGCCGAGATAAAATCCCAAAAGCTGCCACAGCGCGTCAAGACCGAGGCATCCCGGCATCACCGGGTCGCCCTTGAAATGGCACCCGAAGAACCAGAGGTCCGGCCTAATTGAAAACTCGGCTAAAATAACGCCCTTCCCGTTGGCGCCGCCGTGTTCGGAAATGTCGGCGATGCGATCGAACATTAAGAGCGGCGGAAGCGGCAATTGTGGATTGCCCGGACCGAACAACTCCCCACGCCCGCAGGCAATCAGATCCTCATAGTCGAAATTTGCACGCCGCTCTGTCATGACCGTTTCACTCTCAACTTCTCCGCCCGGCAGCCGAAATGGCTTTCTCCGGCGAAGTTCGCGGGCCTTCTAACACACCGATGGGCCCGCCGAAAGCCGGTGTGGGCCAGGCGCCATTCACGCGCGGCCCCTCAATATGGCCGAATTGTCCATCATTTTGCCCAGTTTCAAACCCTAGCTATGCCGCGCTCAGCGCGCACGGGGATTCGCGTGCCGAGCCTTTGAGCAGGTTTTTGATTTATTCGGGGTTTTTTTGCCCCGAGGCAGACCGGGGCCGAAAGATTAAGCCATCGCCTTCCCTGAGGCCCGCAACAAATCGCCGAGAATTAGACGCATTTATTGGCAATTGGTGGGCCATGAAGTTCAGAAATGACATTAATGCCCTGAGGGCGCTGGCGGTTACCGCGGTTGTTCTTTTTCATTACAAGGTTGATTTCGTTCCCGGCGGCTTCGTGGGGGTCGACGTCTTTTTCGTGATCTCCGGCTATCTCATGACCTCGATCATCATGGGAAGATTGGCCAAGGATAGATTCAGCGTTTGGGAATTCTATTACGACCGCGCCAAGCGCATCGTCCCGGGACTTCTCGGCCTGTGCTTTTGTTTGCTGGCGGCTGGCTATCTGCTGCTGGAGCCCACAACCTATCATTACCTCGGCTCGACCTCGATTTCAGCACTTCTGTTCTTTTCCAATTTCCGGTTCTGGGAAGCGACCGGATATTTCGATCAGGACAGCAACACCAAATGGCTGCTGCATACCTGGAGCCTTTCGGTCGAATGGCAATTCTATCTGATCTATCCGATCATCCTGATGCTGCTGCATCGATTCGAGCGGACCCGACGCTTCATCGTTCCCATTCTTTGGTCGATGGCGGTCTTCTCGGTGCTGCTATGCATCTGGTCGACGAAGCTTTATCCCGCCTCGGCCTTTTACCTGCTGCCGCAGCGGGCGTGGGAAATGCTCGCCGGCGGGATCGTCGCCTTGCAGTTCAAGAACAGCGAGCAGCGCTATTCCTGGCCGCTGCTGGCCAGCGGGCTGGCGTTCATCGGTCTCTCGCTTGTCTACTTTGACAAGAACATGGCCTGGCCATCTTACTCGGCGCTGCTGCCGGTGGTTGGCACGTGCCTTGTCATCGCCGCCAACCGGGCGAACGGCTATGCGTTCAGAAACGCCATCGTTCAGACGGTCGGCAAATGGTCCTACTCCATTTATCTCTGGCATTGGCCGGTGGCGGTCGCCGCGATCTACTTCGATTTCACGACGACGACGCCGCAAAAGATCATCTGCGAAATCCTGATCCTGGCGGCGATCATCACCACGGGCGGCCTTCTTCTGGCGCTGGCCAAGAGAATTTCGAACACGCCCTTCGGCCAGGAGAAACGGCCCCGGCTGGTTTTGGGCGGCGCCGCGACGGCGCTCACCGTCGGCCTCGCGGTGGTCGTCACCGTCAATGACGGATTCGCCAACCGGCGGCCCGATGGGTTGAGAGAGGTGGAAACCTATCGGAAGGTGATCGCGGATTGGGATTATCCCACCGATTGCAACGGCATGGACGATGCCGGCAATTTGCGGCCCTGCCAGCTCGGTTCGCCCAAGAATCCCGGCGTCCTCTTCATCGGCGATTCCTTCGCCATGCAGTATTTCAGCCGCTTTGCCGAACATGCGAAGACCCACCCGGAGAATGCGTTCACCTTTCTGGCGTCTTCAAGCTGTCCGCCGGTCACCGGCATCCAGATTATCGTCGACAGGTTCCACTGCAACGGCTTCGTCGACAAGGTGCTGCGGTTCGCCGAGACCCGCAATTTCAAACGCATCGTCCTTGCCTCCATCTGGAACGGCTATTTTATCCCCCAGAACAGCGCGGTTTGTTTTCCAAACGGAAACACTTGTGCCTTAAATGAGGATCCCTCCTGGTATTTCCAACATCTTGATGAGGCATTCGGAACATTACGGACGCGGCTTCTTGAATTCAAAAATCGCGGCGTTGAAATCGTCTTTGTATCGGCCACGCCGCATGGCGGTTGGGATGTGCCCTTGGAGCTGTTGAAGCGCCAGTTCTGGGGCGTCGATGCGACCGACATCAAATTCATCAACCGGGATGACCTTGAGCAAGGGTTTCAGCCGGTCAAGAGTCGGCTAAAAACCCTCGCATCCTCGCTCGGCGCCAAATTTGTGGACCCGCTCGACTTTCTTTGCGACGGCCATCGTTGCCCAACCTTCGACGAAGATGGCGTCCCTTATTTTCGAGATCGCGGACATTTGCGGGCGGGCGCCGTGCGGACCACCCGCTTCCGATTCCTGGATGATGCCGCGGGAATCAATGAGCAATTCAGCGCGAACCTACCCTCGTCGGCTAGTCCGTAAGCAGAGCGCCGAAACTCCGCTCCTTGTCGCCCGCAGTGAGGAAAGACGCGGGACGGCCGCAGTTTTATTGGCAATTGGTGGGCCATGAAGTTCAGAAATGACATTAATGCCCTGAGGGCGCTGGCGGTTACCGCGGTTGTTCTTTTTCATTACAAGGTTGATTTCGTTCCCGGCGGCTTCGTGGGGGTCGACGTCTTTTTCGTGATCTCCGGCTATCTCATGACCTCGATCATCATGGGAAGATTGGCCAAGGATAGATTCAGCGTTTGGGAATTCTATTACGACCGCGCCAAGCGCATCGTCCCGGGACTTCTCGGCCTGTGCTTTTGTTTGCTGGCGGCTGGCTATCTGCTGCTGGAGCCCACAACCTATCATTACCTCGGCTCGACCTCGATTTCAGCACTTCTGTTCTTTTCCAATTTCCGGTTCTGGGAAGCGACCGGATATTTCGATCAGGACAGCAACACCAAATGGCTGCTGCATACCTGGAGCCTTTCGGTCGAATGGCAATTCTATCTGATCTATCCGATCATCCTGATGCTGCTGCATCGATTCGAGCGGACCCGACGCTTCATCGTTCCCATTCTTTGGTCGATGGCGGTCTTCTCGGTGCTGCTATGCATCTGGTCGACGAAGCTTTATCCCGCCTCGGCCTTTTACCTGCTGCCGCAGCGGGCGTGGGAAATGCTCGCCGGCGGGATCGTCGCCTTGCAGTTCAAGAACAGCGAGCAGCGCTATTCCTGGCCGCTGCTGGCCAGCGGGCTGGCGTTCATCGGTCTCTCGCTTGTCTACTTTGACAAGAACATGGCCTGGCCATCTTACTCGGCGCTGCTGCCGGTGGTTGGCACGTGCCTTGTCATCGCCGCCAACCGGGCGAACGGCTATGCGTTCAGAAACGCCATCGTTCAGACGGTCGGCAAATGGTCCTACTCCATTTATCTCTGGCATTGGCCGGTGGCGGTCGCCGCGATCTACTTCGATTTCACGACGACGACGCCGCAAAAGATCATCTGCGAAATCCTGATCCTGGCGGCGATCATCACCACGGGCGGCCTTCTTCTGGCACTGGCCAAGAGAATTTCGAACACGCCCTTCGGCCAGGAGAAACGGCCCCGGCTGGTTTTGGGCGGCGCCGCGACGGCGCTCACCGTCGGCCTTGCGATGGTCGTCACCGTCAATGACGGACTGGGGAATCGCATGCCGGGGGGGCAAGGACAATTTGCCCTTTATACGAAGGCCGCCACCGATTGGGGCTATCCACGCAGTTGCAACGGCATGGACGATGCCGGCAATCTGCAGCCCTGCCAGCTCGGTTCACCTCAGAATCCCGGCGTCCTCTTCATCGGCGATTCCTTCGCCATGCAGATATTCAGCCGCTTTTCAGAATATGCAAAGACTCACCCGGAAAGCTCCTTCACCTTTCTGACATCGCCCGGCTGCCCGCCCCTCACCGGCATCCGAATGGTCCATGATCGGCTGAACTGCAATGGCTTCATCGACAAGGCGCTGCAATTTGCCGAGAGCCGCGGTTTCAAACGCATCGTGCTCGTATCCTTGTGGTACGATTACTTCATTCCGTTCAGCGGCGAGATTTGCTTTGTCAAAGGCGAGTCCTGCACCGGAGAATTGGATCGCGTAAACTATTACGACAATGTCGATGGGGCATTTTCCCAGCTTGCATCCCGGCTGCTTGAGTTGCGCAAGCGCGGAAGCGATGTCGTCATCGTTTCGCCCACGCCCTTCGGCAAATGGAATGTGCCGGCGGAGCTTGCAAAACGAAAATTCCTGCAAATCGACACAACAGAGGTCGAATATTTCGACCGCGACCGTTTCGAGAACTTCTTCTTCCCTATTAAAAGCCGGTTAATGTCGCTTGCGGCGTCGGTGGGCGGCAGCTTTGTCGATCCGGCCAACTATCTTTGCGACGCGCATCGCTGCCCGACGACGGACCGGGATGGCGCACCGCTTTATCGGGATCGCAGCCATTTCCGGGCGACCGCGGTCCTCGATCCCCGGTTTCGCTATCTGGACGAGGTGGCTAGCATCAACACCCGCCTCACCGCAGTGCCGGTCTCCCAACGAAAAGAACCGTAATCCTCCGATTTCCTTTGCCGAATAGCCGAACGCTCCCCATATAGCCGGTGCGGACGGGAGTGCGTCCGCGCAACGTTAGGATTAAATCGATGGCGCTTCGCCAGAAAACCTTGATTTTGACCCTTGCTGCAACGCTTGCGCTGGGCTTCGCCGGGGACGCTTTTGCCCGCGCCGGCAACGGCTCCTCCTTCGGCAGCCGCGGCGGGCGTACCTTCAGCACGCCCTGGTCGACACCGACGGCGCCACGGGGGGCCGCACCGATGGAGAGGTCCATGACGTCTCCCAACCAAGGCGTTTTCGGCCGCCCCGCAGCCAATTCGGGCGGATTTCTTTCCGGCGGCTTCGGGCGCGGCCTCCTCGGCGGCTTTATCGGCGCCGGGCTTTTCGGCATGCTGTTCGGGCATGGGATGTTTGGCGGCCTCGGCGGCGGCATGTCGATCCTGGGCTTGTTGCTTCAAATCGGGCTTCTGTTCCTCCTGTTTAAATTAGTGATGGGCTTTCTGCGCGGACGTCGTCCCGCCATGCAGGGCGCTTCGGCCTTTCAATCCGGCTTGGGTCAAACGGGAGCTGGAGCGCCAGGCGGCTTCCCAGGCTTCGGAGGCGGACAAGCAGGCGTAAACAGAGGCACCAAACTCGATGTCACCCCTGCGGATTTCGCCGTGTTCGAGCAAAGGCTCAGCGCTCTTGAAACGGCGTTCGGGGCGGAAGACATCGCGTCGCTGCGGGCCTTGTCGACCCCGGAAATGGCTTCTTATTTTGCCGAGGAGGTCGCCAGCAACGCCAAAAACGGTGTGGTAAATAAAATCTCCGCGGTGAATTTTCTGCAAGGCGACCTGTCGGAGGCTTGGCGCGAGCCGCAGAGCGAGTTTGCCACCGTTGCCATGCGGTTTTCCATGATCGATACGATGGTCGATCGCAATACCAACAAGATCGTCTCCGGCGATCCGGCGGTGCCGCAGGAGGCAACCGAGGTTTGGACCTTTACCCGTCCCGTCGGCGGCGGTCCCGGCGACTGGAAATTGTCGGCGATCCAGCAGGCCTGAGGTTTAGGGATAGGCTCCGGCGCCCCTCTCTCCAGAGCCTATCCCTCCCCTGCTGATCTCCTCGCCGCCGAACACGGCTCCGGCAGCCTTCCGAGCAATCATTATGACGAGCGCGAGCGCCTTGCGATCTGGCTGACTTGTTTTCAGCCGTGCATTGAGCCTTCAGTCACTTCGGTTCGCCCTGCCTCTGCCCCTTCATCATTTACCGTCGGCCGTGAAGCGAAGAGGCTGCTGACAAATCCTATCCCGCCATGCAACATTGTCTCGCCGATGGATCGTGCAAGCGCGCCACTCGGCGTGAGGGCAGACCTGGAGCAGCGACGTGGCGGTGAAACGAAGATTGGGCAAACCCAAGCCCGTTGTGAAGGAAATCAAGCCCACGGTAAAAGAACGCGCCCTCGATGAGCTCAGGCGATTTCTCGGGATCTTTTTCTATCTTTGGGTTCTGTTCGGTTTATTCGCTCTCAATGACTCGATCGTTCTGGCCGAGCATCACGTCAATTTCAAAATGCAGGGTTTTGCCGCCATCAATGCGTTCATGCTGGCAAAAGTCATGCTTGTTGCAGAAAATTTTCACCTTGGGCAGCGGTTCAAGGATCGGCCCCTGGTCTATCCCATTGTGTACCGCTCCGTCATCTTCACCCTGCTGCTGATCTGTTTTCACATCGTCGAAAGAGTGCTTGTCGGCGTCGTCGAAGGCAAGACGATTGCAGAGAGCTTCCCGGAAATCGGCGGCGGAAGCCTGCGCGGAATCGTTTCGGCGGCGACAATCGTTTGTGTTGCTCTGATTCCGTTCTTTAGCTTCAGGGAGCTTGGCCGCGTGATCGGCGAGCGGGAGCTCAAGACGCTCATGCTCGGCCACGGCGCGAAAGATTATGTCCCCTCGCCGACGCTGCGGTCCAAACGACGCTGAGGCTCTGTAGAATCCGGCCAGGCTGTGAGCAAGCACATGACAGATTCTTCCGACCGCGTCGCCCATCCATCCCGCCGCGCACTCATGGCGAGCGGAGCCGCCCTGCTCGGCGCCAATGTCTTGCCGGAGGCGACCCAGGCTGAAAGGGTAGCCGCAGCTCCCGCGCAAAAAATCCTGCCGCCAGATGCGCCGCCCGGCGGGTACAACATATTATTCATCTTGGTCGATCAGGAGCATTTCTTTGATCCATGGCCCTTTCCCGTCCCGGGGCGGGAATGGATCAAGAAGAACGGAATCACCTTTAAAAATCATCAGGCGGCGTCTTGCGTCTGCTCTCCTGCCCGCTCGACCATATATACCGGGCAGCACATTCAGCACTCGGGCATATTCGATAATCTGAACAGCCCCTGGCAGCCGGACATGTCGACCAAAGTGTTGACCGTCGGGCACCGAATGGCGGAAGTTGGCTATTATGCATCCTATCAAGGCAAATGGCACTTAAGCGCCAATCTGGATGTTGTCGCGCACGCGATTGACGCGCCGTTCCCAAAATATCGCGAGATCATCCAATCCTATGGATTCGCCGATTTCTTCGGCATGGGCGATATCATCGACAAGGGCCTTGGCGGATACACCTACGACGATACGACAACCGCCGCCGTGACGAGTTGGATGCGCACCAAGGGAGAGGCACTGAAAGCCGAGGGAACGCCTTGGTATCTCGCGGTCAATTTCGTCAACCCGCATGATGTCATGTACATCAATTCGGATTTGCCGGACGAGACCGTGCAGGGCAAGAAAACAGCGATGCCCATCATGCGCACCCCGGATGATGAAATTTACCGGGCAAAATGGGACGAGGTTCCACTGCCCCCCACCCGGGGCCAGTCTCTCGACGCCCCTGGCCGGCCCAAGGCCCATCAGATCTACCAGGAAGTCCAGGACCTGCTGGTCGGCCAGTGGCCCAATGAAGACCGTCGCTGGCGGCTCTTGAGGAATTATTATTTCAACTGCATTCGTGACTGTGATCGCCAGGTCGTTGCCGTGTTGGAGGCCTTGAAGCAATCCTGCATGGATAAGAACACGATCATCGTATTTACCGCCGACCATGGCGAGCTTGGCGGCAACCATCAAATGCGCGGCAAAGGAAACTGCACCTACAGGCAGCAGAACCATCTGCCGCTCATGATTGTTCATCCCGCCTATCCGGGCGGAACCGAATGCAAGGCTGTGACCTCTCAGATCGATCTGACGCCGACGCTGCTCGCTCTGACGGGAGCCCCGGCCGAAAAGCTCGCCAAGGCAACCGCCGATCTTAAGGGACGCGACTTCTCCAAGCTGCTGGGCGCACCCCAGACGGCGAGCGTCGATACGCTGCGCCCGGCCTCCCTCTTCAATTACAACATGTTCACCTTCCAGGACATTAAATGGGCTGATAAGATGGTGTTCTTCATGGACTCCCATGAGCCAGCGCAGAAAAAAATCAAGGCTGCGCAAAAAAACGAACCCAACTTCCAGAACCGCTGCGCGATTCGCAGCGTGTTCGATGGACGTTATCGCTTTAGCCGCTATTTCGGGCAGATCGATTTCAACCGGCCCACGACCTGGGAGGAATTGGTCAGCAAAAATGACATCGAGCTTTATGATCTAAAAACCGATCCGGAAGAAATTACCAATCTGGCTGACGATAAGAAAAACAATGGGGAGCTCGTCATGGCCATGAATGCAAAGCTCAATGCGCGGATCGATGAAGAGGTCGGGGTCGATGATGGGAGCTTTCTGCCGATCAGGAACGGCAGGTGGTTCTTTCCGAGCGCCAAGGATCGATAAGAGTTCGCGACCCTTACAGCTTGAGGTTCATGAGGCTGGCCGCATTGAGGCGGGCAACCTTGTCGCGAATCTTTTCGTCGATCGCCGCCGCATCGAGGAACCGTCCCGCGGTCGCAGAATCTTCATAGGGATAGTCGACCGAAAACAACACATGATCCTCGCCTATCCCCGAGAGCGCCGCAATCAAGGGCACGTCGGAGCACTGACCTGAGGTGGTGGCGTAAAGATTGCGCTTGAGATAGGCCGATGGCGGCATTTCCAGCGGGCGCTTGTCGACAATGAGCGCGGCGCGGCTGTCGAGCCGCCACAGCACATAGGGAAGCGTTTCGCCCATGTGCCCGAGTATAATTTTAAGACCGGGATAGCGGTCGAAAACACCGGCAAAGACAAGCCGCAGAAAATGCGAGGATGTCTCGATATTCCATTCCCAGGTGGGTTTCAGCAGTTCGTCTCAGCCCTCCAAAACGTAAGGCTTGATGTACGAGTCGGCAGGATGAAGATAGAGCGGCACGTCGAGGGCCTGCATTCGCTCCCAAAATGGCGCGTAGCGCGGCTCGTCGAGATAGATGCCGTTGGTGTGACCGTTGACCATAGCGCCGACGAAGCCGAGATCGCGCACTGAACGCTCAAGCTCATTGGCGGCGGCAGCCGGATCCTGCATGGCCAGGTGAGCAAAGCCACTGTAGCGATTCGGCTGGCGTTGCACTTCCACGGCGAGAAGATCGTTGGCCTGCCGTGCGAGCTTCACAGCAATTGCCGCGTCCGGCTCGATCTGCACACCGGGGCCGGAGAGCGAGAGAACGGAAAGCTCGACGCCCGCCGCACCCATGGCAGCCAGCCTCCCCTCGCCAAAATCCGACAATTGCGCCACGAGCTGCGCATAGGCCTCTGTCGAGACCTTCGGCATTCCCTGCGCCAGATAGTCGAGGAAATTCGGAAAAATAAAATGTTCTTCGAGAGCAATCTTCATCATGTGCAGAAAGCCTTCGATCGAAGACGCCGGCTAGAGCGCTTCCCGATCGGATGGAATCATCTGATCGAAAAGGAATCGCTCAAGTTCAACGAGTTGGAGCATGTTCTGATCGAAAAAGTCGGTCAACTTTTTCGGAACATGCTCTAGGCGGGAAACGGCTCAGAGCGACAAATGATCCCAACCGCTTTCCGACGCCGGTGAGCCGGTCGGCCAGACTTCAATGCAACAAGCGACGCGCGGCGCTTGCGCGTGCTTGCTGCGCCGCTCCCCCTCGCTGACGAAGCGCGCCCCGTTTCGGCCGCGCCGTCTCGTCGAACAGTTCGGCCAGCTTGTCGGTCATCGCGCCGCCGAGTTCTTCCGCATCTACAATTGTCACAGCGCGGCGATAATAGCGGGTCACGTCGTGACCGATGCCGATCGCAATGAGCTCCACGGGTGAACGCGTCTCAATCTCCTCGATCATGAACCGCAAATGCTTTTCGAGATAATTCCCGGGATTGACGGATAGCGTCGAATCGTCGACGGGCGCGCCGTCGGAAATCATCATTAATATGCGCCGCTGTTCGGGCCGCGCGAGAAGCCGGCGATGCGCCCAATCGAGCGCCTCGCCATCGATGTTTTCCTTCAGAAGTCCTTCGCGCATCATAAGGCCGAGATGCTTGCGTGATCGCCGCCAAGGCGCATCGGCCGATTTGTAGATAATGTGGCGGAGATCGTTGAGACGGCCCGGCGCCGGCGGTTTGTTCGCCTGCAGCCAAGCCTCGCGCGACTGACCGCCCTTCCACGCACGGGTGGTGAAACCCAGGATCTCGACCTTGACGCCGCAACGCTCCAGCGTTCGAGCCAAAATATCGGCGCAGGTGGCCGCAACCGTAATCGGCCGCCCGCGCATCGAACCCGAATTGTCAATGAGGAGCGTCACCACTGTATCGCGGAACTCGGTATCCTTCTCGCGCTTGAACGACAGCGGCTGCTGCGGATCCATGATGATCCGCGGAAGCCTTGCCGGATCCAGAATGCCTTCCTCAAGGTCGAACTCCCAGGACCGGCTCTGCTGCGCCATGAGACGGCGCTGCAAACGATTGGCCAGCCGCGCGACAATCGAGGAGAGGTTGCTCAATTGCTTGTCGAGATAAGAGCGCAGCCGCTCAAGCTCCTCCGCGTCGCAAAGATCCTCGGCGGCGACCACCTCGTCATATTTTTTGGTGAAAGCCTTATAATCCGAGGCGCGGGGGTCGGTGCTGGCCGGCGAGGGCGGCCGGCGTGGATCGGCAGCTTCTTCGGAGTCGGAAAGCTCGGCCTCTTCGTCGAACTCCCCGGTTGGCGCATCGGCCGACTCCGTATCGTCTTCTTCCGTCGGATCGGAGGAGGCCTCGACGGTCTCGCTGCGGCTCGAATCCCCGGTGTGATCCTCCGCGCCTTCCTCCGTCTCGTTTTCCGCTCCGGCGTCCTGCTCGTCGCCACCACTTTCTTCTTCCTCGGGATTGCCGTCGAGCGCGCCCTCTTCGATCATTTCGAGAGAGGTCAGGAGCTTGTGAACGGCGACGGCGAAGGCACGCTGATCCTCGATCGCCGATCCAAGCTTGTCGAGATCGGCGGCGGCGCGCTCCTCGACCCAAGGGCGCCAGAGATCGACAATTCTTTGGGCGTTCTTGGGCGGCTTGAGGCCAGTGAGACGTTCGCGCACGATCATCGCGAGCGCGTCCTCGAGTGGGGCCTCGGCACGGGTTGCGACATCGGCATAGTGGGCGCGCTGACAGCGGTCATCGAGCATCGCATCCAGATTGCTGGCCACGCCCTGCATCCGCCGCGAGCCGATCGCCTCGACACGGGCCTGTTCGACAGCATCAAAAACCGCCCGCGCAGCAGGGGCTGGCGGGGTGAGCCGCCGATGCACATCAATATTATGGCAGGTCAGCCGCAGAGCCATCGAATCGGCGTGCCCGCGCAGGATCGCGGCTTCACGCGCATCGAGTTTGCGCGAGGGTTCGGGCAGACGCGCCTTGGCGCTCGCCCCCGTCAGAATCAAGCTCGGGCGTTCGGCCGCATAGGTCACTTCGAGCTGCGGCGACCTCGACAAGGCGCGCATGCAGGCCGCGACGGCTCTCTTGAACGGCTCCTGCGCGGCCGGCGATTTGCCCGGTGGCTTTTGGTTCGAGCCGGTCAAGGCAACACCTATTGCACCCTCATCTGCGCCGATCGGCTCAGCTCATCACGACGTTGATCGCGCTCTCTGGAAGTTCCTTGCCGAAGCAGCGCTGATAGAACTCCGCAACGAGGGTACGCTCCAATTCATCGCATTTGTTGAGAAAAGTCAGCCGGAAGGCAAAGCCGACGTCGGCAAAGATTTCGGTATTTTCCGCCCAGGTGATCACCGTGCGCGGGCTCATCACGGTCGACAGGTCGCCTGCAATGAAAGCGTTGCGGGTCAGATCGGCGACGCGAACCATTTTATTGATCGTATCGCGGCCTTCCTTATTGGCCTGGAACCGCTTCACCTTGGCCAGGACAATGTCCACTTCCTTGTCGTGCGGCAGATAATTCAGCGTCGTGACGATGGACCAGCGGTCCATCTGCCCCTGGTTGATCTGCTGGGTTCCGTGATAGAGCCCAGAGGTGTCGCCGAGGCCAATCGTGTTGGTCGTCGAAAACAGCCGGAAGGCCGGATGCGGCCTGATCACCCGGCTCTGGTCGAGCAAAGTGAGACGGCCGGACACTTCGAGGACACGCTGGATGACGAACATCACGTCGGGGCGGCCCGCATCATATTCATCGAAACAAAGGGCGACATTGTTCTGCAAGGCCCAGGGCAGAATCCCATCCCTGAATTCCGTCACCTGCATACCGTCCTTGACGACAATGGCATCCTTGCCGATCAGATCCACACGCGAAACGTGGCTGTCGAGATTGATCCGCACGCAAGGCCAATTCAGCCGCGCCGCAACCTGTTCGACATGCGTTGATTTGCCGGTTCCGTGAAAGCCGGTGATCATGACGCGGCGATTTTTTGCGAAGCCCGCCAGGATGGCGAGCGTCGTGTCATGATCAAACAAATAATCCGGGTCGAGGTCGGGCACGTGCGGATCGGCGCTCGAATAGGCCGGCACCTCCAAATCGGTATCGATGCCAAAAACCTGGCGCACCGAAATCTTCATGTCGGGCAGGCCGCCAACGGCGGCGCCTTCGTCGATCATAATACCTTGCATTCGTCCTCCATGCCGGCCGAACTTTTTAGGCTTGGTCGGCGGCCGTCAAGCTGTCGTTCGCGAAAGCTTCCAAAAATGCCCTGAAAATCGACGGGCACCGCGAACTCCCTAGGCAGGCTTCACTGACTTCAGGTAATTGTAGGCGCGGATGATCTCGCGCAATTTATCTTCGTTCGACCGGTCGCCGGCATTGGCGTCGGGATGAAGGCGCTTCACCAAATCCTTGTAACGGGCCTTGATCGCGACCATGTCCACACTGTCGTCGAGGCCCAACTGATCCAGGGCTTTCATCGCCGCGAGCCCGTAGCGGGGCCTGCGAGGTTCTTCCCTAGAATAAGGCCGACCGTTTGCCGCGAACATCGCAAGTGGATCGCCCGAATGCGACGGATCGTCACCCTCTTCCCGAAAATTCTTCGCGCCGCGATTGGCGCCCATCGACCAAGTCGGTCGATGGCCAACCAGTGCGTCGCGCTGATAATCGGCCATCGCTTCGGCAGTCATCCCGTTGAAATAATTATAAGAAGCGTTGTATTCGCGGACATGGTCAAGGCAAAAGCAAAAATACTGGCCTTCCCGCAGGCGGCCTTTTGGCGCGCGAAACTCGCCCGCTTCGCTACAGCCTGGATGCTCGCAGCGTATCCATTGCTGGCGCTGCGGCTCTTTTTGTTTTGACTTGACCCTGATGCGGTCGAAGAGACGTGAGTTTAAATTCATAGCCCCGCATTATGAATGTCTTTGGGATAGCCGCAAGCGAATCGAAGCGTTAAAATAATAATTGACCTGCTTGGGCTGATGAACCGGGCGAGATTTTTTTTCGAAGGCGACCTTGACATGAAGGATCAGAGCAAGACGACAATGAGCGATCGCATCAAGGCAAAATTACAAGCCGCTTTTTCCCCAGAATCGATCGAAATTAAGGATGAGTCAGACAAACATGCCGGACATGCGCATGTTGTCACGCGCCACGGCACAGCCGACCACTCCGGCGAGACCCACTTTCATGTTAAGGTGATAGCGGAAGCCTTCCGAGGCAAGAGCCGGGTCGATCGCCATCGTGCCATCAACGAGCTCTTGGCGCCAGAATTCAATGCCGGAATCCATGCATTGGCGATTGAGGCGAAGGCCCCCGGCGAATAGGAGCAAGTCTTCTGGTCTCTGAGAGGGATCAATTCGCCGGAAATCGGAAGCCGCACCCTCGGAGCAAGGCGTCATCAGGACGCGCCACGTCGGGGAATTCACTTCCTAAGAAGGGAGTTTAGAAATTTTCCCCGAGCTTTGCTTGGATTTTTTGCAGCAAAATATGCACCTCGTTGGGCTCGGAGTGCACCGAAGGCAAAGGATAAAGCTTTCGCAAGCTGCGCCCGAACTGCGCCTGGACAGAACGCTCCACAAAGGTCCCCGTGTCGACCTTCTCGAACCTGCTTTCAAGGCGGGAAAACGAGCCGTCGAAAAAGCCGTGAGCATTGGGGTTGGCGTTCATGGTATTTGTACTTTAATGCTGCCGGACCAAGCGATAATTAGACCTGATTTTACTTACTTCCAGGTTAAACCCTTAAAAACTACTCTGTTAAGCTCTTGCTTGGTCGTCGCTTATAGTTAAGATCGGACTAACGATCACGGGACTGGGGCGTAATCTATTGTTCACTCATCGCCTCCGAGCGCGACCAAATCAGGCAATTCGCAGAGGATCCCCTACGACGCCTGAACTCTCGATCTTCCATTTTGTTCCCGCGACATAATTCCACCCCGAACTTGCCCGGAACAGGCTTGGCCGGCGGGCTCCGGAGAGCCGAGCTCTCCGGAGTTTGTGCTTAAAAGGGGAGAGAAAGCGCAGGAAGGGCTGACCTGCCAAGATCAAGGGAGAGCTGAAGCCGCTCCGATCGCGGCCTTCATTCCCCCAGATCACATCTTGTTTGTGCCCATCTTCTTGTCGTAGGCAGGCGCGGCCTTCAAATCTTCCTTCGTGCGATTAAGGACCAGCCAATCCTTGCCATTGCGGGTCGAAACCTTCAGCTCCTTGAAGGGAATCGCGACGTCCTTTTCACCGACGCCCAGGAACCCGCCGACGCCGATGATGGCCGACGTAACGTTGCCATTGTTGTCGATCATCAAATCGACGATGTCGCCAATCTTATGTTCGGAAGCATCATATACATCCGCCTTATAGACGTCGGATGCGAGCCAGCGGTTGGTCGACAGCGACGACGACGGATTTGTCACAACCGAGCGGCCGGTATGCGGATCTTTGGTCATCGTGGTTTCTGCGAAAGCTAGGCCGCCGGCGAGAGCGAGAACCGAGGCGGACAAGGCGAGCGTCTTCAACATAAGAGGTCTCCTTTAATGTTGCGACACCACGTTGGGGTCGGCTCGCAAACGTCGCCGGTATATCTTGGTTCCTCCACTGGGGTTGAATGAAAGGAATCGGCAAAGATCAAAAAATGAGTGCGCGAACACCAGCTGCCAAGCCTGCCGGCGGGCGGATTTCAATCCTTGGCACGTTCCACGTAAGACCCGTCTTCGGTCTGTACGATAATCCGTGTGCCTGGAGAAATATGCGGGGGCACCATGACCCTGGCACCGTTCGATAGCTTTGCAGGCTTGTAAGAAGACGATGCGGTTTGGCCCTTCATCGCGGGCTCGGTCTCGACAACTTCGAGCGTTACCCTGGCGGGAAGCTGGATCCCGACGGCGACGCCGTTAAAGATCGACAACACGCAATTCATGCCCTCTTGCAAATAGACCGACTGGTCCCCGATGACCTCCGCGGGCACGATGATCTGATCGTAACTGTCCGAGTTCATAAAGGTGTAGCCGTCGGCATCCTGATACAAATAACTGAAATTCGCATCCTCGACATAAGCGCGTTCGACTTGTTCAGTGGTCTTGTAGCGATCGGTCGTTTTCACACCGTCGGACAGGCGCCGCATATCGATCTGGGTGGTCGGCGTGCCTTTGCCCGGATGAAAACTCTCCGCGGTCAGCACGACATAGAGTTGACCGTCGTCCCTCTCGATAATGTTTCCTTTCCGAATTGAACTGGCGATGACTTTCACTGGCTTTCCTCTATACGATTAGTAACTTGAAGCGCTGGCTTGCAAATTGATGACGGGCGGCACAATAGCCATCTTGCGGCGTTTCGCCAGAGCATTTTCGCGGATCGACCCTTGGCGCGCGGAAACGGAAGCGTCAAGACAAACAACGTGGGCCCTTCCAAGGCGCAGATCGAGTGAAACAGGACAAATGAGCAAGCTCCCGCCCGAACCCTCGCCCTGGTGGCACCCTCATGTTCACCGGGACCGGCGTCCCTTTCTGAAAAGCCGTGCCAAGATGGTCGAGGCCGCGCGCGGATTCTTCAACTCCGAGCACTTCTTGGAGGTCGATCCGGCGATTCTTCAGGTTTCGCCCGGGAACCAAACCCATATCAGCGCCTTCGGCACCGAATTCGTCGATGCAAGCGGTGCCGCAACCAAGCTCTACCTCCATGCCTCGCCCGAATTCGCGGCCAAGAAATTGCTGGCCGCCGGCGAGGAGCGGATTTTCAGCTTCGCGCATGTTTTCAGGAACCGCGAGAGGGGCCGGCTTCACCATCCGGAATTCACCATGCTCGAATGGTATCGTGCGGGCGAGCCCTACCAGAGACTGATCGAGGATTGTGCCGGGCTTCTTGCACGCACCGTTGCCGCCGCCGGCAGTCGCGACCTGCGCTTTGGCGGTCATATCGCCGATCCCTTCGAGGAACCGGAAATTCTGACGGTCGCGGAGGCCTTCGACCAATATGCGGGAATCGATCTTATTGCCACGCTCTCCGGATCCGAAGCCGACCGCAATGCCCTGGCCACAGGGGCGCGGGCCCATGGAATCCGAACCACCGAAGACGACAGTTGGTCGGATGTCTTCAGCAAAATTCTGTCCGAGAAGATCGAGCCGAATCTCGGCCATGGCCGCCCGACGATCCTCATGGATTATCCGGCAAGCGAGGCGGCCCTCGCGAGATTGCAGGAGGACCGGCGGTTCGCAGAAAGATTTGAGCTTTATGCCTGCGGCGTCGAACTCGCCAACGGGTTCGGGGAACTGACAGACGCCGCCGAACAACGCCGACGTTTCGAGGTCGAAATGGCTGAACGGCGCAGGATTTATGGCGAAGCCTATCCGATCGACGAAGATTTTCTGCAAGCGCTGACGATCATGCCGGCTGCAAGCGGGATTGCGCTCGGGTTCGACAGGCTGGTCATGCTCGCCACCGGCGCTGCCCACATTGAACAGGTGATATGGACCCCAGTCGCGCAGGGCGCCCTGCCGAAATGAAGAAATCTTCGGGAACCCTACGGAGTGCCGCCGATCTTATCGCCGCGGGCCTCCTCCCCGAGCCAAAGAGGGCATCGATCGAGCTTGTTTCAAAAGCCTATGCCATTGCTCTCACGGAATCCGTCGCGGGCCTGATCGATGCCGCCGATCCCGATGATCCGATCGCCCGTCAGTTTATTCCGGATGTGGCCGAACTCGCCGTGCAGCCGGACGAAAGGGCCGATCCGATTGGCGACATGGCCTTCACACCGGTCGAAGGGGTTGTCCACCGCTACCCGGACCGCGTTCTCCTAAAATTGCTGCATATCTGTCCGGTCTACTGCCGGTTTTGCTTCCGCCGCTCGGTCGTCGGACCGAATAGCCCAGCCTATCTTGCTCCGAAGGCGCTCGCGACCGCCATCGCCTATATCGCGGACCATAGCGAGATCTGGGAGGTAATTTTGACCGGCGGCGATCCCTTGACGATGTCAACGCGCCGGCTCACCGATATTTTGGCAAGGCTGGAAACGATCGACCACGTCAAGGTCATCCGCCTGCACACCCGCGTGCCGATTGTCGACCCCGGCAAAATCACCGCCCGGCTTATCGACTGTCTGCGGTCTTCCGGCAAAACAGTCTACGTTGCCTTGCACGCCAATCATCCGAGGGAGCTTTCCACACCCGCGCGGGCAGCCTGCGCGCGGCTGGCGGATGCAGGAATTCCTCTGCTCAGCCAGAGCGTGCTGCTGGCCGGCGTAAATGATGACATTGAGACTCTGACCCATCTCATGCGCGCCTTCGTGGAGGCCAGAATCAAGCCCTATTATCTGCATCAGCTCGATCTTGCGCCGGGAACCGCGCATTTTCGGGTGCCCATCGCGAAAGGACGCGATCTGATGCGGCAATTGCGAGGCCGCGTGTCGGGCGTTTGCCAGCCGGAATATGTGCTTGATATTCCCGGCGGTCACGGCAAGTCCCCGATTGGCCCGAATTATCTGACGGAAACCGCAAACGGGCAGAGCTACCGCGTCGTCGATTACAGCGGCCGCTCTCACCCTTATCCGCCCAAAAAGCCGGTTGCACCGGCGCGTCCCGAGCGGATGCTTGATACCGATCAAGCCGAGGAAACCAGATCCCGTTGTTAAATAAGGGATTTGGTAATTTTTATGTGAGATTCAAAGTTTGAGATCGATCGGGCCCCGACGCAACCCGCCGACGACGGTCAAAAGTCGCGCATAAACAAAATCTTGGACATGATTTCGTTGCATTTTTCCGGATCATGAGGGGATTGCCTGATCACCTTAGGCTCAGTCCGGGGGAAGCATTGTTAAAATATTTTGCCTGTCCGATCGCTTTTATAGCCCTGCTTTCAATGGCGGCCAGCACGCCTGTCAAGGCAGAACCCTCGGCAAAACCGGCGCAAGTCCAGAAACAGGGCTCTACCCCGGCCGCGCAAAAAACCCCGCCGGTTCAAGAGCAAGCCGCGCCGGACGGGCAAGTCTTAGAGGTTGCCGGCCCCCCGCTCCGCCGCCGCCCGCCGATCCCCTCCCGGAACAAACGCCGATCGGCCCGGAGCTGGAAAAGCTCAGCGTTGGTTTGCGACAAATCGAACAAAGCCTCGAAGCCCCGAATCTGACGGACGTCGACCTCCAGTCCTTGCGCCAGCAGATCGATCCGATTTCGGCCGACCTCAGCGGGGCGCTCGACCGCCTGGGGCCCCTGCTCGAGAGCATCAAGACCCAGCTCGATCAGCTCGGCCCCAAACCGGACGACCAAGCGCCGCCCGAAAGCCCGGCGGTCACGGCCGCACGAGCTGACCATCAAAAGCTCTATAATGACACCGATGAACTGTTGAAACGCGGCCGCCTTCTCGCGGTACAGGCCGATCAGACCAGCGCCAACATTACCGCGCGGCGCCGCGCTCTATTTACCCGCTCCCTTTTCGCGCGGGCCATGAGCATCGCCAATCCGACCCTTTGGACCAATGTCGGGCGCGAAGCCCCCGTGGACGCCGCGGCCGCGAAAGCAATCTTCGGCGAATGGGTCGCCGGCCTCAACAAACGCCTCGATGGGTATCGGACGCTGGTCTTGTTAGGCGTCCCCGCCCTGATCGTTTTGCTGTGTCTGCCGCTCCTGTGGCTCTCGCGGCGCGTCCTCGTCCGCGACCCCGAAGTGGTGGGACCAAGCCAGTTTCACAAAATTCTCGGCGCGTGGTGGGTTGCTTTGGTCATCGCGGTTCCCGCTGTCGCGATCGTTTTCGTCATCGGCCTGATTTTCCAGGCCTTTGCCCTTTCCAATGCGCAGTTGCAACCATTCGTCCAGGAGGTCGGGACATCGATCATTCGGATTGCCGTGGCCATTGGAATAGCGCGCGGCCTTTTGGCCCCCAACCGGCCCAATTGGCGACTCCCGAAGGCCCCGGATGATGTCGCGGCGGGCATTGTTCGCGCGGCGATCGCACTTGCGTTCATTGTCTCGATGACGAGCCTGTTTGAAAGTCTCAATGAAATCCTCGGCGCTTCCTTGCCGTTGGCCGTCGCGATGCGTGGGTCCACCGCGATCATCGCGGCGCTGGTTCTCGGCATCGAGTTATGGCGATGGGGCAGTGCCATCAGTGCCGACGATTGTCTTGGCCCGCAGGTCGCCAGTCAGCGCGACTGGTTCGGACTCCTGCGCGTCGCGATCTGGGCGGTCGCCGTCGTCATCGTCATCTCGGTTCTGATCGGCTATGCCGCTTTTGCGAGCTTCCTGGTCGATCAATTGTTTTGGGTCGGTGCCGTCGGCTGCATATTGTACATGTCGATCATATTGGTCGACGAAGCGATCGGTCGCGGCCTAACCCCGACCACGCGCCTGGGCCAGCGGCTCGTCACCAGCATCGGCCTCCAACGGAACTCGCTGGAACTTGTCGGCGTGCTGGTCGCGGGCATTGTGCGGCTGGCGCTTTTCGTCGTCGCCACGGCCCTGGTTTTGGCGCCTTGGGGCTTGCAATCCAGCGATGTCCCGATTGATCTTCGCGCCGCCTTCTTTGGCTTCAAGGTGGGCGACATCACGATTTCTCCGGTCAGCATCATCATCGCCATTGGCATTTTTGCGGGCGCCTTCGCGATTTTTCATGCGGTGCTGCAATGGATGGATTCCAAGCTGCTGCCGCGTTTAAAGTTCGACCTTGGCCTCCGCAATTCGATCCGGACGAGTCTCGGCTATGTCGGCTTCATGGTCGCCACCGGCCTGGCGCTGAGCTATCTGGGCCTCAATTTCGAAAAACTCGCCATTGTCGCGGGTGCCTTGTCGGTCGGTATCGGTTTTGGCCTTCAATCGATCGTCAATAATTTCGTATCGGGTCTTATTCTTTTGTGGGAACGCGCCGTGCGGGTCGGCGACTGGATCGTCGTTGGCACCGACCAAGGTTTTGTCCGCCGGATCAATGTCCGTTCAACGGAGATCGAGACTTTCGACCGTTCGCAAGTCATCATACCGAATTCGAGCCTTGTAACCGGGGTCGTCAAAAACCTTGTGCGCAATGACCGGACCGGAAGGCTCGTGATTCCGCTGACCGTTGCTGGCTGCGCGGATCCGGAAAAAGTTCGCGAGGTTCTTGTCGCGGTCGCGAAGGCGCATGAGTTCGTGTTGAAGATTCCCGCCCCGCAAGTGCTGTTCGCGGCCATGTCGGCGAGTGCGCTCAATTTCGAACTCACCGCCTTCGTCAGCGATGTGGAAACCATGTTCCGGGTCCGAAGCGATCTGCATTTCGCGATTTTCAAACGGTTCAAGGAAGAGAAATTCCTGGACACGCCGGGACCGGAGGCCACCAAAATCGAGATTGCCGGCTTCGAGCAATTGGGAAGCTTCTTGAAGCCGATTGGATCGATGGCGGATAAACGCGGCGCCGCATAGGATCTGGCGTGGGCGGTGCGGCCTGCCTCAAAGGCCACGCCGCCGATCTGCCGCGCTTGACGCCGTAGAGCAGCGCTGAAGCGCATCGCGGACAAACGGAGCCGCGCCCACAAAAATTCTTTTCTCCACTAATTTTATCAACTATAATCTTGGCCACGCGGGACAGATTCCGCGGCGGACCCATCGCGCCTGACGGAATAACCGAATGTCAGTGGTCACCCATCTCGATCAATACCAAGCTTCAAAAGCTTCGTTGGACCCTTCCGCGGCGCTTTGGGCGCGGCTCCGCCAGGAGGCCGAAGACGCCTTTTCGAGCGAACCGGTCATGGCGCCGCTTTTTGTCAATTCGATCTTGAACCGTTCGAGCTTCGAGGACGCGGTCTCCCACCGGATTTCAATACGGCTCGGCAATGAGATCGTCCCGGCCTATTTAATTCATGACGTGTTTGCTCAAGCGCTCGCCAACGACCCGGCCATAGGCGAAGCCTTCCGGTTTGATATTATGGCCGTTCTTGATCGGGATCCGGCGTGTGAGCGGCTGATCGAGCCATTCCTTTTCTTCAAAGGGTTTCATGCCATTCAAACGCACCGCCTCGCACATTGGCTATGGACCAATAACCGCACTGACTTTGCACTTTATTTGCAAAGCCGTTCGTCGGACGTGTTTCAAACCGACATCAATCCGGCGGCTCAATTCGGCAGGGGCATCTTCCTCGATCATGCCACGGGGCTTGTCGTCGGCGCGACCAGCGTCATCGACGACAATGTTTCGATCCTGCAGAATGTGACGCTTGGAGGCACCGGCAATGAAAGAGGCGACCGGCACCCGAAGGTGAGGAGCGGGGTGATGATCGGCGCCGGCGCGAAAATTCTCGGCAATATTGAAATCGGCGCTTGCTCGCGGATTGCCGCGGGCTCCGTTGTCCTGCATTCGGTGCCGCCCAACACGACGATGGCGGGAGTTCCGGCCCGCGCGGTGGGAAGCGCCGGTTGCGCCGAACCCGCCCGCACCATGAATCAAATCCTAAGCCAACTCGCTTATGATTCCTTCACTTACACGATCTGACCCGCCACCCACCCTGACGAGGCCGCGACCGTTCTTGCAACGCGTCGGCCGCGCGTTAGATTCAAGTGAAATTATTGAGGAGACAAGGCGATGACAGCCAAGACCAGAAATCCGGAAACTCTTGCGCTGCACGCCGGGTGGCGTGCCGATCCGACGACCGGGGCTGTTGCCGTTCCCATCTATCAAACGACTTCCTATCAGTTCCGCGATACCCAACATGCGGCCGATCTCTTCGCATTGAAGGAACTCGGTAATATTTACACCCGTATCGGGAATCCGACCGTGGATGTTCTCGAACAGAGGGTTGCGGCGCTCGAAGGCGGCGTTGCCGCGCTGGCGCTCGCCTCCGGCCAGGCCGCGTCTGCCTTTTCCGTGCAAAATCTCGCGCGTGTCGGCGACAACATCGTAAGTTCGACCGATCTTTATGGCGGGACGTGGAATCTTTTCGCCAACACTCTCAAGGATCAGGGAATCGAAGTTCGCTTCGTCGATCCGCTCGACCCTGCCGCTTTCCGCCGCGCGACGGACGCGCGCACCCGCGCCTATTACGCCGAAACCCTGCCCAATCCGAAGCTTAATGTCTTTCCGATCGCCGAAGTGGCCGCCATTGGCCGCGAATTCGGCATTCCGCTTATTGTCGACAATACGGCTTCGCCGATCCTGTGCCGTCCGCTCGAACATGGCGCGGCGATCGTCGTCTATTCGGCAACAAAATATCTTGGCGGCCACGGCAATTCGATCGGCGGCCTGATTGTCGACGGCGGCAATTTCGACTGGGAGCAACACAAAGAACGCCAGCCAGCCCTGAATACGCCCGATCCGAGCTATCACGGCGCGATTTGGACAGAGGCGGTCAAGCCGCTGGGTCCCGTCGCCTATATTATCAAGGCACGCACCACGCTGCTGCGAGATCTCGGCGCGCCGCTGGCTCCTTTCAATGCCTTCCTGATCTTGCAAGGCATTGAGACGCTGGCTCTGCGGATCGAACGCCATTCCAAAAACGCCGACGCGGTCGCACGGCATCTATTGAAGAGGCCGGAAGTCACGAAAGTGATTTACCCCTCGCTGCAGGCCGGCGTAACCCGCGAGCGCGCCGACAAATATCTTTCGGGCGGTTATGGGGGTCTCGTCGGCTTCGAACTGCTCGGCGGAGCCGCCGCGGGCCGGACGTTTATCGACAGCCTCGAGCTCTTTTATCACGTAGCCAATATTGGCGATTCGCGAAGCCTCGCCATTCATCCCGCCACAACGACACATTCTCAGCTCTCCGCCGAGGAGCAGCTCGCAACCGGTGTCTCGGAGGGATATGTGCGGCTCTCGATCGGCATTGAGCATATCGACGACATCATCGCCGATATTGATAAGGCCCTGGCAGCTGTGGGCGGTCTCGCCCGCGCCGCATAATTTGGGTCTCCCGGAGTTTCGACGAAAGCCATGAGAATAGGGAGTCGAAAAAAGACCTTCTAACCCCTGGCGCGGACGCATAAACTCCGCGCCGGGTGCAACACCTTCCTACGTACAAGAAAAACTGCCGGCGCCGAACCGCAGTTAATGTTCTGGAGAATTCACATGACACTTCAACTTGGCGATACCGCTCCCGATTTCGAAGCCGACACGACTGAGGGGCACATCAGCTTTCATAAATGGGCCGGCGATTCCTGGGTGGTTCTGTTCTCCCATCCAAAGAACTTTACGCCGGTCTGTACGACAGAGCTTGGATACACGGCAAAACTGAAACCCGAATTCGACAAACGCAATGTCAAGGTTTTGGGGCTTAGCGTCGATCCCGTCGACAGCCACGAGAAATGGGCGAACGACATCAAAGAGACGCAAGGCTACGCGCTCAATTTTCCCCTAATCGCCGACCCGGACCGCAAGGTCGCCAATCTCTATGGCATGATCCATCCCAACGCGAGCGACACGCTGACTGTACGCTCGGTGTTCGTGATCGGGCCGGACAAGAAAATCAAACTGACGCTCACCTATCCGGCGAGCACCGGACGCAACTTCGACGAAGTGCTGCGGGTGATCGATTCCCTTCAGCTCACCTCGAAGCATCAAGTCGCGACACCGGTCAATTGGAAGGCTGGCGAGGACGTAATTATTGTCCCGGCAGTCTCGGATGACGACGCCAAGAAGAAATATCCAAACGGTTGGAAGGCGCCTCGGCCCTATCTTCGGATCGTGCCGCAACCGCGTGACTAAATCGAGGTCAGCCCGGGACTTTGGTCGAGACTCTGTGAAAGACGACAGGATCGCGCCTGAATCGCGGTCCTGTTCAGAGCCATTGCTAAAGGGTTTTCTCCGCGTTTCCGATCAAAGCTCGTCCAATTCCTCACTTGCTTGATCGCGATACTGGATTATGATCGCGGGAAGGTCCTTGTCGGGGTCTTCCACGCGACGGCTGAGGATGCGATCGAACTTGGTTCGGATAATCCCCGAGCCTCCTATCTTGAGGAATGGTCATGGCCCAAACAGCCGCCAAGCATGCACATACCCCCGATGCCGCGCCGAAACCGGGACGCGGCCGTATCTATGACTCCATCACCGACACGATCGGCGAGACCCCGCTGGTACGGTTGAAGAAAATCGCCGAGGCGAAGGGCGTCAAGGCCAACCTGCTCGCCAAGCTCGAATTCTTCAACCCGATTGCAAGCGTGAAGGACCGTATCGGCGTCCACATGATTACGGTCATGGAAGCCGCCGGCAAGATTTCTCCCGGCAAATCCACGCTCATCGAGCCGACCTCCGGCAATACCGGCATCGCGCTGGCGTTCGTTGCGGCCGCGCGAGGATATAAGCTCATTCTGGTGATGCCCGAATCCATGTCGATTGAGCGCCGCAAGATGTTGGCGCTGCTGGGTGCCGAACTGGTCCTCACCCCGGCGCCCCAGGGCATGAAAGGCGCGATCGCCAAGGCGCAGGAACTTGCCGAATCGACGCCCGGCGCGGTTATCCCAAGACAATTCGAAAACCCCGCCAATCCGGAAATCCATCGCCTCACGACCGCCGAGGAAATCTGGAACGATACCCAGGGCGAAATCGATGTGTTCGTCTCCGGCGTCGGCACCGGCGGGACCATTACCGGCGTGGCGCAAGTTTTGAAGCCTCGGCGGCCAAGCCTCAAGATCATCGCGGTGGAACCGGAAGATTCGCCTGTGCTTTCGGGCGGCCAGCCTGGGCCTCACAAGATCCAGGGGATCGGCGCGGGTTTCATTCCCTCGATCCTGGACCGGTCGTTGATTGACGAGGTTGTGACCGTCGGCAATCAGACATCCTTCGACACGGCGCGCCTGGTTGCGCGTTTGGAAGGCATCCCGGTCGGAATATCGTCGGGAGCCGCCGTCGCCGCCGCGGTGGAAGTCGGCCTGCGTCCGGAGTTCGAAGGCAAAAATATCGTGCTCATCATCCCCTCTTTTGCCGAGCGCTATCTTTCTACGGCCTTGTTCGAAGGGCTTTGAAGCCGGCTGGAACCTTTCCAAGGACAGCTGGTTTAGATCATATGCCGCCGAGCCGTGATATTGGCCTGGATGTTGCATGGGCCTTGAGACCAAATCGGAGGTTCTCCTATGTCGGAACTTGCCTTGCTCGGTGTCGCGGTTGTCGGACTCCTCGGCCTTGTCTTCCATAAACCGCGCTCTGCGGTCCAGCCTGTCCGGGTGCGCGCCAACCGCCGCCGCTAGTTCGAGTCTTGGATTGACCCTTGGCGGTCGGGGAAACAGCGTTGAGCTTCGCTGTTTCCGGTCGCTCTATCGACTTGCAAGTTCCATTTCCTGGCGCATGCCTCATTCGGCTCATCCCTTCCCCGAGCCGAGCCTCGTTTCTCCCCTATTCCCCCTTGCGTCGGTATTTTGAACCCGCATACAAACGAGCGCGGATTGCGCGCCTCGTTGCAGGTGAGAGCGGTTTGCCAATCTTCGCCGCTTTTGGGGGAATCTTATGCCATCTCTAAAATTTGACGTCCTTGGTCTCGGCAACGCCATCGTCGATGTCATCAGCACGACCGACGACGATTTCCTGGCAGCGCAGGGATTGACCAAAGGCGCCATGACTTTGATCGACGAAGCTCGCGCCGAGGCCCTTTATAAGGCGATGGGGCCTGCGACGATCGTGTCGGGAGGATCCGCCGCCAATACGATTATCGGCGCCGCGGGCCTTGGGTGTTCTGCCGCCTTCATAGGCAAAGTGAAGGGCGATGCGGCAGGCTCGGCTTTCGCGCATGACATCCGTGCGGCCAAGGTCGCGTTTTCGACCAGCTTCGCCGCGGATGGGGCGGCCAGTGCCCGCTGTCTCGTTCTCGTGACACCTGACGGTCAACGAACGATGAACACATTCTTGGGCGCCTGCCAGGACTTGACCGAAGCGGATGTCGAGGAAGACCTCGTGAAGCAGTCCTCCATCGTCTATTTGGAAGGCTATTTGTGGGATCCGCCCGCCGCCAAGGCAGCCTTCGTCAAGGCCGCCAAAATCGCGCGAGCCGCTGGGCGCAAGGTCGCTTTGACACTCTCCGATTCCTTCTGCGTCGACCGATACCGGGACGAATTCTTGGGCCTTATTCGCTCCGGCTCGGTGCAAATCCTGTTCGCCAATGAGAGCGAATTGCACTCGCTTTACCAGACCGCCGATTTCGATACCGCGGCGGCCCAATTGCGCGCAGAAAACATCCTCGGGGTCGTCACGCGATCCGAACGGGGATCGCTGATTGTAACGCCCGACGAAATGATCGCGGTTCCTGCTTTCCCGGTCGAGCGGGTTGTCGATACAACCGGCGCGGGCGATCTTTTCGCGGCCGGATTTCTTTCCGGACTCAGCAAAAACAAGTCGCTTGAAACCTGCGCGAGGCTCGGCGCCCTCGCCGCGGCGGAGATCATCCAGCACATCGGGGCGCGGCCGATCGCCGACCTCAGGCAACTCGCCGCGCAAAACGGCCTGGCGCTCTGAGTTTTCGTGCCCTCGCGCATCAAAATCCCTGACTTGTCCGCAGCAAGCGAAACCTGCGCGGGGCGTCCCGCGCCGGGCTCGATGGAACCATTGAGCCCGGCGAACGTCTAAACTTCGGGGAACCATCACCTCAAAAGATGGCCCGGGGGTGCGGCTTCGGGCTTGCAAACCCGAAGCAGCGAACGAGGGAGCCGTTCATGAGCGCGGAGTCCGCCAACTCAATGGGTCCGGATTTTCGGGAGGGGATTGGAGACGAGGATCTCGCCGACGGCGCAATTCTCGCGGGACATATCGAAGACGAGCCCGTGTTATTGGCGCGCCTCGGGGAAGAGGTGTTCGCGATTGGAGCCGTCTGCACCCATTATGGAGCGCCTCTCGCCGAAGGGCTTCTGGTCGGCGACACTTTGCGATGCCCTTGGCATCATGCCTGTTTCAGCCTCCGCACTGGCGAAGCGCTTCGGGCCCCTGCCCTGAACCCGGTCTCATGCTGGCGGGTCGAGCGCCAAGGCGGCAGGATTTTTGTTCGAGAAAAGCTTGAACACCCGGCATCCAGCTCGGCGCCGGTGAAAGGTCACCTCCCCGAGGCGATCGCCATTGTCGGTGGCGGCGCCGCGGGCAATGCCGCAGCGGAAACACTCCGAAAAGGGGGCTACCGCGGCATCATCACGATCTTGAGCGCCGATGATTGCGGGCCTTACGATCGCCCGAACCTGTCGAAAGGCTTTCTCGCGGGCTCGGCAGAAGAAGACTGGATTCCGCTGCGCTCGCCGGAATTCTACAAGGAGCATGACATTAATCTGGAACTCGGCGCGCGCGTCACCGCCCTCGATGCCGGAAACCGGAGGCTGCGGCTCGCCGATGGACGAGAATATGCTTACGATGCGTTGCTGCTCGCCACCGGCGCCGAACCGGTTCGGCTCGACATCCCAGGCGGCGATCTTGCGCATGTCCGTTATCTGCGCACGCTCGCCGACAGCCGCGCGATCATCGCCAAAATCCAGGATTCCAAGCGGGCTGTGGTGATTGGCGCGAGCTTTATCGGCCTCGAAGTGGCAGCTTCCCTCAGGGCGCGAAATATCGAAGTCGAAGTCGTTGCACCCGAGGCTGTTCCGATGGAGCGGGTCCTGGGGGCGGAGGCCGGGAAATTCATTCGGCGATTGCATGAGGAGCATGGAGTCAAATTCCACCTCGGCACCACGGTGACGTCCATCTCCAAAAACGACGTCACGCTGAAGAATGGAGAACGGCTCGAGGCCGATCTCGTCGTTGTCGGCGTCGGTGTGCGTCCGAGCATCGGACTGGCTGAACAGGCCGGGCTCGCGACCGACCGCGGAGTAACCGTAAGCGAATATCTTGAGACGAGTGTGCCCGGCGTCTTCGCGGCGGGAGACATTGCACGCTGGCCCGACCCACACACCGGGCAAAGCATCCGCATCGAACATTTCGTTGTCGCCGAGCGACAAGGGCAAGCCGCCGCGCGCAATATCCTTGGCGCGCGGGAAGCTTTCGAGGCGGTCCCCTTTTTCTGGACCGAACAATATGATCTTACACTTGCCTATGTCGGCCACGCCGAACGATGGGACAGGCTGGAAATTGACGGAAGCCTTGAGGCCCGCGACTGCGCGATCAGCTATTTTCAAGACGGCAAGAAATTGGCTGTCGTTACCCTCGGCCGCGATCTCGAAAGCCTTCGCGCGGAGGTGGAGCTCGAACGGACAAAATAAGAGGTTGCGGCCGGCTGGGTCTAGGCGGGCCGTGCCAAACCGGGCCGATAGGCAAACACCCGCTCGTAGCGCGTGATCTCGTCCCTTTGCCCCAAGAACTTGCTCGGATTATCGGAAAGTTTGACCGCCGGACGGCCTTCAACTTCCGTTACTTTGCAGACGAGGGAGGGCGGTGCTAAATCGGCTCCCGCGCCATAGGGTACGCAGCCCGCAAAGTCGTTTGTGAGGTTGGTTCCCCATCCGATCGAGACCTGCGCCCGGCCGCGCAAATGGCGGACCGAAGCCTCGATCGAGTCGATGGTCATGGCATCGGAAAGAATGATGAGCTTGGTCGTCGGATCTCGGCCCTTGTGTTTCCACCAGGCGATCAATTCCTCCGCCGCTTCGATCGGCGGCTTTGAATCCGGCCGCGCGCCGGTCCAATCGGCGGTCCAATCCGGCGCGCTGGCGAGAAAATTGGTCGTCCCGAATGTATCGGGCAATAGAATGAGGAGATTGCCCTCATAGAGCTTGGCCCAATCCTCGAGAACATGGAAAGGCGCATGACGAAGCGCCACGTCATCGTCGGCCAGCGCCGCATAGGCCATGGGCAATTCATGCGCATTGGTGCCGATCGCCTCAAGACCGAGGTCCATGGCAAGCTTAACATTGGACGTTCCGATGAAGTTTTCCTGGAGCCCTTCCTGCAGCGCTTCCACGCACCAGCGCTGCCACAAGAAACCATGGCGCCGGCGAGTCCCGAAGTCCGACAGCCGCAGCGGTCCTTCGCGAGCCAAGACCCGTAATCTCTCGACCTTGGCCCACAACTTCGCCTTGGCGCGCGCATAAAGAATGTCGAGTTCGAAACGGCTCATTTTTCGCATGGCCGAACGCGCCCGCAATTCGTTCAAGATCGCCAGCGCGGGAATTTCCCACATGGTGGTTTCCCGCCAAAGGCCTTCGAAGCAAAGTTCAAAATCGCCGTCACGCCGGTGAAGTCGATAGGGGGGCAGCCGAAACGACGCGAGATAGTCGATAAAGCCCGGTTCGAAGATTTTGGTCTTGCCGTAAAAACTGTTGCCGGCGAGCCAAATCAGCTCGTTCTTCTGAAAGCGCAGGCTCCGCGCATGATCGAGCTGAGCGACAAGCTCGCTTTCGTCAATATTTTCCGCGAGCTTGATCGAAGGCGACCGGTTCGTGAGCCCGAAGGTCACCCGCGTCTCAGGCTTAAGCCGCCAGATCATTTGCAGCATTAAGAGCTTGTAGAAATCCGTATCGAGCAAAGTGCGGATGATCGGATCGATCCGGAACGAATGATTATAGACCCGGGTGGATAGGTCCGTGATCATGCAGCCCTTGTCCGCAGCGTTTGCCGGCGCGGACGCGGGCCAGGACTTCTCACCACGAACGAACAGCGATCCGATGTCATCGCGCACTCTCCAGGAGGCGCGCGGCGGCCGCCCGTGCCTCGTCGGTGATCGTCGCACCGGCCAGCATGCGGGCAATTTCTTCGCGCCTTGCGTCCTGTTGCAAAATCGTGACTCGTGTCGCGACACGGCGGCCCTGGTCGGCCGCGTCTTTGATGATGCGGAAATGGCCGAGCGCGCGCGCGGCAACTTGCGGAGCATGGGTCACGGCGAGCACCTGGACCCGCGACGCCAGTCTTGCCAGCCGCTGGCCAATCGCGTCGGCCACCGCACCGCCTACCCCGGTGTCGATTTCGTCGAAGACGAGAGTCGGAGCCGACCCCCGATCGGCCAGGACGACTTTCAAGGCCAGCATGAAACGCGCGAGTTCGCCGCCCGAGGCGATCTTCATCAAAGGACCCGGCTTTGTGCCGGGGTTGGTTTGCACCCAGAACTCGACCTGATCGATTCCGTCGGGCCCTTCGGATTCCATGCGAATTTGGGTCGTAAATCGTGCGCCGTCGAGTTTTAAGGGGCCTAATTCCGCGTTGACGGCGGCCTCAAGCGCTTTGGCTGCTTTGGCGCGGGCCTTCGACATCAGGCGCGCCGCGGAGGCATAGGCGCTTTGCGCGGCTTCGAGGTCCCGCGTCAATTGCAGAAGCCTTGCTTCTCCGGCATCGAGTTCGGCCAGTTCGGCGGCGAATTTTTCGACAAGGAGCGGAAGCTCATCAACGGGAACCGCGAATTTGCGCCCGGCGGCGCGCAAGGCGAACAATCTCTCTTCGGTCTGCTCCAATTCGCGCGGATCGAAATCCGCATCCCGCAAGGCCTGCTCGAGCGCTTGTCCGGCAAGATCGAGAGCCCCGAGCGCCGCTTCGAGCGCCTCGGCGGCGGGTGCGATGAGACCGGGGGCCTGAGACTGTCGCCGTTCAAGCCGGCGCAGCGCCGCCGACAGGGCCGGCATCGGCGAAGCTTCGCCGATGACCGTGCCATGAACATCCCGGAGTTCACCAACGACCTTTTCCGCCTGCATCATGGTGGATCGGCGCTCGGCAAGCTCGGTTTCTTCCCCCGGCTGCACCCCAAGCTTGGTAAGTTCGGCGAAGGCGTGCCGCAGATAGTCGGCATCCGCACGCACTTTCTCTATCCGCGCCTGTTCCCGCTGGCGCTGCGAGCTGATATCGCGCACAAGCGCAAAGGCGGCGCGCACTTCAGAGAGTTCGGAACTCAAGCCCCCATAGGCGTCGACCAATTGTCGATGGATCGCCGGATTGACGAACGCCCGGTCGTCGTGCTGCCCATGGATTTCGACCAATTCGCGGGTGATCGCGCACAGCGCTTGCAGGGTCACCCGTCGATCATTGACGAAGGCGCGGCTGCGGCCGTCGGCCAATTGCAAACGTCGCAAAATGAGTGTGCCGTCCGATTCGATGTCCTGCGCTCTCGCGGCCGAAATCGCGGCATGGTCCGCCGCAAGCTCGAAGACAGCGCTGACCTCACCTTGGGCCGCGCCGTGACGAACCAGACCGCCGTCGCCCCGGGCGCCGAGCGCCAGCGAAAACGCATCGAGTAAAATCGATTTACCTGCCCCGGTCTCGCCGGTCAAAATTGTGAGGCCCCGGTCGAATTCGAGATCGAGCTTGTCGATCAGAACGATGTCACGAATGGACAGTTGGACGAGCATGGGGTTGATGTGCTCCCCGGTGCGCCCGGAAATGGCGCGGCCAGAACTCTGTCATGTTCTAGGGTTGCAGAAAAGCACTCCGACTAAACGCCGCCATCCAATGTTCGTAAAGGCCCCGATAGCCTTATTCCACGACCAAGACCGTTGGCCGAAGCTCTCTAGCCAAGGCCCATTTTGTGGAATGCCTTCGAAATCCACGAGCCATGGTCCTCGTTTGGCTCCAGCCCGCCCTTCTGCAACAGCGAATAGGCGTCCTTGTACCAGATCGAGTCCGGGAAATTATGGCCCAGAACGGCGGCAGCGGTCTGAGCTTCGTTGGTAATACCCAGAGACATATAGGCCTCGGTCAGCCGCATCAAAGCTTCTTCGGCATGCCGGGTTGTCTGGTATTTAAAAAGGACTTCGCGAAACCGATTGATCGCCGCGGCATAATTATTCTGGTTGAGATAATAACGTCCGATGAGCATCTCTTTTCCGGCGAGCTGATCGCGGGCCACTTGAAGCTTATAGCGGGCATCCTCGACGTATTCGGACTTCGGATATTTCTCGATAAGCTGACTGAATATTTCGGCGGCCTTGGCCGCCCGTTCCTGATCGCGGCTTATGTCGGGAATCTGATTGTAGTAGGACATGCCTTCAAGATAATAGGCATAGGGCGTGTCCGGCGAGGAGGGAAACAGCCCAATATAGCGTTTCGCCGAGGCAATGGCGTCGTCGTAACTGCCATTTTGATATTGGCTAAAGGTGGCCATCAAGACCGCCTTCCTTTGCCATTGCGAATAAGGATATTGCTTTTCCAGTTCGGTGAATTTCTTGGCCGCGCCGTCATAATCCTTGGATTGCAGCCGGGCGAGGGCCTGATTGTAAAGATCGTCCGCCGGCACGTCCGGCACGATCTTGGTTTCGTATTTTTCACCGCCAAACAAATTGAACGGATTGAGCGAATCCACCGATGAACACGCCGCGACCGACAGGGTCAGAGCCGCTGTCACTGCAAGCCGCGACAGCAGACCGACCGCAGCACCCTGCCGCGCCCCATCCGTGTTTCCCCAGACATCGTTCATGCGCCTAGCCCGTCCATTGCCAGCAAAGCCAATACTCGCGATAGTTTTATCGCAACCATCGCCCTTGCGCCAGCATCCGTGTGGGTTCGCAAAAAAGCATTAATGTGGCGAGAATTTCTTAATTTCCTCCTCGGAGGTGCCCCGACGGTGAGGGCGTAAATGGGGCCACACAAAGAATCGAGCAAGGCGCAAGGCGCAAGGCGCCCTGCCCGATTTTAGCCATGATTGCGCCCGGCGGACGAGCCGTCAGAGTACTTTTGCCAGCCGCCCGGCCGGTCAGCCGGCAATCAGGAGGCTCGACTCCAGGGCTTTGGCGCGGCCATCTTCGCTCGTCGCCCAACGGATCATGGAGGGCGGCATATCCAGATCGAAATGCTGCCGGCGCAACAGAGCGTTGACGATGACAGCGCTACGCCAGGCCATGAGGCTTAATTGCGGCTCGGCAATCCCGTAGCTGTGGCGGCCGGCATTCAGCGCAAAGATATGATTATTGCGAGGCCCATCCCATTTTACCGAGAAATCGTCGGCCAGCACAAAATTGCCGGCGCGGTCGAACCCGATCCTGTCGTTCAGCGGCGCCAGGAACTCCGGTACCTTGAAGGCGTATCCGGTGGCCAGGACGATTGCATTGGCAAAAGCGATTTCAATGCCGCCGTCGAAACCATTGCGCATGACCAATTTGAACTCGTCCTTGTGGCGGTCGACCTGAATCACATCGCGATGGGGAAGCAAAGTGACATCCATGTCGCTCTGGTCCAAATGGCGCAACGTATAAAGCCGCTGGTAGATCGCCCGCAGCGTCGACGCCGAGGCGCCGTCGCTGGCAAGCTTGTGGTGAAAAAGCAGACCTTGCCTGCGCTCCTCGCCGAGGCGCCGGAAGCAATCGACATATTCCGGCGTAAAAAGTTCATTGGTGAAGCAGGTGGCGTCCAGCGGTTCGAAGTTCTGCCGTCTGCTGATCCATTTGATTTCTTTTGGCGCCCGAGCCCCCAAGGACATGAGATGGAGAAGAACTTCGGCGCCGCTTTGGCCGCCACCGATCACGACAACCCGGTCGCCCGACATGTCGGGCAGACGATCTGTCGTTTGCGACGAATGGAAACAATTGTTTCCCAGCAGCGGACCCGCCCAGGTCGGAACATAGGGCACGTGGCCGATGCCGAGCGCCACATGTTGCGCCGAATAGGTTTGGTCATCCAACCTGACCGTGAACGCGGTCCGACCGAATGAAATCTCTTTGACCCGCGCATTGAATTGCAATTGACTCAATCCGTTGGCCGTCCATTCGAGATATTTTGCGAATTCCTTTCGCGGTGCCGCCCCGAAATCGGCATTCATGAATTTATAAAATCGCTTGTGGGCGACGAGATAGGAGAGGAAGGACCATCGGCTGGTGGGATGGGTCGCCGTAACGAGATCCTTGAGAAACGAGTTTTGCAGCTCGACATCCGGCAACATCAGCCCTGGGTGCCAATCTAAACGTTCCCGCTGATCGAAGAAGCGAGCCTTCACATCGGGTATGGCGTCGAGATGAGCCGCAAGACTGAGATTGAAAGGTCCGATCCCGATTCCCGCGAGATCAAGAGTGTTTTCATTCATTGGTGGCCAAACTCCATGATCTGTGGAACGTCTCCGGTCCTTGATTTGGTTGAACCCGGACGCAATTTCTCGAGCGCCTCGTCCATGCGAAGCGCCAACCGGGCGTGAAAAGCCGACGCCCCGATAATGTGAAGATGAGTCGTGCCGGCGACGATTTCCGCAGCTCCCGCGTCGCGGGAAAGACTGCGCCAGTCGATCAGGTTCAGACCCCGGTTCAAGGAGTCTTCGGCAGCCCAGGAACGGATTGGGCAATCAAACGGCTTCATGTGATAGCGGCGAAAGATCAGCGCATTATCGATCAGTACCCAAAATGTGTGTTCGCGACTGCCAATGTCAGGGCCGTCAACGGGCAGATCTTCCTCGCTGTTGCCGACGAACCGCAGGAACTGGTCGAAGGCCTGCGCATCCATGGAATTGAGAAGCCGGTCCCAATCGGAGCGCATCTTGGTGTGTTCCAACCAGTTCAGAATGCGGCAGTTAAGGTCCTCGCGTTCGCCGGGAACAAATCGAGGAATCGCACCGACCGCGAAGTCGGTGTCCATGTCGCAGACGTCGACCATGCCGATCATGCGCACGTCGACGTCATGGTTCAGCATGCGCGCCGCTTCATAGGCGAGAAGTCCGCCCCAAGACCAACCCAGAAAGAAACAGGGTTGTCCCTTGCTCTCGGCCCGAATGCGCTCGACATAATGGGCGGTGATTTCTTCGACCGAGGCGTCGATCTTCTTCTCTTCCGACAGCGAATAGCAAAGAAAGCCGGTCGCCGGCTGATCTGGACCGAGGTAGTCGACAAGCCGCATATATTCGCGGGTGCTGACGAGCAGACCGGGGAAGCAGTAAAGCATCGGCCGCTCGCCGCGCGCGCGCAGCCGAACGACCTGTGCGGTCACCGGTCCTTCCCGTTTCCGATCGATCACCGGAGCCAGGGACCTTATGTCTTGATGATTAAATAGATCGGCGATCCCGATATCACTCGACGGATTCAGCAATTTGATGCGGCTCAGAATTCGCAGCGCCGCGATCGAATGGCCGCCGATTTCGAAGAAATTCTGGTTCACCCCAACCGCTGGGAGGCCCAGAACCTCGCGCCAGATCAACGCGAGTTCCTCCTCCCGCTTTGTCTTCGGCGGTTCGAGGTCAGCCGTGAAGGCAAGCGGAGAAGGCAGCGCCGCGCGATCCAGTTTCGAATTGGCGGTGAGCGGAAGCCGGTCGAGCACGACGATGGCGGCGGGGACCATATATTCGGGCAATTGGCGAGCAAGATGTCGGCGCAGTTCGAGCGGATCGAGCGCCGCTCCATCCGAGGCCACCACATAGCCGACAAGGGCTGGCGCGCGACCCTCGTCGGCGCGCAGCAGGACGACGCAAGTGCCGACGTTGGGAGCCGCACCAAGCGCGGCCTCGATTTCTCCCAATTCGATGCGATAGCCGCGAAGCTTGATCTGATGATCGATCCGGCCCACGAATTCAACCGAGCCATCCTCTCTCCACCGCGCGAGATCGCCCGAGCGGTAGAGCCTGCCCCCTCCGTTATCAAAGGGGTCCTTGATGAAACGGTCGGCGGTAAGTGCCGGATTTCCGACATAGCCTCGGGCGACCCCGTCACCGCCCAGGAACAGCTCGCCGGTCACACCGATCGGAACCGGGTTGAGATCCTTGTCGAGCACGTAAATTCTTCGGCGGCCGACCGGGCGTCCGATCGGTGCATAAATGCCTTCGAAGCGTGCGCCCGCTGGCGCCTTCCAAGCCATGGGCGTCATGATGGTTTCGGTCGGACCATAGCCGTTGATCAGCCATTTGGTCTTGAGCGCGCTCGACAAGAGGTCGAAGGTCTTTTGCGCCAGGCCCTCGCCGCCAAACGAATAAAGCCGAAGCGGCGGAGCATCGCCGGTCGCCGCCGCCCATTCCGCCAATTGCTGCAGATAGGCTGTCGGAAAACTGGCATTATTGACGCCATACCGGCGCATCGCGGCAAAGGTCTCTTCGGGCGTCCAAAGGCGATCCGGGAGCACGACGGCGCCGCCAACCAGCAGCGGAACAATCCAGCGTTCATGGCCGCCGTCCGAACTGAAGGGCAGGAACGCCAACTCGCAGGATTGGGACTCCATTTCGTAAATACGTGCGGTGCTTTGGCAGTGCCTCGTCAACGGGCCATGCTCAACCGCAACGCCCTTGGGAACCCCCGTCGAGCCGGAGGTGTAAATCACATAGGCAAGCTGGTCCTGCGCAATGTCGATTTCGGGCGCAACGTCGGGCTCGCCATCGAGTTCGATTTGATCGAGTTCCAAGATCAAACCGCTGAAGCCGTGAGGCAAAGCTTGACGCAGCCCGCTTTGGGTGACGATCACCCGTGCGCCTGCATCATTCAGGACATGATGGTTGCGCGCCGACGGATGATCCGGATCGATCGGAACGAAGGCGCCGCCAGCCTTAAGGACAGCGAGAATCGAAGCGATTGCCTCCGGCGATCGCCGCAATGCAACGCCGACACAAACCTCGGGGCCCACCCCTACAGCACGCAAACGGTGCGCAAGTCGATTTGCGGTTTTCTCCAGCCGGTCGTGGGACCAAGAGAAATCGCCTTGGAAAATGGCGGGGGCATTTGGACGGCGGCGCGCCTGCTCCGCAATGAGCTGGTGGATCGGACGATCATCGTCCGTCTCGCCATCGGGATAGGGCGCGGACAGAAAATCGAGTTCCTCCGCGTCGAGCAGCGCGATGTCACGGATCAGAATTCGGGGGTCGGCGGCGGCGGCTTCGAGGATTCTGACGAAATGCACCATGGCCTGTTCGATCGTCTTGCCGTCGAACATATCCTTGGAGAAGCCGATGGTGCCTTCGATCTCCCTGTCCATATTCTCGGAGGTCTGGACGACAATATCGGCATCGCCGCGCAGCCCATTGGCTTTGATGCTCTCGACCCGCAACCCCACATCGGAGCGCGCCAGGTCGATCAAGGGCGGCCGGTGCTCGTACAAGGCCCGGATAAAAGTCTTGCCCGCTTCGCCATCCCGATCCGAGATTTCCTGCGCGAGCCGCTCGAAAGGGACCTGATGGGACAGGGATTCTTCCAGTTTTGCGGAAACCTGCTCAATGGCCTGAAAGAAACTCATATCGGTCGTCAGGCGGGTCACGACCGGAACGATATCCTCGAAACGCCCGAACATGCTTTGCCGATTGGCTTCGGTGCGGTTCTCGACGACCACGCCGAGGGTGAACTCGGGCTTATCGTCGTAGCGGCGAAGCAACACGTTGAAGCCGGTCAAAAGCAAGCTGGACAGCGGCGAGTTTGTGCGACGCTCCAAGCGCCGTAATCCCGCGCTGAGCTCTGCTCCCAGGCTAAAACCGTGGATGCCGCGCTCCCCCGTGCGGACCCGGCCATCCATCGTCCGCACCGGAAAAACCGCGGACTCCTGTGCTGCGGGGAGCAGATCGCACCAAAAGTCCAACCTCTTGCGTGCCGCCTCGGAACGAAGCCAAGTTTGCTCCGCAGCCGCCTGCATCGCGTCGTCGGAGAGCGCCGGCAGCTCGGGCACCCGGTGATGGGCGAGGGCCGCGTAAATTTCAATGAGGTCATGCCCGAGAATGCGCAGCGAAGCCGCATCGCAAACAATGGGATGGACGGTCATCGCGAAGATATGCTCGTCATTCGAAAGCCGCAGAATGCGGACCCGAGTCGGTAGATCATCCGCGAGGTCGAACGATTCATTGGCCTGCATCAGACGGGTAGCCTCGGCCTCCCGGCGCGCCGGCTCTATGGCACTGAGATCCACCAACTTCGCCGCAAGCGTCGCGAGACCATCGATCTGCTGATCGACGTGCCCACCGGCGGAGCGCAGGAAGCGCATGCGCAATCCGCCATGACGCTCGCCGATGAGCCGTATCGCCCGCATGAGAACATTGACATCCAGAGGACCTTGCAACCGCAGGTTCAATGAATAGCGGTGCATGACATGGTCATTGCCGATTTGCGCGAGCGACCAGATCCGCCGCTGGGCCAGCGTGAGCGGATGGCCAGCCGCTGAAAGCGGCGTTGCCGCCGGTTCGGCTGAACTCATGGGTACTGGGATATTCACAACACTCTCCCCCGCCAATGAATCGGTTTCCTTCGAGATCTCGGAAAGCAGCGCGGAGTTGCGCCGCTTTGCGACAATGTCATCGAACGTACCCAATGCCTTAAAAAGGAGACGGTCGATCCGATGCGCTCACGCGATGGCTTCCTTTGTGGGACGGACGAGCGTCCACAAAATTTAGCGGCGATGGCAAAAGGCGTTGCTGTTCTGAAAATCGCCGGCGGTGCTAAATCGCGGGCCTTTCCATTCGTCTTAGCCAAGGAGAGCTTCGTTCGGCGGGTGGCAAACCTCGCCGAATCGAAAGCCTCTAATCGTCTTGGCCGCATTTATCTGGCCGGAAGCGGAGTAATGGATGTATCTTGCGCAACAAACCTCTTGTGACCACGCATTTTCAGCTTTCAACACCGATGCGGTAGGCAAGTTGTCTGTGACTGTTGCGCCGGATTCGCTGTCGATCAGAAAAGCCGATCGGGAAGTTGCGGCATTTCGTCTCGATCATAAGCCAACAACACTCGTCTCCATCGGAAGGCCGGCGGACACGCCGAACCCCGAAACCGAAAATATTCTGCTGGCGGCCATCGAGGCGCTATTTGCGCGCGACCCTGATCTCAAAAGCCTGCGCCTCCAGATCGATGCCATGCCAGGCCTCCGCGCGAATCTGATCGCGGCAGGGATCGCCCTCGATCGCGGCAAAGATCTCGAAGTCGCTCCGGAAATGTTTTGGCAGCTGCCCGCGCCCTGGCTCGCCAAGCCAGCCGGCGTGGTGTTTCCGCAGATTCATGTGATGACGGAGGGCAAGCGCCACCCTTTGCGCCCGCAAAAGCCCAAGGGATTGGTTTATGCCCGCTTCATTCCTTGGCTCGACCAGGTCTTATCGTTTCGCGCTTTGGATCCGACAGCCGATCTCGAATGCTTTAATAAATGGATGAACGATCCCCAGGTCGACAAAATTTGGGAGGAAGGTGGCGATCTCGATCGCCACCGCGCCTATCTCCAGAAGCGTATCGCCGACTCGCATATGCTTCCCTTGATCGGGTGCTTCGACGATCAGCCTTTTGCCTATTTCGAAATCTATTGGGCAAAGGAAAACCGGCTCGGCCCCTACTATGACGCCGACGACTATGACCGTGGATGGCATGTGGCCGTGGGCGAGCCTGCCTTTCGAGGCAAGGCGTGGATCACCGCCTGGCTGCCGTCCCTGATGCATTTCATGTTTCTCGACGATCCCCGCACGCAGCGGATCGTCGGAGAGCCGAGCGCCGCTCACGCCCAGCAGATTCGTAATCTCGAAAGGTCGGGATTCGCCAAGATCAAGCATTTCGATTTTCCGCACAAAAGAGCGCTCTTGGTGATGTTGCTGCGCGAACGCTATTTCGGCGACCGATTGTGGATTCCCAACGAGAGGGGTGCCGAGAAGCTGGAGGCGCCTTCGACCTCTCCGGAGCGCAGTTTCCAAGGCGAGCAGGTGGCGGTTTCATGAATGCCCCCTTGTCGACACTTGAAGATCCGGTTCCGGCACCGGTCACACCGGACTTCGAAGAATCGCTTCTGAAGCCGAGCGATCTTGCGGATCCGCGGCTGTTTTCGCTTATCATGCGGCTCGCGCTGCCGTCGGTTTGCGGCTTGTCGATCCATGCGTTGCACCATGTCGTCAACGCGGCCTTCATCGGAAACGTCGGGCCGGAGGCGGTCGCCGCCGTCAGCGTGGTCTTTCCGATTTTCCTTTTTATTTCGGCGATCGGCCATGGTTTGGGGGTCGGCTGTGCCGCGTCGATCGGACGCCACCTCGGCGCGGGCAATACGGACGAGGCCAATTCCACGGCAACCATCGGTTTGGGGCTCGCTGGACTGGTCGGCGTCGCCTGCACGGTCGGTTTGCTTATATGGCTGACGCCGCTTCTCCGCCTATTCGGAGCAACCCCGGCCATTTTGCCGCCGGCTCAGGACTATGTCGGAGTCCTGGCCTTCGGCTGCGCCTTCACGCTTCTACAGATCCTTTGCGATTTCATCGTCATATCCGAGGGCAATACGCGCTTCAGCATGTGGACCTTGATCGGAGGGTTTACGCTGAACATCATTCTCGACCCGATCTTCATCTTCGGCTGCAATCTGGGCGTTTCCGGCGCGGCGCTCGCCACGATGACCTCGCAGCTTGCGGCGCTCGCCGCCTTTGCTCTCTATTTCAAAAAATCCGCCGGCAATCTTCGGGTTCACTGGCGTCTGTTCCGCCCGACGGTGGCGATCCTGCGCCCCATCTTCAGCGTCGGACTGCCGGCGACGCTCACCACCGCTCTATCTGCGATTACCTTCACGCTGATCTACCGGACCGCTGGCGCCTATGGTGGCGAAGCCGCAATCGCCGCCATCGGCATTGCGCTGCGGGTGTTCACGCTGGGCGAACTCCCGCTGGTCGGTTTCTGCATCGGCGCGCAGGCCGTGCTCAGTTATGCCTGGGGCGCGAAAGCTCCGCTGCGCGTGCTGTCGGCGACCCGATTCATGCTTCTTGTCACCACCGCATTCGCGGTTGCACATTCGGTTGTGATCCTGACGTTCTCGCATGCCATTGTCGGGCTGTTCACAAAAGATCCGTCCGTACTTGCGCTGGGGACTCAGGCGGTCATAGCTTTCCATTTGTTTTTCGGCCTGACCGGGTTGCAACTCGTGGTTCTGGTGCTCTTGCAGTCGCTCGACAAGGGACGGTCGGCGGCCATCGTAAGCCTTGCTCCGCAAGGCTATCTGCTCATTCCGCCGCTGCTCATTCTCCCTCGTCTCTGGGGGCTTGACGGCGTCATCATGGCCCCTGCGGTGGCCATTGCCCTTACCGTCGTTATCGCCGGCCTATTTCTCTGGCGCGAGACGGAGGCACTGAAACGGTTTGCCCTCCGCGGCGCGCTTTCTTCTGACACACCCGCGCGATCCTGCTCCGGGCCCCTCTAGCAACTCGCGCCTGCAACCAGACATTAGGAGCGCAAACTTTGCCACTTCAAAACCCTAAATTCCGCGGGTCGGCACAATGAACAGACCCCTCCCCCCCTCCGATCACGACCCCGTTGCGTCGATGGCCGCGCTATTTGCCGCTGACACCCATCCCGCGAGCGCGGCGGTGCCGCCGATCTTTCAAACGTCGCTGTTCACGTTCGACAATTATGCGGACATGGCCGATGTTTATGCCGGCCGCTCCCATCAGCTTATTTACTCGCGGGGCGACAACCCCACCGTCATGGAATTCGAGCGGATCATGGCCGCGCTCGATGGCGCTGAAAAGGCCCGCGCCTTTTCAAGCGGCATGGGCGCAATTGCCGCCACCGTTCTCGCCTTCGTCTCGGCGGGGGATCGGATCCTCACGATACGGCACGTCTATAGCGACGCCTATCGCATGTTCGAGCTGATCCTGTCGAGATTTGGGGTTTCCGTCGATTATGTCGATGGCTCCAATCCAGAGGCGATCGCCGCGGCGCTGCCCGGCGCGAAACTGCTTTATCTCGAAAGCCCATCCTCGATGGTCTTCGAACTGCAGGACATTGCGGCACTGGCGAAGCTGGCGCGCGCGCAAGGGATCGTCAGTGTCTTGGATAATTCCTGGGCAACGCCCCTTTATCAAAGGCCGATCGTCCACGGCGTTGATCTCGTCATTCATGCAGCCTCGAAATATCTCGGCGGCCATAGCGACACGGTGGCCGGAGTCGTGTCGGGATCGGCGGAACATATTGGCGCGATCAATTCCCAGACCTATCCCTATCTCGGCGCCAAACTATCGCCCTTGGAAGCATGGCTGCTTTTGCGCGGCTTGCGAACGCTGCCGTTGCGGCTGCCACAGCACATGAAAAGCGGGCTTGCGATCGCCGAACAGCTTAAAAACCACGCGGATGTCGAGCGGGTCCTGCACCCGGTCTATTCGAACCATCCCGGCAAGGCCAGTCTCAAAGGCTACACCGGCTTATTCTCGTTTGAGGTCACCGAGGCGATCGACGTCCCATCCTTTGTCGATGCGTTGCGACTGTTCCGCCTGGGTGTAAGCTGGGGCGGTCCGGAGAGCCTTGTCGTTCCCGCGCTCGCGCCGTTGCAATTGGCCAAGGCGAATTGTTTCGCCCGCTTTGGCGTCAGCCCGCGTCTTATCCGGTTACATATTGGCCTTGAAGATCCCGATATGCTCTGGGCGGATCTGCAGCAGGCGTTGGCGTGCGCCCGCCGCTGAAGGCATGTTCAAGGGCAACATGCCAGCGCGTCAGCGAACAGCCGCCTCGCGCAGATTGGGCGCAGCGCGCTTGTCGCCGCAAAGCGTTTTCTTCCGGGGACGAGGTCCCCGTTTCCCGGGTCCCACCGATTGAGGGCGGCCGGAGTCGAAAGCCCCTGCTTGGGCGGGAGGTGGCAAAGCCTTCCGCAAACCTTCCTCCGGACCTTCCTCATGTTTTTGAAGTCGCGCAAGACAATGCCGATGGGCTTCCTGAACCATGAAGTTGACAAGGGTCGGTGACACGCCGAGTTCCGCCGCGATGGCTTTTTGCGAAATGCCCTCGATGCGGACGCGCTCGAAGACACGGCGCGTTCGATCTGGCAGTTCGTCAAGCGCGGCTGAAACCGCGTTGATGGCCTCGCAGACCTCCAGCCGCGCGCAAGGATCGGAGCAAGGCACGTGCAAATTCTCGCCCTCCGTCTCCAGAGCCGCGTAATTATTTTCGAGCTTCCGCCTGCGGGCCTGGTCGATCGCGAGGTTGCGGACCATGCTTTTTGCGAATTGCACGGGGCAATGAATGCTCCGCTCATATTGCATGTGGCTCACTTTCACCGCCGCGTCTTGAATCACATCCTCGGCGAGAAAAGAGCAGTGCAGAATTCGCCGCGCAATGGAAAGAAGCTGCCGCCTTTGGCAAATAACGACGTTCAGGAGAGCATCTTTACCCTCAAAGGTCTTGGGTTTCGACATATGAATGGATTTCCTGGAGGCCACGATTTCCTGAGGTCTCGGTCGGGAAACAAACAGCTAAAAGAATATTCGCCGGCGTCGCTAAGAACGCGATGCGCCTCACCAACGGTAACGCAATGAGGCGATCACGGTCCGAAGCTGGCCCCAATAGCCAAATCCGGCCTGCGAGGTTGTGTAGGCGCGGTTGAACAAATTTGTTGCATTCAGCTGGAACCGCAGACCGGCTAGATGAGGATCCAGTTTTTCGAAATCATAATGCAGGGCCGCATCGAACAAGGTCGTTTGATTGTTTACGAACGTGTTTTGATCGTTGCCGAAGCTTTCGCCGATGAAACGCATGCCAAGGCCAGCCCCAAGCCCAGGGAAAGGTGTATCCGACTGAAGCGTGTAATCTCCCCACAGCGCGAATGACTGGGCCGGGATTCCAGAAGGCGCCTTGCCGATGGTATCGAATTGGCCGTCCAGGATCCGCTGTTGGAGCGCCGTATAGGCCAAGATCACATTCAGCCCCGGAGCCGGATTGGCAACGCCTTCCAGTTCGAAACCGCGCGAGCGGATCTTTCCGGTTTGAATGCTGAACGCAATGTTCGCTGGATCCGGGCTAAGCGAATTATATTGGGTCACTTCGAACAAAGATGCGGTGATCAGCGTATTGAGGCCCGGGACCTGATACTTGACCCCAACCTCTTTTTGGTCGCCGGTGATAGGGACGAAAGGCTGGCCGTTCGCACCGGTGCCAATGGTCGGCGCGAAGGCCGTCGCATAGTTGATGTAGGGCGCAATGCCGATGGGCGTCAGGTAGCTCAAACCGGTGCGTCCGGTGAAGGCCCTATCGTTCTGAACCACTTCCGTCAGGGCGAATTCGTCATTCGTCTTTGTTGAAACCCAATCGCTGCGACCGCTGAGGGTCAGTGACCATGGACCCCATTTTGCTTGGTCCTGAAGATAGAGTCCCACATCCTGCTGAAACTGATCGATATTGCTGGTGTAAGCGGGGCTCGGGATGAAAAGCCCGCCATAGGGCGGATACGGCGTGGCGACGAGAAGATTAGGGGCCAAGCCGAAGCCGACCTTGTCGTTGAAACCAGCCTGCGTGTAGTCCGTACCCAGCAAAACGAGATGACCGACGGGTCCGGTGTCAAATCTGGTGAGAAGCTGATTGTCGAGACTGAGGGTGCTCAGATGATTGACGACGCGCCCGGTTGAGCGCAGTGCGCTCAGGGTTGTGTAGTCGATCGCATCGATCTGGGTGTATTTCGCGTCGGCAAAAACATAGGCATAACGCAGGTTTTGCCGCACCGTGAATGTGTCGTTGAATTTATGCTCAAAGGCGTAACCGATGCGGGCCTGGTTCTGATTGAAATCGCCAAAGGCCGGGTCGCCGGAGTAGAGCGTGGACAATTGCCCTTCGGCCAATTGGAAGAAGCCTGGGTTGCCGGTGGTCAGGCTATGTTGGAACTCCGACAGGATGGTTAACGACGTCGCCTCATCGGGCCGCCAGGTGAATGCGGGGGCAATGAAATCGCGATTGTCCTTCACACCAATGAGCTGGGTATCACTGTCGCGAATGAGTCCGGTCAAACGATAGGAATATTCCCCGGCGGGATCGATGGGGCCGCCAAGGTCGAAGTTGCCCTGGACGCGTTGATAATTTCCGAATTGGAGCTGAACTTCATGCAAGGGGGCGACCGGCGGACGCTTGCTGGTCAAGTCGATCAGGCCACCGGGCGAGCCGATCCCGTAAAGCGCCGAGCTCGGGCCTTTGATGACCGTGATGCTCTGCAGCCCGTAGGGCTCCGTCTTGAAAATGGAGAAGGGTCCGGCCGGCTGACGCAGTCCGTCCCGGTAGATTCCGGTGTAGGTCATATCGAAGCCGCGCACATAAAAGGAATCGAAACGCGGATCGAAGCCGAAGACGCCGATTTCAACGCCGGAAGTATAGGTCAAGGCCTCGGAAAGCGTTTGCACATTGCGCTCGTCGAGCTGCTGGCGCGTAATGACCGAGATCGATTGCGGTATCTCGACGATGGGGGTGTTGGTCTTGGTCGCGACGGATGTGGTTTCCGCGACATAGCCTTCGTTCTCGCCGCTGCCATTGCCGATAGCCTGGACATTGACGGCATCGAGGGCGATGGTTCCCGAGTCGGGAACGGTAGGGCCTCGACCCTGCGTTTGCGGCTCGGCAAGAACGGGCGGCGCCAAAAATGCCGAGGCCGCAATGAGGCCGGCTCTCAGCCGAAATTGTCCGTGTCTGCCGCGTCCTCGCATCCCACTGCCCCCGAGCTAAGCACCACCTGTCATCACTAATGACGAATGGGGGATGCAAACCCGCACCTGGCAGCGGGAAAAAACTGCTGCAGTGCAACTGGGCGTCGCGGCTCCCTTACGCGGAGCCACGAGCTTAGGGAGGGATGAGGGAAAGGCGCGAGCCGCGCGGGGCGTCGGATCATCCGACAAATGCGAGCGTTTTTGCGCGTCACGCCACGCGTGGGCTTACCATTTCTGGACAATCCAGGGATCGATGAACCAGATGAAAAGCAGCGCCACAATGGCGATCACCGGCGCGAACAGCCCAACTTTGCGTAACCGCGAAGCAACACTCGGCCGCGGCGAAGGGAGCGCCCGTTCGGCAAGCCGTTGCGCGGGCTCCTCCAAGCAAACCCAGAGATCCTGAATTTCAGCATAGGCGACCCGATGCCGCGGATCGGCGTCAAGCCATTCCGAGAACTCGATTTCTTCCGCCGGAGAAATGGACCGGTTGGTTCGGCGGACCAGCCAAAGCGCTGCATCGTCGCGCTGTTTTTCGCTTGGCTCCACGCTTGCCGCCATCGCGGTTCCCCTTATTCTCTTCAATGATTTTGCCGCATTCGGCTCGGCAAGATAATTTACATCCATTCTAATAAACGAATGGGGCGGAAAAATCCGCATCAAAAAAGAAAAAGAATTTCAGGTGCGGTCGAGATGCGGGGCCAGCCGGCTCTGACAATGCCGCAGGACGCGGACAAGATGTTTTTCGACGGCGCTCACGGAAATGCCCAAACGCGCTGCAATTTTGGCCGTGGGTTCACCATGCACACGGTGCGCTAGAAAGATTTCGCGAGCGCGGGGGCTAAGTTCGGCCAGCGCCTCGTCCAATGCCGCAATGGCCTGTTTGGCCTCGAGCTTCGAACCGCCGCCGGGGACCACGATCGGAGTAATCTGCTCGAACAGGACGCCCTTCATTAATCGCGCCCGGCGCGAGTTCATCATGCCGAGATCAATCGCCGCGTTGCGTGCCGCCGCATAAATCAGCCGCTGGTCCGTTTCAGCCGACCCCGTGCTGCCCGCTTCGAATACCCTCATGAAGACATCTTGGACAATATCAGCTGCGGCTTCACGGTCACGCACACGCTTGGCGACGATCGCTATGAGCTTCATCCGGTGAGCAGTGAAGAGCCTGCTGAGGGTGTTCGACCACATCGTCATGAGCTTCCGGCGCCTGAGATCGTTGCGCGCGAGCTTATCTTCCTCACGCTGAACACCTTACATTCCTAGCATTCACCCCAGTCTTTCTAATAGACTGAGTTCCAAGACCTGATTTTAGCCGTTTCTTATGAGTGGACAATGCAAATGTTTTGGAATTATTTTAATTCTACTACTCTCCAAAGGGCGACTTTCCCTTGTAAATGGCTTAGTTTACTTGGTCATCCGGCTTGATCCAGAATTTAATTCTGCAAGGCGTGACGAAATTGTCACATTCTGCTTACGCGCCTGGCTGACGCGGGCACGGTATTTCTTCCACCAAACGACGACACCGGTAATCGAGAGCGTGGCCACGACGAGGCCCATGAAAGAAATGAAAATCCGCCCCCCAATGCCGGCGATACGGCCGGAGTGCAGCGGAAACTGAATTTGCAGGAAGAGATCGCCCGCGGTGCCATGCCAGGGCAGACGATCCCCGAGATAGCGTCCATCTTCGCCGTCGAAATAGAGCTCCGCCGGCCCAACGCCGGCCGCACCATGATCGTCGCCGCGTTCAAAAAAACGCACGCTGTAAACGCCGATTTGCTGGATGTAGCCGATTGCACCCGGCGGCTCTTGCCACTGCCGGCGCCCGGCCTCGGCACGCGCGCGGACGAGAATTTCCGACGTGGAGAGCTGCGGCATGATGGGTGCGTTTTTCGGCGCGGGCGTGCGCAGGTCGCTCGGGGTCGGTGTGAATGTCGAGAAAAAGGCGACGACCGGCTGCGCCACTTCTTTATAAAGATTCAAAGAGGCGGCGGTGACCGCGAGAATAAACAAAAGAATCCAGGTCCAAAGGCCAAGAGCACGATGGATATCAAAGTTCATGCGGAAGCCGGACCCTCCCCATTTGATCCGCCAAGCGGGCTTCCAACGGCCCCACCAATTTGCCCTGCGGGAATCCTTCACCGCACGGCGCCGCATCGGCAACGTCAAATAGAATCCAACGAAACAATCGACGATCCAGAGGAGCGCGATCCCTCCCATGAGCCAAACGCCCCACGTATCGATGCCCCATAGTTCCGGAATGCAAAGGCTGTAATGGAGCTTGTAAAGGAAAGGGATGAGATGTTGTCGATCGAGCCCAATGACGCCCCATTCACGCTTGCCCAGGATCACCCCTGTCACGGGATCGATAAAGACTTGGTCATAGCCGAGGTCGAATAGTTTTCCGGTCGCGGGGTCCGCTCGTGCATCGACCAGCATCGAGACCGAGTCTCCCGGCTTTGTGTGAAGCGGCAGATAGGTGACGAAGCCGCGCGGGTCGGAGGCCTCAACCCGCCCGGCGAGGTCTAGCGGCGCTAAAGGCTCGCTCTGACTCGCGGCATTGAAAAGTTGAGGGTTCAGCCAGCGATCTATTTCACGGTCCCATGAAATCACAGAACCCGTCAGCCCCGCAACGAAGAGAAAAGCCGCTATTGCGAGGCCCACAAAGCGATGGATGAGAACAAAGGCCAGCCTCATCAGCGGACGCTTGCGCCCTCAGTTGCACGCAAACCGACAAAATGCACAGCATTGCGGAGAGATGACATTTCGGACGCTCCCATTGGGCCTCATTGGAGGATGCATCCAATTACCATGCCATCGGCCGGCTCCAATTAAAAGGAATAATCGTGTAATATCAATTATTTAAAACGCTTCTAATCTGACCCTGAATATCGCCTGGCGTTGCGCTCGCATTGCATCTTTAGCAAAGAGTTGGAACCGCTTTACGCGCAAATTTTCTCTGGATGTTTTTTCAGAATGGCGGCTTGCCGACTAGGAATGAGCGAGGCGCCCCCTCCTTGCCGCCGTCATAAAGGACCAGGACACGCAAGCCCTTGGCTTTTAAATCTAACGGCAGCAGCGCCTCGGCCTTGATCTGTTCGCCTTTTTGCTCCTCGCGTGGAAGATCCGCGAGCAGCGTCACCTTCTCGCCTTTCCCATCCCAAGCAAAGACCGCCGCGGGGCCTTCAACCCCGGCAGCCGGGCCCGCCAGCACGAGGAAGCCCTCGCCGTAACGTGCAAGGTCGCGCACGCCGCGATTTTGGCCGAGCGGGAGGCGGAATAATTTCGGGTCTGGAGCCGCTCCGTTGAAAAGGGCTCCCAGCTTCACGGAAACTACAGCTGCTAAGCCTCCTTGCAGCGAGGGCGCGCGCAATCCCGCGAACAGCCGGTCGCCCTGAACCGCGATGCCCTCGACCGTCAGACCATTTTCATCGAGGCGCTGGTCGATAGATTTGGCCAGTTCGGTTTGGCTCTTAAGAATATCCTTGAGCTTCCCGGTCGAGACGATCGCGTTCGCATCCGCGGATGCATCGATGCGGATGATCTGGCTGCTCGCAGCGATCTTTGCATCTATCTTGTCTTTGTCGCGTTCGGGATTAAGCTTATGATCGGGATCACGGGGATGGCCGTGCGATCCCATCACATAGAAGAAGCCGTCGGCATAGGCGACACCCTCGCCATCGAGCGAGAGCGGTTCATCGTGATATTCGCCGTCAATCAGATGAACGGAATTTCCCGCATCGATCACACCCTTGGTAAGGGTGACGAATTGGGCATCCTGCAATTCATCGTCGATGACCAAGCATCGCCTTGGGAACCCCACTGCCTCAATGCAAGCAATTCCGCTGATATTTTTGGATTTCTTGGCTTCTCCGTTCTCGTCTTTCATTCCCTGGATTTTGTCGTGTGTTTTCCAGCCGCCCCGATCCGCTGTGGCCGCGAAGCTTGGGGAAACCACAAGAGCGGACGCAAGAACCAGCCGAGCCAAAACTTTCGATTCAATCCCTAAAGCTTCCATGGCATCGTCTCCCTAGGATCCGACAAATTGCTCTTCATCCCCGAGGATTTTATTGCAAGCCGACCGGGTCAACGATCCCTCGCGGACAGCCGGGATCCGTGGGGCTGGAGGCTGCAACCAACTCAGCAAAAGACGGTTCGTCATCGATCTCGCCAACGAGCCCGATGGTCAGTTCGACAATCAGGTTGCGCGACCCATCCCGCTTACAGGAAACCCGCACACGGTCGCCAGAGCCGGCACCAAAACTTTCGTCGAAGGCGTCCTTGATCGCTGCGTTCGTGATTTCGGAACCAATGTGACTTGCGAAAAGCTCCCGAGCTTTTGATCCGTTCAATTGAGCCATGAGCGCGAGAGCCCGTGAGAAATAGGCGTCCGCGGATTCGCCCTGAAAACAACTGCCGTGCTTGATCCACTCATGGCGCTCCAAATTCGACGCTGTTCCCGGCATGACCTCTTCCAGGCTCTTGCGCGTCGCAGCCTCGAGTTTCGGAGCCGGAAGCTTGTCCCATTCCTTGTTTTTGTCAGCGGCAACGAGATCGGGCGAAACGTGACAGAAAATATTGCTTCCCGGCTGCGGCCACAGGCCGTGCAAGGTGAAATGCGTGGCATCGAACCGACCCGCCGACTGGGTCTTGCATTCGGTCTTGTCGCTCTTGCCTTCGCAGAAGGCCGGCTGCCAGCTCACGGAAAGGACATAGGCCGGCTGTTTCGATGAGGGGAGCCCGCCGCCCCCTTCTTCCTCGCTGGTTTTGGGCGGAGGGGTCGAGCCATCGGCCGAAACCACATGTTCTCCACAGGTCACGGCCACCCAGCGACGCGACGGCTCGGCACCGGCGATTTCAATCATGTAATGCGATGCCGCGGGCTTGTTTTTCGAAAGCAGCGGATAAGATCGGTTCGGCTCGGTTTGAACGGCACCGGGATTTGTCTCCTTTCGGATTGATTGGAGGGCCGGGCAGGCTTCTCGTGCGATAAAAAAACCAGTTAAAGGCACGTCCGCTGCTGCCCTATCGAGGCATAGCGATATCGCAAAAACCCCTGCCGCAACTAAGATCCGGTTCATCCGCTCCCCCCTTTTTATGCCAATCACCTACGCCCCAGTCCCAATTTGGGTTCGGCGCTATCAGATATGCGTTCCAAACGAAGGCGCTGCAATGTTGCGCAATTGTCACGCGTCGTAGTCGACGATTCCCATCTCATGGAAGCAAGTATGAGGCAGCTTCATGCCAGTTCGTTGTCATCCTGGCCTCCTACATTTGGGGGAGAAGCATTCCGCCAAAATTATTCCGGTCTCGAAAACCATTTTCCTTATAGGCGATATCCTTTTGCCGCCACCTCCGCATCAGCGATGGCGCTGAGATTCGCCGGCCGCTCGGTCGTACGGGTCATCGGCGGCTTCCAGCCGTGCCAAATGTTAACACTCTACACCACACCTGTAGTTTATCTTCTCTCGATCGCATCCAGCGACGATCGTCGCCGAGACGGCTAAGGCAGTTCTTCGAGAGAGAAATCATGGGCAGAGAAAAACTAACGTTACAAAATCGGTTTGCGAACCGGAAGTTCGCCCTTGGGCTCGTGGTCGCGGGCCTCGCAATTTTTGCCTTCCCATGGGTTTGCGTTGGCCAAGACGCGGGGCAGATCAAATTTGTGAACGCGTGCAAATTCGGCCTCACCCTTAAATCAACGGGTCCGCAAATCGGTCCATTGGGCGCCGGCGGCCAAACATCATTGGCCATTTCGTCCTTCAATCCAGGTGGCCAGAATGTCATCATGGCGTACCCGAACCTGACCGACAACCAGTGCCCCAATTGCGACGGATGGACCGACCTCGGTGGCGTCCCAGGCACCAAACAACGCGAAGGTTGGATGTGGGAAGGCAAAGACGCGAAATATGCGGCCTACTGCAATCCCAATCTCAGCGGGCGCAGCATATGCGCGCAGCAGCACAATTGCTGCGGCACCCAAATGGTCCAGGATGGGACCTTTGGGACCCATTTTGAGTTCACCCCCAAGGGCATGCCCACAAACGACTTCGTCAATCTGAGCACGAACTATGGCTCGGGTCCTCACTCTCCGCCCAAACTATGCGGGCCGGGAGTTTCCCCCACCGACTGCGTAACGAAAGCAGCCAACATATTTTACAACGTGCCCATTGCGTGGACAACCAACCTCGATTGCTCTTTCACCACGAAAGGCATCAAGGTCAAGGGTGGAAAATGTTTCGGGGTAAACTGTCCGGATGCCTATCAGCACCCGACCGACGATAAGCAGGTGACATGCCCGGTCAATGCGAGCCGTGGCTATGTGGTGACCTACTGCCCTGCCGGCTCAAAAATTCCTGGCCCGAAATAGATTGGCTAGGCCGATCCTTTGGCTCTCGCCGAGATGAGGGTGGGGATCACAACCCTCATCGCCTGGCAAAGGACTGCTCGCGGCAGCGGCTTCTTAAGACGGCCAGGAGGAGGCTCTTTCAAGAGCCTCCAGCGCCCGCTTGCCCTTAGGATTTACCAACCAAAATAGGCTTTGCAGAACAGAAAGATCATAGCCCCCGGAAGGACGACGCGCATGGCAAGCATAAGCCGCCACAGCATGTCGGCGGTACGATCGGTAGGTTCTTTCTTCGTCGCAATTTTTGGATCTGAAGACGTCTCTAGCGGTAGCATCGCCGTTTCTCCTCCATGCTATTGCCGGCGCATTCGGCCAGCGTTTTGATTTGATATCGTCTCGCTTAACTTACTCATCTCAACGTGGGCGCCATTTCGAGTTTCACAAGCCCGTTGAGCATGCCGGCAGGCCGCGACAAATTCGCTCAGGCCCCTGGACATTTTCGCTTGGGCGTTAAGCAAATTCTTTTCCAATCGCCAGGATTTTCCGCGCGCGCGACGCCTCGTGAGATTGGTCCGGCGGGCGAAACCACACGATCCTAAAAAAGATTGGCCATGGTGGCCGCCTGATGATGCAAGCGCCTGCGGAGGAGCCGACCGCCGGCCAAGCCATCGAACGCATATTGCGGGAGTGATCGACACATGCTGTCCGAAAAAGGCGTTGTAGACTGTCGCGAACCATTCCGGCGCGGGCGTCCCCACGCCTTCCACCTGGCTGCACATGATGCGCGGCTCTAGGTTTCCTGGGGCGACCGTGATGCAGACGCCTGGCGAAATAACTCTGAGCGTATTGAGCGATTCCCCATTGGGCATGGGAAGGACCTTGTCCTTGCGCATGCTTCCGCGCCAAAGAATTTCTCGCCAGTAAAGATTTTCCAGATCGCGCGCTACGCGATCGGCTGCGTTGGATACAAAGCGGGGCCGCTTTACGTCTGGACCTCGTTTCATCTTCCCAGGCCTATGAATCCCGGTCGACGGCGATAGCGCTTAAGCCTACGATACAGTCCATTCCGTCTAGTAAATGGAGAAGGGCAAACACCATGTCCCATCACCTCGATTCACCGATCGCTCGGCAGGACATCCGCCTCGACATCACGGACCTCTATCTATTCCGCGGCGAGTCCGGCACTGTATTCGTGATCAACGTTTGCCACTCAATCGCCGGCGCGATTCCTGTGCCTGGCTATCATCCGGAAGGCATGTACGAATTCAAGGTGGACCTCAATGGCGACGCCGTTGAGGATGTTACCTATCGTATTACATTCGACAAACGTGACGAGCAAGGCGCGCAGCGTTACGTTGTACAGCATATCAGGGGCGCAGACGCGGTAGATCCGAATGCGGAAGGCACAGTCGTCGCTCAGGGAACAACCGGTGAGGTCGTCGCTACGGCGACCGGTCTGCGCATTTGGGCCGGCAAAGCCGGCGACCCGTTTTGGATTGAACCTGATGTCCTGCACGCGGTTGGGCACGCGTTTCAGGACGGCACGGTCGTCGACCTATCTGGATGGGATCCAAATCAGGCGAAGAATCTATTCGCCGGCCACACAGTATATTCGATCGTGCTCGAAGTGCCAGATGGCGAACTGCTCGTGGGCTCTAGCGACAAGCGGCGGATCGGCGTGTGGGCAGTGGCGACGCTTGCCACCGACTCCGGCGGCTGGCGTTCGATCAATCGTGTAGGTCTTCCGATGATCCACCCATTGTTCACGCAGTTCAACGAAGACCTCGGCAACTGCCTCAACGCAGGCCGGCCCGCTGATGACTTTGCGACTTACGGAGAGGTCGTCGCCAAGGCGGTCGCCGGCGTCGTGTCCGCAAATGGAACCGCCGAAGACCCCACGGCGTACGGAGAAAAAGTTGCACACCGGTTCTTCCCCAACATCCTCCCTTACGAGGTCGGCACTCCAGCTATATTCGGCTTCGCAGAGTGGAACGGCCGCTCTCTCACGGACAATGCTCCCGACGTCATGTTCACCATTGCAGCCAATACGCCAGTTCGTCTTGGAATCGGAAAGGATTCGGTGGCGTCAAAGCCGTCAATGACTTTCCCATACGTTCCTAGGCCGTAGTGACGAATTATTTGAGAATTATGGCGATGGCGGCGAGGAGGACGAAGCCTCGATAATTGGTCAGGAGCTTGTCATAGCGGGTGGCGACGCGGCGGAACTGCTTCAGCTTGTTGAAGAACCGCTCGACGAGATTGCGTTCTTTGTAAAGCGCCTTGTCGTAGGGGAGCGGCGCGCGGCGATTGGATTTGGACGGGATGACCGGCTCGGCCTCACGCGCAAGGACAGCCTCGCGCAAGTGATCCGCGTCATAACCCTTGTCGGCGATGACGGCTTCAGCCTCGAAACCTTCGATGAGGTCATGCGCCTTTGTGATGTCGTTGCGCTGCCCTGGCCCGAGAAGAAGCCGGACGGGATTGCCGAGCGCGTCGGTGGCGGCGTGGATCTTCGTGCTCAGTCCGCCCCGAGATCGGCCCAGACCTTGGGCATCCGCCCCCCTTTGGCGATCCGCGCGCCGGCGGCGTGCTGGTGAGCGCGCACGATCGTTGAATCGATCATCAGCCATTCCAGATCAGCCTCGGTGGTGAGCGCGTCGAGAAATCTGTCTAACGCGCCTCGCTCGATCCATCGATAGTAGCGGCGCTTCACCGCCTGATGATCGCCAAACCGTCCGGGCAGGTCGCGCCACCGCCCGCCCGAGCGGGCCATCCACAAGAGCGCGTCGACGAAGCGCCGGTTGTCGCAGCGCGGACCGCGCTGACCGGCTCTCCCGCCCGGCACGAGGTCCCGAAGCCGCTCCCATTGATCGTCACGCGGCGCATCGACATCCCGAATCATCAAGCCGATCTCCAAAAATCAGTCTTGAATCACGGAAAATGCCCGGCGAGAATCCCCCACCGCCCGAAATCGTAACTACGCTCTAGACGATCCGATCTGCGCCGACCAATCCCGCGCCGATTGCCAGCCACACGAGATGGGCGTCCGTGCGCGCGCCAATCTTCGATTTGATTTGATAGTGATAGTTCTGGACCGTCTTGACGCTCAGGTTCAACGAATTGGCAATCTCGTCGGTTGTGAGACCGGAAGCTACCAATCTAAGGATTTCGGTTTCGCGCGGTCCGAGGTCGTCAACAAGGTTCTTTTGATTGGCCAGCCGCTCCACGGCGATCTCGCGGGCGATGTCGCTGCTGAGAGCGCGTCCGCCCTGCGCGACGATCGTGACCGCGCGAATGAGTTCGGCGGCATCGCTGCTTTTCGTGACATATCCGGCGGCGCCGGCCTCGAATGCCTTTAGTGCGAAGGCGGCGCCATTGTGCATCGTGAAGACGAGGATGCGCGCGCGCCGGTCCCATTGCCGGATATGCCGCACGGCCTCGAGTCCGCCGACACCCGGCAAGGAAATATCCATAACGACGATGTCGGGCGTCGCCTGACGATAGAGCCGATAGGCGTCGGCGGCGTTGTCCGCCTCCGCGACGACCTTGTATCCATTCTGCCGCTCCAGCAGGCGACGATAACCTTCGCGGACGACAGGATGGTCGTCGACAAGGAGAATGGAAATCCCGGTCATGCCAGTCCCGCCGTCATGGCGGGCGCCAATCCATTTGCCAATAAGGGGATTGTCGCCACGACGCGGACGCCCCGCGCCGCCTGTCCGATGACGAGGCTGCCGCCGGAAGCGGTAATCCGCTCGCGGATGCCGAGGATGCCGTGGCCGGTCGCCACGCTGATGCGCGAGGGGTCGCCGCCGCCATTGTCCTCCACGGTCAACGCCACCGCTCCGCCCGCCGATGTCGTCCGCTCCACGCGCAGATAAACATCGCTCGGCTTGCCGTGACGCGCCGCGTTGGTGAGGCATTCTTGCGCGATGCGATAGACGCTCATGGCGATCGCCCGCGGCACGCCGGCGAGGTCGCCCGACAAATCGAGATGGAACACCGCCTTCGGCGCGGTTTGCGCATTCCAGCCCGCCACCAGTTGGGCGAGGCTCGCCTCCAATCCCAGTTCGTCGAGATCTTGCGATCGCAGACGCGCGAGGGCCTCGCGCAAGGTGGTCATCATCCGCTTGGCAACGCGCGTAATCGAGCGTGCATCATCGGCAAGATCGGCGCGGTCCACCCTCGCGCCGGCTTCGATCGCGGCGGCGAAAGCCAGGGTTGCGGTCAGGCATTGGCCAAATTCATCGTGGAGATCGCGCGCAAGCGCCCGGCGTTCCTCCTCTTGCACTTCAAACAGCCGCTTTGTCAGCGCGATCCGCTCGGCGGTCGTCTGCGCGAGGCGGTCGGTGAGGTCGTTCACCGCATGGGCGATATGTCCGAATTCCGTCGTCCCATAGGCGGGAAGTCGATAGGCGTAATCGCCTTTTTCGAGACGCCGGAGCCCTGCGGTAATAGTTCGCGCCGGCGCCAAGGCATGCACGATGGCAATCACGGCCAAAAGACAAATGCCGATCGCCATCGAAGCGGCAACGCCGAGAACGATCGTTACCTGTCGCCACGCCTGCCGCACGGCGGCAGCGGGGTCGGCTTCAACCGTGACGACGCCCGCTTCCGGCTGCCGCTTGGTCAAAAATCGCGTGATCGACACATGCTGTCCGAAAAAGGCGTTGTAGACCGTCGCGAACCATTCCGGCGCGGGCGTCCCCACGCCTTCCACCTGGCTGCACATGATGCGCGGCTCTAGGTTTCCTGGGGCGACCGTGATGCAGACGCCTGGCGAAATAACTCTGAGCGTATTGAGCGATTCCCAATTGGGCATGGGAAGGACCTTGTCCTTGCGCATGCTTCCGCGCCAAAGAATTTCTCGCCAGTAAAGATTTTCCAGATCGCGCGCTACGCGATCGGCTGAGGCCGCCGCTTCCGCCTCGATGGCGCGATGCGCGTCCACCATGACCCAACCAATCGTGACGATGAGGCAGAGGAGCGTCACACCGACGAGACGCGAAATGAGATGCAACATCAACTGCATTTTTGCCGCTCCCGGCCCATGGACAGAGCGCCGATTTTACCCGTTTCTCGGCCCTCGCCAACGTAATCTACCTGCAGTCCGGTTGATTCTAGCTTGGCAACCGCTAGATCGGGCAAATTGCCCAATGAACGGCGGGCGAGGCGCCCTCCAAAACCTAGAGCTCCGAAGGCAGTCTCCGAGCCGAGACGGTGCGGTTTCGGCGCTGCCCGGTTTGGAGGCCCAACATGTTGGAAACACTGAACGTCACGAAATCAATTTCGGTCGCGAGCGAGAAGGCCTGGCAGGCGATTGCTTCGATCGGCGGGCTCGACCGCTGGTTTCCGATCATCTCCGACTGCCGCGTCGAAGGCGCGGGCGTCGGTGCGATCAGAATCCTGACCTTGACCGACGGAGCGGAAATGCGCGATCGCGTGCTGGAAATCGATCCCGCCGCCAAGCGTTTTCGCTATGAGCGAACGCATTCCCCGTTTCCGGTGAGCAAATACCTCGGCACGGTGGAAGTGAAGGATAAAACGGGCTCGGAGTCGGAGCTGTCGTGGACGCTGCAGATCGACGTCGCGGAAGAAGCACGCGAGCAACTCGTGCTCCTTCTCAAACAAGCCTTGTCGGATGGAATCAGCGGCCTCGAGAAAGATTTGCGCTGACGTTCGTGGCAACCTTGATGCAGATTTGGGGTGCGGAGCGGCCCGCCTAAGCGCCCCCTTCCATCACTTGAAAGAAGCCCGACGCGCCAGTTCGGGCTCCACCAGCCGGTATCTGATCAGCCATGTGATCGCACGGCGCCAGGACTCATCGGTTTCACCACGGAGATCGGTATGCGAGAGATTGACCAGTTGACCCGTCTTCGTGTCTCGAATTTGAAACTCGAGAAACTGCTCCATGACGCTGATCTTCCGAAAATAGGCGACAAAAGACATTTCGGCGCCAAGATCGCGCGCGATGGCCGCGTCGCATCCGTTGCACTTTCGCAGCCAATGCGTTTTGACCAACTCATTTGTCGCCGGACTCACATCGACAATTTCGAACAGACCGGATTGCGCGAGCAATTGGCGCGCTAGCAACGTCATGCGATGCAGCCTCTCTGTCTCGGCCGCGCTTTCCCCGGCGATGGGCCCACCAGCGCTGAAGTCGTCCAGTTCGATATCGAAGACCGCAAGCTTGATCGGCGGTCTAGTCTCTGCGTACCCCGCGTTGGTGCAAAGCGCGACGCCAAAGGCAATTCCGCCCGCCATGACCAGTTTTGCAATAACCCGAATTGCCGACGATCGAGGATCCATTCAGCCGCACTCCCTGACGCGCTTATGTCGTGGGCCGGTGTTTAGATCGACTCTCCCGCGATGGCTTCGGATTTGATCCCGGCGGCGTATGGGCAAATATCCCAGGGGCGGCAAACCTGTCGAGGAAGGACCCGACCACGGAAGGATTCCCGTCCATTGCTTTCAAGAAGAGGCGACGGAGAAAATTTGGGAATTGGTCGCAATAGCAATCGTCAAGCCCTTCAGCCCGAGGTGTCAGCCATGTCTTATGGTACGTTCTGTGACCTATCTGTCCGGGGGCTGGACAGGGTTAACGATGGTAGCGGAGGAGGGACTCGAACCCCCGACACAAGGATTATGATTCCTCTGCTCTAGCCGGCTGAGCTACTCCGCCCCGGTCGACGCAATAGCAGCGTTCGAAGCGCTCGCGATATGGCAGCGGCGGCTATGCGTGTCAAGCGACCGCTTCGGCTGGCCTCGCTTTCGGAGGCAGCCACAGTGGAAAGGCGGAGCAATGCCGACAGGTCCGCCCGCCGCAATCACGGCGAAGCGGACCGCGCGAGCGAGAAATCCCCTCCCCCGCCCGTGGCCCCGCCCGAGCCCCAAGTGCCTTTGTAGACCCCGTTCTCGATCACGATGACGCCCTGGCCGTTGTCGGGCGCCAGCAGCCATCGAAAAACGAGCCGGTCGCCCGTAACCTTGCCGTCTTCGATCCGGGCAAAGCCGGCTCCAAAACTATAGACGCCGCTGACCTGATCGCCGTCTTGGGTCAAGACTACGTCGAGATCGAACGGGATCGTCCCGCTCACGACCGTTCCGTGGAAAAAACCATCGAACGGCAAGCCGTTGGGAGGGCGGCTGTTGCACGGGGGCGCGAGGCTTTGTCCCGAACGTCGGGGGGCAAGATCGACGGTTTCCACCGATTGGCCGATCTTGGCCGAAAGACGCTGAATCCCCGGATCCGCCAGCAGCAGCGCGAATTGCGATATTTGGAGCGAAACGGACATCGCCTCAAGTTGACCCTCGACACGAAAGCCCTTGGCGTAGGACTTCGCCGCGGCCGTCAAATGCCGGGCAAAGCTTTGCAGGCGCGCCGGCGAGAGCGGATGGGTCCGCCGCGCCAAGGCGCGCTCGAACGCCGCATCGGTCGCAAAGTCCGCGCGATTCTCAGTGAGCTGCGCCGCGACCGAGAAGAATACCGTGACGCCGAGCGGAACCTCGCCGACGCGGGCGAGGAGGTCGAGGGCGAAGCGATCGGCGGCTTCCTCATGAGCTCGCGAGTCTTCGGGAGCGACCGCACGATTGCCGGGATGGCGATAAAAAACATGTCCATATTCATGCAGAAGCACGAACACGACGAGGCTATCGAAAATACGGTTGGCCCGCTCATTGACGCGGGCATTGGAAAGAGCGTCATCGGGAATGCAGAGCGCCGCAAGCGGCTTTGGCGGAGGCGATAGGTCGCCCCGCAAATGACGCGTCCGCAGCATCAATAGATAGTCGGAAACGGTTTGCAGCGTGTAATTATTCAGGTCGAGCCACGCCGTCGCAACGGAAAGATCGTCCAGAAATTTGAGCGACGCGACGGACACCGTTACCGACCTTCCGTCAGAATAGAAGCCAAAGGGTTCCCACTCCGGCAGCGAAAGCTCCATGCGCAACCCAGCCGCCTCGACACCGGCGCGCTCTTCGGGCGTCATGGCGGGCAGAAAAACATGATTGAAATTGTCGAGCCAGCCGCGACTGTAGATGGCTTGCAGCCGCGTGAGTTCCTGCGGATCGTAGAGTTCGGCATAGAGGTTTTCGCCCCTCGCCGGCCAGATCCAAAGGACCATAGCGGCCAATACCAGACGAAGCCCAACACGGCTCATTTCAGGACCGTCCGAAACACCATGACCGCGCCTGGCGCCTCCGCGATCGGCGGCTCGGACGCCGCGCCCTCCCTTACCCAATGCTCAAACGCGACGCGGTCGCCCCACTCGGAATTCCAGTTGGAGATCATGACGGCAAGTTTTGCGGCCTTGATCGCCTCGGCAAGCTCTTCGGCCGCGGCTTTATCGAGCCGAGCGCGGGCATCTTCGGTATAGCCGTTGAGCTTGGCGACGACTTCTTCCGGTTTAAGCGAGTCCGGCGATGGCCTCTCCGGCAGCTCCATGGCGCCGGAATATCTGACGCCGCCAACCTGGCTCGCTGCCTGGTGTGGAGTCTTTTCCGGACCCGGCAGACTTGGCGAAACGGCGGAGATCACGGCGGGAATCGAAAATTCGACCGGCCGCGTCGCGGAATAACCGATCAGCCCGGCCCCGAAGAGAGCGAAGAAGACGCCGGGCCCGATCCGCGTCAGAAAAATCGATATCCCACCAGGAAGTTGAAGCTTGCCCTCGGATTCGGCGGCGGTGGGAATCAGCCTGAACAGGCAATAGCCGAGGTAGATTGCCAGTGCGCCGACCGGAATGAGCAAAATCCGCTCGGTCGCCCGCGCCAGAACTACCGCGAGAAGACTGGTGACAAGACCGTTTTCCATCGCGCCCGGTCCAATCAAGAAGATCGACATCCATCTGTCGCACAATCCTCACAGCCTGTCACCCCGCCCGGATGAGTTCGGGATGCGAAAAGCACGCTTGACGCGGAGACTTCGGCGCAGTATTAAACCGAAAGGTTATTTAACTATAAGGTTTAATACGCAATGTCCCCTGATCGCCTCAGCACCAAGTTCGCGGCTCTTGCCGATCCGACTCGGCGCGCGATCCTGGCGCGGCTCGCCTTGGGCGAAACCACGGTGACTGAATTGGCCGAGCCCTTCGACATGAGCCTGCCGGCGGTCTCCAAACATCTCAAGGTGCTGGAGCATGCGGGGCTCATCACGCGGGGCCGCGAGGCGCAGTGGCGTCCCTGCCGGATCGAACCGTATGCCCTCAAGGACGTCGACGATTGGCTCGAGGAATATCGCCGCTTCTGGAACGAAAGTTTCGATCGTTTGGACGATTACCTGCGGACATTACAAGCCAAGGAGAAGAAGCGTGGCCGAAAGAAATAGCATCGACATCGAGCAGGATCCGCAATCCATCATTACGACCCGCGTGTTCGACGCACCGCGCGAGCTGGTCTTTGAAGCATGGACTGATCTCCAGCATTTGGCGCAATGGTGGGGGCCGAACGGCTTCACGACCACGACACGTGCCATCGATGTAAAGCCGGGCGGGATTTGGCGCTTCGTCATGCACGGTCCTGATGGCGTCGATTACGAAAATCAGATCACCTATGACGAGATCGTCAAACCCGAACGGCTGGTCTACCGCCATGGTGGGGATGAAGACGTCGAACCCGTGCGGTTTCACGTGACAGTGACCTTCGAGGATCTGGGCGGCAAGACCAAGCTCACCATGCGCGCGGTTTTCCCTTCAGCTACCGAACGCGACCGAGTGATCGAAAAATATGGCGCCGACAAAGGCGCGGTCCAACACCTGGCACGTCTTGCGGAGCATTTGATCACCATGGGCCAAGCGACGCCTTAAGAGCGGCATAACTGGGAGACTCATCATGACGGAAATCAATGCGCGAGCCCACGAGGCCGAGACCATCGCAAAAGAGAAGTTCGTGATCACCCGGATTTTCGATGCTCCCCACGAGCAGGTTTGGAAGGCATGGACGGAGGCGGAACGCCTTGGCCAATGGTGGGGCCCAAAAGGCTTTGCCATGGGCGTCATCAATTTCGATCTGCGCCCGGACGGCGTCTTTCACTACAGCATGCGCACCCCTGACCAGCATGAGATGTGGGGCAAATTTGTCTATCGTGAAATGGCGGCCCCTGAGCGGATCGTCTTCGTCAATTCCTTTGCGGATGCGGATGGCCGTCTGATCCGCTGTCCCTTTAGCCCGACCTGGCCTTTGGAAGTTGTCAATACGCTGACCTTGTCCGAGCACGACAACAGGACAACCTTGACCCTGCAGGGAAGCCCGATCAACGCGACAGAGGAAGAACTCAAGACCTTTGTCGCCGGATTCGAAAGCATGAAGCAAGGTTTCAGCGGAACTTGGGATCAGCTTTCCGAATATCTCGCAAAGGCATGAGGTCTCAATCGACCGCCGCCGCATCAAACACGGGGAATCAATGCTCAAGATTATCGTCGCTATCGTCGTTCTGTTGAGTGCCATGCTCGCCGGTCTTCTCGCTGTTGCCGCGACCAAGCCCGATGTTTTCCGGGTCCAGCGCACGGCGAGCATCAAAGCCGAGCCGGAGAAGATTTTTGCACTCATCAATGATTTGCACGCCTGGGTCGCCTGGTCCCCCTATGAGCAAAAAGATCCCGCGATGAGAAGAACATACAGCGGCGCGGCAAGCGGCAAGGGCGCCGCCTATGAATGGGACGGCGACAGCAACGTCGGCAAGGGCCGGATGGAAATCACCGATACCTCCGTCCCTTCGAAGGTCACAATCAAATTGGATTTCATGCGCCCCCTCGAAGGCCACAACATGGTTGACTTCAAATTGAAACCTCAGGGCGGTTCCACAAACGTCACCTGGGACATGCACGGCCCAAGTCCGTTGATCGGTAAAGTGATTGGTCTCTTTATCGATATGGACCGCATGGTCGGCAAGGATTTCGAGGACGGCCTGAATAATCTGAAGATTCTCGCTGAGAAATGAACGGAACGCGCCGGAAGATGGAGAGATAAAATGCCGAGACTCTTCGCCAAGCCTGCCGAACGCGAACTCGTCATCACCCGCATCTTCGAGGCACCGCGGGAAGTCGTCTTCAAAGCCTGGACAGACCCGAGCCAGGCGAAGAAATGGTGGGGACCCAAGGACCACCCCGCCATCGAGTTGGAGATGGACGTTCGTCCCAAGGGCGCTTGGCGCGGTTGCCTGCGCTCGATTGAAACCGGCAAGGAGCTTTGGCACAGAGGCGTGTTCCATGAAATCTCGCCGCCCGAGCGCCTCGTCTTCACCTTCGCCTGGGACGAAGAGGGCGAGCGCGGCCTTGAAACTCTGGTGACGGTGACTTTCTCCGACCAGAATGGGAAGACGCAGATGACTTTCCATCACGCACCTTTCCAGTCGATCGAAGAACGCGACGGGCATCAAGGCGGCTGGACGAGCACCTTCGATCGGCTGGCCGATTACCTTGGCGAAACCTAACCGAAGGAAGGGCATGCCCATCCTTCGCAATCCTGAGGAGACAAGAGTTATGCTTACAATTTTTCTTATCGTTTTGGCGCTGATTCTGATCGGCTTGCTTGTCCTCATCTCGCTTCAGCCGGCGGAGTTCCGCGTCATCCGGACGGCCCGCGTCTCGGCCGCGCCAGCCATCGTGTTCGATCAGATCAATGATTTCCACAAATGGGAAGCATGGTCCCCATGGGCGAAGCTCGATCCGGCGGCCAAAAATAGTTTCGAGGGAAAATCCGCGGGGACCGGATCCATCTTCGCTTGGTCAGGCAACGGCAAGGTCGGCGAAGGACGCATGACGATTACCGAGAGCCGTCCGAGCGACCTCATCCGGATCAAGCTTGAATTCATGCGGCCGTTCAAAGCGACAAACACCACAGAGTTCACCTTCAAACCCGAAGGCAATCAAACCGCAATCGCGTGGAGCATGGCCGGGCGGAATAATTTCATGTCCAAGGCCATGGGGCTCTTCATGAACTGCGACAAGATGGTCGGCGGCCAGTTTGAAACGGGCCTCGCGAATCTGAAATCCGTCGCCGAACAGTCCCACTGATAACGAGCGCGCGCGGGCAAACGAAGGATGATTCCATGACAACTGACAGCAATCCGTCTGAAGCTCTCGTCACCATCACGCACATATTCGATGCCCCGCGCGAGCTCGTCTTCAGGGCTTGGACCGATCCCAAGCAAATGGCCCAGTGGTGGGGTCCGAAGTGTTTCACAAACCCCGTTTGTGAGCTGGACCCGCGGGTCGGAGGCGCCTGGCGTATCGTCATGCGCTCGCCCGACGGGCTCGAATATCCATGCGGCGGCGTGTACCGGGAGATCGTAGAACCCGAGCGCCTGGCATTCACGAATATTGCGACGGACAACGACGGGACGCCGATCCTCGATGGATTTACCATCGTCACTTTCGCGGAGCACGGTGGCGGGACAAAACTCACTCTGGAAACGCGCGCTGTCGCCCTGGTCGCCTATGCGGCCGCCTATCTTGCGGGGATGGAGGCCGGCTGGACGCAAAGCCTGGAGCGCCTGGAAGAATGTTTGGCGAAACGAAATTAACAGCCATCCTAAACGGGGCTTTGCCCCAAACCGTTGAAGAGGACAAACAATGCAAATCCAACCTTACCTGAACTTCAACGGCCGCTGCGACGAGGCGGTCGAATTCTACCAAAATGCGCTCGGCGCCGAAGTCACGATGCTCATGCGCTTCAAGGACAACCCTGAACCCCAGGCTGCCATGTGCGCGCCCACAGCAGAAGACAAGGTGATGCATATGAGCTTCCGCATCGGCGACACGACGTTGTTGGCTTCCGATGGAAGGGCCACAGGGGAGCCGAACTTTCAAGGCATTTCGCTTAGTCTCACCGTGCCTACCGACGCCGAAGCCAAGAAGCGGTTTGATGCTCTGGCGGATGGCGGGGAGGTTCAGATGCCGTTGGCCAAGACCTTCTTTTCCTCAAACTTCGGCATGGTGGCTGACCGCTTTGGCCTCTCCTGGATGGTCTATGTCGCGCCGTGAGACGTTTGCTTTGAAAGGGTGAGGTCATGGTAGCAACAACAGCCGGATCCATGTCCGACGCGCCTGCCATCGTCTTCACGCGGATTTTCGATGCGCCGCGTGAGCTTGTCTTCAAGATGTTCGCCGATCCGAAGCATCTGATGCAGTGGTGGGGCCCCAAGGGATTCACCTGTCCCAGCTGTGAGGTCGACCTCCGGGTCGGCGGTGCTTTCCTGCTTCACATGCGCGGACCCGACGGCGTCATCTATCCCTGCAAGGGCACCTATCAGGAAATCATCGTGCCCGAGCGGATCGTCTACAAAGGCACGGCGGACGACAGCCATCCCTGCGGCGGCGGGCTGCCCCCGCGCGCGCTTGTGACATTCAGCTTCGCCGAGCAAGAGCGAAAGACCAAGCTGACGATCGACACCCGCCTCGAAACTCACGCCGATCGCGAGGCGGCGATAAAGATGGGATTCGAGGTGGGTTGGACCCAAACCCTCGAGCGCCTTGCCGATTATCTGGCGCATCTCTGACCGGAAGATTTCGGCGGCGCCCTGGCGTCATAGGGTTCGGTGTAGCGGAGCGGCAGGCTCGCAACGAGAGCCTGTCTGCACGTCGCCGATCTCCCGCGAGAGCGCGGGAGATCGGCGACGTGCCGATGATCAGTTCCACAGCAGCCGCCGAGGATTCTGATCTTCGGAAAGGATTTCGTGAGCGATGCATAACGCCGGCGCGCAGCCCTCGACCCGCGCGAGCCCGATATACGAGGACCCGTCCGAACGAAAGGCGGATCCACACCTCGCCGAACGTCTTTATTGGGTCACGCTTATTTGGTCGAGCGCAGGCTTGATTTCTAGTGCTTTGCAAAATACTCTATTGCGATGCAACATAGCGTGGGCGCCGCTCTGGGAAAGTCTGTCATGGCTGCCGTCTGGAACACAAAATACGGTTCGCGCCGGGTGCGCTACGATCCGCCGACCCTCAAGGAGGCGATCATCGCCGCGCAGGGCTTGACGGACGAGCTGCAACAGCAAGCCGAAATCGCCGCATCGCTGATGGATCTGCCGGTGGAACAGGTCCGTGCCGAACTTTTGAAAATGGCTCCCTCCCGCAACAGCGCGCAGATCGTGACCTCCAGCGGCCGCGAAGGGGCTAAAAGGACGGTGATTGTCGAAACCAAGCCGAGTCGGCGCGCCCCCGGTGGAACCGGGCTCCTTCGGGCGGGAGCGCCCAAGCGGCCCGAGGCCGCCCCCTTGCAGGATGGTCCACGGAATTGGAAGCCCGCAACGCGATAAAAGCGGACGCCTTGTCTTGGAGCCCCTAGAAGATCGCGCGCTAGAGCGCTTCCCGATCAGATGGAATCATCTGATCGAAAAGGAATCGCTCAAGTTCAACGAGTGGGAGCATGTTCTGATCGAAAAAGTCGGTCAACTTTTTCGGAACATGCTCTAGCGGCCGAATTCCGCATAGGCCCTGAAGCCTGGGGGCAGGATCGGCTGACCCCCGGTAATGATCTTCGGCAAAGTGTATTTGACGGGCTTATGCGCAAACGAAAGCGCCAAATTCATAGGCCGGGGCTGCGGCACCGGAATATCGACGGCTGCGGCGATCTCTTCCGGCGCTGGCGTGACCGGGGATTGAGCGGTCGTGTCCGCCTTCGGCTGTGGCGCAGCTTCCGCCAGGATTGCGTCGTTGCTTTGCTTGAACTCGGCCGGCCTTTCCAGAGGCAGCGGAATCTCGGTCGGTTCGCTTGCGGGAACTTTCGCCACTACGCGTGGCGGCAAAGCCCGCTCGCGCACCGTGCTCCCGACTTCCCCGCCGGCTCCGAACACGGACAGCATCTTGGTCATCAGACCGGCGAACACCGGCGACTGCGGAGCCGACTCGCGCGAGGCAACCATCGCCGGTTCGGGAGATTTCCGCGCGGGCGCCGATGCGACCATGGTGCGCGGCTCGCTGCAATCCCGAATGCCAAGCTTGATCAACTCGCTGCCGGTCAAGACCTTATAGTTCCGCGTCAAGGTTCCAAGCCGTGCCTGGACCGCGGGCGGGTAGGACTCGAACAGCTGCCGGGAAACCTCGGCATTGGGCTCATGATTGCGGGGATCGTAGGCCAGATGAAATTTGAGCGTGCTATTTGGATAGACGCAAACATTGGGCAGGCTGAGCGCCAGGGTGCAAGCTGAGCGGCACTCATGCAATCTGACCTCCCGGTCGGACGCGCGATAGAGTGCAGTGCGGTTCTGGTAATCCGTGACAAAACCGCCGACATCCTTCATGACGATGACAGGGGCCGGCATTGGCGGCGGTTCAAGATAACTCAATGATCACCTGTACTCATATACGCCCGCACCAATTCGATGCCTTTCCAAGCTGTGCAAATCCAAGCTAAGCAAACGTGGTGAACCCATTCTTAAGAAATCGCGCCGAATCTGGATTTCAGGCGGCGGATTTGACGTCCAAACCGCAAACGGTCGCGCAGCTGGCGAGTTTGCCCCTGAATGTGGCGCGACTTTGACCAGACGTGGATCCATAGGATGCGCAGGACCAAAGTGATCGTTCAAAGAGGGCATGACCCAAGATGAAGATGCCCGCGCAAGCCAAGATTGCCGCCGATCCCGGTTTCGGGATCTATGTGCATTGGCCATTCTGCCTCAGCAAATGTCCCTATTGCGATTTCAACAGCCATGTGCGCGCGAAACCAATCGACGAGGACCGCTTCATCGAAGCTTACAAGGCGGAGCTCACTCACCGTGCAGCATTAACGCAGGGGCGTTCCGTGGCTTCGATTTTCTTCGGCGGCGGCACACCCTCTCTGATGAAGGCCGGAACCGTCGCCGCAATTCTCGATGCGATTGCCGGCCATTGGACCCTCGCGCCGGATGCCGAAATCACGCTCGAAGCCAATCCGACCAGTGTTGAGGCCGAACGATTTCGGGGTTTCCGCGCCGCCGGCGTGAACCGTGTTTCTCTGGGCGTGCAGGCGTTGAACGATTCCGACCTTAAAGCCCTGGGTCGAACCCATTCCGTGGCTGAAGCGATGAGCGCGGTGGATCTCGCCGCCTCCATCTTTGAACGCTATTCCTTCGATCTGATCTATGCTCGGCCGGGCCAAACTCCGGCCGCGTGGCGCGATGAACTGCAAGCGGCGGTCTTGCGTTCGAGGGACCATCTCTCGCTCTATCAACTGACGATCGAGGAAGGGACAATGTTCGAGCGCTTGCGCGATGCCGGCAAACTCGTTCCCCCCGACAATGATTGCGGCCGCGCCTTATGGGACGTGACGCAGGAGGTCACGGCGAAGGCCGGACTTCCCGCTTATGAAATCTCCAATCATGCCCGCCCCGGCGCGGAGAGCCGGCATAATCTCATCTATTGGCGGTACGGCGAATATGTCGGGGTCGGGCCCGGCGCGCATGGTCGGATCCTGTCGGCAAACGGCCGCCGCGCCCAAGCGACCGAACGTCATCCTGAAAGCTGGATGAGTTTGGTCGAGGACGACGGCCATGCCTTGGTGGAGGATGAATATTTGTCCGCCGAGGCTCAGGGCGATGAATTTCTGCTCATGGGCTTGCGCCTCTCGGAAGGAATCGCGCCGCTCGAATTTCAGACGATGTCAGGCCGCCGCCTCGACCCTCGCCGCGTCGCTTCGCTCCTTGCCGACGGCATGGTCGAGTATACGCCGCAAGGCCGCATCCGGGTCAGCGCCGAAGGCTTTCCGGTTCTTGACTCGGTTGTCGCCGACCTTGCCGCCTAGAGCATGATCCCACCCGGACAACCGGCTAAACGTTGAATGACCGATCCTATTGGGTCCAGCAATGGCATTCGGCGAACTTAATGAATTCCTTCAAATCGTTTTCTCGTTCACGCGACCAAAGAAGTCCGATCGCTCTAGAAAGGCCCAAGTCCGACACCGGCACCTGCTTGACGCTTGGCACCTCGAAATGGGCGGGAACAAGTGCTATGCCTACTCCGGCGGCGACGAGAGCCAGCGCCCTATCGTCTTGATCCGTTTGATACACAACTCGGAGCTTCACGCCACGAGCGACAAGGAGATCGGTCACCTCCTGGTATCTATCGCAGCGGGTCCGCACGATGAGAGGTTCGTCGTTCAAATCGGCAAGTTTCACGCTCTTTCGCAGGGCGTAACGATGACCTTCCGGAACGGCCAAAGAATAGGGTTCCTCGAAGAGAACGCGGCTAGGGAACTTCGCGGCATATTCGTCAAAGATGGTCAGGATTGTATCGACCTGTCGATCCGCCAGCATTCCGATCAGCTGGTCACAAACGCCGTCGAACATTTCGATCGCCACCTGCGGATAGGTGCGCTTGAAAGAACCGAGCAGCCTGGAGACCTGACGGCTGGAGAGGGATTGGAGGATGCCTATTCTCAGGAGCTTGGGTCTGGCGATCGCCGCGAGATCGCCTTTCACCGCATTGCATACGTGCAGAATAGCTTTGCCCGCTTCGAACAAACGCTCTCCCGCAATGGTTGGAGCTATCGGGGAGCGCCGCCGGTCCAACAGTTGGACATCGAATTCCGCTTCAAGTCTCGCGATACTGGCCGAGATAGCCGGCTGCGAAACGGCCGCGCGGTCCGCGCCCTTCGTGAAGCTGCCGGTCTCGACGACCGCGATGAAATGCATGATCTGATAGAGTTCCATACTCAGTGTTTATTGGCCGGCCCAATGGAAACGAGCATCATAGCTCTGTCTCCGTTTGACCATACGCCAACGTCAGAGGGGGTGAAGGCAATAGAGAAAGCACGTGTTGTACCGCGTCCTTCCAAAACAATTATATTCCCTTGCGGCAGCCAGAACATCAAATTTGCCGTGCAAAGCGTTCAGTGGCTCTTATATCTTCCGGTTATGCACACGCCTCAACGAGCACGCAGCCCTATCACTTAAAAGTGAGAGGCGACCGCGTTCAATCGATCAGGGTCAGCTCGATGCCGAAGTCTTCACGGCCGCACTCACGCCCGCGTTTGCGGTCCAATCTACCCGGCTCAGGGCCGGGACTTTGACGCACGACGCCGGTCATGGGCACCTGCAAAAATGAATACCCCCACCGACGGTTACACTGCCTTTTTTGTCGGGGCGGCCTTATGACCGCGGCTGTAATACCAAAAGCCAAAAACGCCACCGACGGCCGCTAAAACCATCAGGCCATAGAAAAGCAGGCTTTTGCGCACGCTTTGCCCCACCGAAAACGGGAACTGAGACACATAGGTCTGGCCGTGACTGTTCTTCACCGTCACGATACCTATGAACTCCCCATATTCGGGAAAGGTGTGTTCAAAAGTGAGCGTGCCGGTAGGATATTTCTTCGGCGCTACATAGGCGATGGTAACAGGATCCAAAATTTCGGGACTCGCCAATTCCGCATCGGTCAGGACCGGCAGGCCGTTCATCCGCGTATGGGTTCCCAAATCCTTGATGATCCGGATTTCCGTGGTCATATCCCGGAGTTCCGTGTCCTGCATGTCGAGCGCGACAACTGTGTGCCCTGTACTTGGAATATCGTCACAAAACTCTTCCCGGGAATTTTGCGGCTGGTAGCCGGTGTAGAACATAAGATCCGGGCCAATCCGCAAAATGCATCTCTTATACTGCATGCTCACCCCCCCATGTGCATGCGCGGCCGAGGTAAGCAGAACCATGGCAAGAAGCCATGCGGCCATTCCTCGTATCGTCATTGTGTCAACCTCCCAAATAATTTTCCCCGCCGCTGTTCATGCGGCGGGGGAAATTCCGTTTCAGTTAGTCACAGGGAGACGCTCCTGTCTCAACGTTGCTCCGCCGAACATGATTTCCGGAAAACCGGCGCCGGATTACTTGAGCATATCTGGTTTGGTCCTAATCCCAACAGCTAAGAGAATACGCCTTCCGGAACTGCCGTTCCATGGGCCGAGACGTCGGCGGAAACGGTCCTGGAACTGTCCCGCCAGCGCTTATTTATTCAGCCGGTTCGAGACCGAGCACATCTTCATAGCCAGAGCAAAGCTCTTGGATCCGGCCGAAGATCTGCAGCGACACGCCGAAGACGGCGAGGGTGAACCAGCCGAAGAAGACGAACATCCAGTGCAGCGGAGCAACGAACAGTTCCTCCATGAACCAGAAGGTGTGACCCCATTCATTGAGACCAACGTTCGGGAAGATCATGAACGGGCCGACGAACAGGAGAACATAGGCAATCGACCACCCCTTGAGGGCGAAGATCGGAAGCCGCGTCCGTGCATACATGAAGCCGCCCACGCCCATGACGATATACATCGGGTAGCTCATATAGAACTCGATGATATGGCTAGGCGTGAAGTCGGTATCGCGGATAACCGTCATATGCCAGGTGCCGTCCTGCTCCGTGAAGAAGCTGGCGCCCCAGTAGATCGCGACACCGTAGACGACGAGCCAACTCAGTAGATAGAATGTTCTCCGCAGTTCTTCGCGCGGTTGGACGCTCGCGATGTCTTTGTCGCGGGTCTTCCACATCCAGCCGATCAGCGCGAGGAAGGAGATCAATTCGACCGGTTCCTCGATATAGAGGATGGTCATCCAGTAGGTTGTGAACTCGGGAGCGAACGAGTCGAGTCCCGCGTACCAGCCGAAATACTGCTCATAGATACGCACGCAGAGATAGAAAACGCAGATTACGGCAGTGCCGATCAAGACCGGCTTTCCGTCGAATACCGGCGTTTCGGTGACGGCGGCAGCCTCACCGGCGCGTGTTGTTCCAGTTACCAAGCTCATGTCATTAGCCTCTCTGGAAAGTTGCCGCTCGTTGGTTGAGCTTGAGAGTTTCTCGTGCCCTTTCCGCCAGCGGTGTTTGCGGAAATTACGCGCGGAAGGAGCACCCGGGAAATCGTTTGATTTAATCAATGAATCAAAAATGGTTATGTCGCTTTCGGCGTTTGCACGCTGGCCCGCTTTTCACGGAATAGTGATCACATGTGTAGCGACTCAGCTACCAATATCGTGTCTCACCACGCAGCAACGACGGCGAGCAGACTGAGACCCGCGCGCAATGCACTCGGTGCCAGTTGCGACTGGCATGGTCGCGGCTATGTCCGGCATGTTTAACAATGATGCGGTGCTCAATAGCTGTGGCTCGTTCCAAGCGCCGACACCGCCAGGTTTCATGCGGTGACCTTGATGACCTATCTGATTGCAGTAACGTCTCGACGAGATCGCTTTGCTACAGGGTGAGGTGTTGAGATCAAGAGCTGACGAGATGCACCGCCAGCCAAATGGTCGGCCGACCTTTGTCCGTCCAATCGACGCGATGTTTGGTATGGGCCGGAAGCTCGACATAGTCTCCGGGCCGGAGCGTTCTCGTTGCGCCCTCGCCTTCGATACGGAGGCCGGCCGATCCAGACAAGACGATCACCCATTCCGTCCAGTCTTGATCGAACCAAAACCCCGTCGGACTCGAGTGTCCTGTCGACACGATCCGTTCGATCTTCACGTGCGGCGAGGAAAACAAAGTGAGGAGTTGTTCATCGTCGAGCTTTTCGGGGACATTGGCAAAGATGTTTCCGGATCGCATTTTCGTCCGCCCTATCCTGGAATACGCGGGCGCGCCGCTAAACACCCGCCTATATTCTTGATCGTCCTATCTCACGGGCAGCATAAGCATGCCCTAATTGAACATGAAGTCTGCTGCCGTCAGGTCGGACACCACTCCAGATGAGATCGTCAAATTGGTGTGCCGAGAAAAGAGATGAGCCCCAAAGCGTAGTCTGCAAGAGTAGCCTGCAAGATTCGCAAGAATCATGGAGAGACAATCATGTTGGAACGCAAGCTCGGGAAGACCGGACCGACGGTCTCCGCCATCGGACTTGGCTGCATGGGCATGTCCGATCTTTACGGCCCCGCTGACCGCACCGAAAGCGTCGCCACCCTTCATGCCGCCCTGGAAGCCGGGATTACGCTGCTCGATACGGGCGACTTCTACGGCATGGGCCATAATGAAATGCTCATTAGAGAAGCGCTGAGCGGCCGCAATCGCGACAATGTGCGGATCAGCGTTAAGTTCGGCTCCTTACGCGACCCCGCCGGACGCTGGACCGGGGTGGATGCCCGGCCGCTGGCCGTGAAAAATTTTGCCGCCTATTCGCTGCGGCGCCTCGGGACCGATCGCATCGATATCTACCGCCCCTCCCGCCTCGATCCGGCGGTGCCGATCGAGGACACGGTCGGCGCCATTGCCGATCTGATCAAGGCCGGCTACGTCGGCCATATCGGCCTCTCCGAAGTGGGCGCCGATACGATCCGCCGCGCCCATGCGGTGCATCCCGTCAGCGACCTGCAGATCGAATATTCGCTGATCTCGCGGGGGATCGAAAACGAGATCCTTCCGGTCTGCCGCGAGCTCGGGATTGGCATCACGGCCTATGGCGTGCTGTCGCGCGGCCTGATCAGCGGACACTGGTCGCACAACCGGAGCGGAGAGGCTGACTTCCGCAGCATCAGTCCGCGTTTCCGCGGGGAAAATCTTGAGAAGAACCTCGCCCTGGTGGAGCGGCTGCGATCCATCGCCAGCGATTTGGGTGGAACTGTCGCTCAAGTCGCCATCGCCTGGGTTCTCGCGCAGGGGCCCGATATCGTCCCTCTTGTCGGAGCGCGGCGGCGGGACCGGCTCACCGAGGCTTTGGGCGCGCTGGATCTCCGCCTGTCATCAGCCGATCTTGCCGCGCTCGCCGAAGCGATCCCCGCGGACTCGGCCGCGGGCGAACGCTATGACGCAGCCCAGCTCGCTCATTTGGACAGCGAGAAGAAAAGCGCGGGGGGCTGAGGGCGCGCGCCGCAAGCAAAGCGCTGAAGCCAATGCGCGTGGCTTTTTTGCAACGTTAGCGCTCGATTTCAGGGGCGCCGATGGCGTCGGCAATCTCCCTTTGATAAAAATGAAAGGCGCGTGGGTCCAGGGACCGCGCAGAGGCCCCCGGGCAAGACGACGGGGGCCTATCCTTGCTGACGGGCCTGGAAAAGACGGGCGGTGGAAGGAGCGCCAGGAGCGCTGCGCCCCATTTATTTAAGAACGTCAACCATCGCCCCGTTCCAGATTGATGCTTACGAGATTTTGACAGCGACGCGCTGAAAGGCGCATACTACTAAATATAGAAGCTCCGGCGCACGTTAAATTCATTAATTTACATTAGGTTTCGATATGCCTACTTCAAACCATTCCGCAGGCTCGGACACCGGCCCCTCGCATAGTAGTGTTGTGGTCGCCGGCACAACGATAACAATGCAACAACTACAACAGATCTATACTGAACTTACTGGTAAATCAGAAACCACAAGTAAGTATTACGATGATCCAATACACCTTAGCATCGACGATATTGATCAATTACATCATCGCCTTATGCAAACATGGGAACAGTATCAAGTAGTATCATCAACGGTCTGTTTCACCATTTACTATCTCAGAAATACCAAGGATCGATTTAACTCTTTTGAGCGATTGAAGTTTCAAATTTCTGGCGGTGCCGAGCCAGTAGAAAGCGTGCTCCTAAAATACGAACTTCTCGTGATTTTACCAAACGTCTCCAAACCGCAAACCTATAGCATTTCTGTTCGCTTGATCTCGCGCCTTGCAGTAGAACGGCGAATGCGGGAAAGCTCCATCATAGCCCTGCCGCGCTTCATTCAGATGATGTCGCAGCATACCGCGTCGGTGGAGATCACATATGTTGATTATTCAGTCGCCAGGGCATTTATGGCAGCGATAGATGAATGGCTACATACAATACCTCGCTCTCCCGAAAATAAATTTATGAAATGGCTACAAGCTTATAGCCATTGGATACCTAAACTCAGCCAATTTGCTACTGCCATTATCGTAGTCATTCTTGTCATTGATATCCTTCCGCATTTTATAGGCGGAAGCGGAAGCAATTTCCTTCAATTTAGCCGATTTTTTTTATTTTCTGGGCTTGGGGTATACGTGGCATACACATTGGCTGGATGGTCTGCGAGTTACGCTGAACGGGCAGTCGATAAATGGACCGAACTCTCGTACATAAAATTCAATCGGGGAGATGAAATCGAAATTACGAAGAGTACAAGGGAAAATCGGTTTCACCTTATTAAAGGCGCATTGGGCGTAGTAGGGGCTGTTGTTGTAGACATCGCTGCGAAATTCATAGCCGCTACGGCAGCAGAATATCTCTAACATCGGCGGGCGTTGACCTGCCTACCATGTCGGCCAGATGTCGCGCATAAAAGCAAGTTCCAAGCGTCAGATTTTATCCGCTACCTCGGTGAGTAGAGCGCGAACCTTCGCGTCGAGTGCGCGAACATCTTTGGGGTTTTAATGGTGGGCGCGACAGGGATTGAACCTGTGACCCCTCCCGTGTGAAGGGAGTGCTCTCCCGCTGAGCTACGCGCCCTCCGGGCGTTTCAACGCCAAGGGTCTGCCCTTTATGAAACGCCGCCGCTCCAAGTCAAGGCGGATGTGTTTCTAGCCCAGGATCCGCGAAAATGGAAACCGGTTTCGCGGTCGTCGTGCGGGCCAAAGGGGATGCGAATCTTTCGTATCCCGCCCCCTACGCCACCCCCAACGCTTCGACAGCGGCCCATAATTCATCGAAATGGCCGATGACCCGGTCCGGCTTGAAACTGTCGACGGGCTCGATCGTATAGCCGAAATTGACCGCCACGACTGGAACGTCGGCATTGCGCGCGGTGTCGATATCGGTCTTGGAATCGCCGACCATGATTGCGCGGCGCCGGTCGCCCCCTGCCCGCGCGATGGTTTGCAAAAGCGCTTCGCCATTGGGCTTCGAGACCGCAAATGTGTCCTTGCCGCAAATGGCCCGGAAACGGCTTGCAACACCCAGCGCGGTTAACAGCAGGACCGAAGGCTGTTCTACCTTGTTGGTGCAGACCGCAAACGCAAAGCCGGCGTCCTCGAAGCGGTCGAGAGCCTCGGGGACGCCCGGAAAGAGGACCGTCCTGTCCGCGATGTGCGCCTCGTAATGAGCAAGGAAATCCGCCAACATCGCGTCGAGGCGGGCCGGGCTCACTTGGATGCCGTGGACCGAAAGCCCACGTTGGATCAACGCCTTCGCTCCTCCGCCAACTAGCGGGCGAGCGACGGCCAGCGGGAGTGCGGCCAAGCCCTCTCGGTCGAGAATGAGGTTCAGGGTGGCCACCAAATCGCCCGCTGTATCGGCGAGCGTGCCGTCGAGATCGAAGACAATCAGGGGCTGAAGGGTCGCGGCGTGTGTCATCCTCGGGCCTTAGATCACGATGATTTTGGATTGAAACAATCCAAAATCATGAACGTGATCGATTCCAAAAGTTTAGAGCGGGATGTGGGCGGAAAACCGGTTTCCACTTTTCCTCATCCCGCTCTAGATCCCGCTCTAGGGCAGAGTTGCAAAAAATGCCAGAGCTTTCCTGAGTTTTGTTCAAGTCATTGATTTGTTGAGATCTAGCAATCAGAGGCGCTGTCGGCGGCGAAAAGCGGGCCGTCGAGACCTGCCGTCCCTCAAAAGGGAATCGCGCCGCTGCCCCGTGCCCTCTCGCGCAATTCTCCGCTCGCGTATAAAGCTAACGGGCTGCGAATCGCCCTCGGGATGAGGTTTGGGAGCTCGGACGATGTGGTTTTTGCCTTTCTGCTCGCCGCGCAAGAGGCTTGGCCTCTTTGCTGGAATGGCCTTCTTTGTCGCCGCGCCTGCCGCGATGGCCGCTAATTATGAATTTCTGGCGGCCCCGGAAACCGATCTAAATCGGGTCTATCGGCTCGATCGGGCAACCGGCGAGATCGGCGCCTGCCAATATGGCCTGAAGGCCGGCGCGGTTGGCATAACCCTCTGCTACCCCTCCGGCGAAGGCGCGGGACCCCAGGCGCCAAGCGAATATTCCCTCGTCGCCTCGCGCCATGAACGCGAAGGCGGCGTCTTCAGGGTCGATCTGCGCACCGGCATGATGTCGATCTGTTATGTCCTGAACGATTCGGTCGTCTGCACGCCGCAAGCCAAATGAGCGCCGACCCTCAGTCTCGCTTATCGAGAACGGATTGAGGGAACGCGCCCCGAAACGTCGCCCGCAGGACCGTGATCGCCGCCGCGCCGAACCCGTAAGTGGTCAATGACAGGCTGCTCATCAAATAGCCCCGAAAAATTGTCGGGAACAGACCTTCCACGGGCACCGGCGAATCCAGCACGGGAAACAGGGACTGCAGCAGAAACAGGCTCGAATTGGTGAAGGCGCCGATGACCATCGCCCAGCGGATCGTCCAATGCAATGGAACCTTGGCCGCGTAGAACCCCAAGATCAGGGCGCTCATCAGCAGGAAGTCGATATGCGACTGAAGCAGCCGGGTCGACTTTCCGGCAAAAATTGCCTGCAGGAAGGGAGAGCCAAGTTTGAGCCCGACCAGACACCATGCCAACACCAACGCCAGCAACAGCCACAGGGCCGCTCCTCTCAGCAAAACTATATTGGTCGGATCGGGAGGCTGCTGTTTCATATCCATCCTCGGTTCGTCGGGGTCCGCCGGTGCTCAAACCGGTTCAACAAGAGAGGGGGAGCATAGGCCCCTCATGTCATGCTAAACATGCATGCGACGGCGCAAAAACTTGACTGAAACGGCTATTTTATACGACGCCTTGCGGAGCTCGGGGGGCAAGACAACGGGAAGGACAAGGATGGCCGAAAGCCTGAAACTCTCGACAGACGATCTTCCGCCCCATCAGCGACGCGACTGGCTGCGCGAGGTGATCGGCCGGGAATATGCGAATGTCGAGATCACGCCGCCCACCGACGGTCGCCTGTTCAACGAGATGACGATCTATCCATGGAAAGAGCTTCGCCTTTCTTCGATCAGATCGAATGCCATCACCCTCGAACGCCTCCCCTGCGAACCGCTGCAGAACAGCCACGATTCCTTCTTCGCAGTTATTCTGCTCTCGGGCGCCTATCGGCTGGAACAAAACGGACGCGAGGTTTTTCTGAACCCCGGAGACATGACGATATATGACGCAACCAGACCGCATCGCATCGACTGTCCGGAGAAATTCGAGAAACTGATTGTCTCCATCCCCCGGCCGATGCTGAGAGAGAGGGCCGCTAAAATTGAGGACTATCTTGCGCTGCGTGTTCCGGGCGATGCGGGAATGGGCTCGATCGCGGCAAACTTCATACGGTCGTCGGCTCATCATGCCGCCGAATTGCCTGCGCGCGAATTTTCCAACCTGGCTGAACATTGCATTGATTTGCTGACCTTGGCGCTGGGCTCGCCGCGCCCTATGGATGGGAGTGCCTCGCGGCACCGCGTCATCGCGATGAATAGAATCAAAAACTTCGTGGAAGAAAATCTTCAGGATCCGGAGCTGAACACCGCGATGGTGGCGCGTGGCGTGGGAATGTCTCCACGCTATATCAATCACATCATCAACGATGACGACACATCCTTGATGCGTTATGTTTGGAAGCGTCGGCTTGAAAATTGCCGCAGGGAATTGTTGGCTCATAGCCATGCGGGCGATCGTATTTCCGACATTGCTTTTCGCTGGGGCTTTAATGATTTGTCGCACTTCAGCCGCTCCTTCAAACAAAGCTTCTGCCTCGCGCCGCGAGACTATCGTCAGCAACATGCGGAGCCGTCTTCGGCTCGCCCTGCCCGCGCGGAAAAGTCGTTGCTATGATATGAATGATTCGGTCATCTGAACGCCACACGCACAAGCGCAGCGCGGGGAGGAAAAAATCATGCTTGCCATCCGCCTCGCCAAGATTGCCTGCGTCGCCGCCATCGCCTTCTACGTGGCGCTTGTCGCTTTCGGCAATATCACGGACTATTGGACCAACTTCACCTTTGTCACCCACATCCTCGACATGGACGAGATTCCGGCGGCGTCCGACATCCGCTGGCGCGCGATAACCTCGCCCATCCTTCACCATGCCAGCTATATCCTGATCATCGCGACCGAAGTCATCACCTCGGTGCTGTGCGCTCTCGGCACGCTGGCGATGGCGCGGCAGCTTCGGGGCAAGGCGCAGTCCTTCCAGCAGGCCAAGAACCTGGCGGTCGCCGGACTGACCCTCGGTTTCCTCCTCTATGAAGGCGGCTTCGTCGCAATTGGTGGCGAATGGTTCGGCATGTGGCAGGCCCGCGATTTCGACGCCGTGCAGAGTGCCTTCCGCATTCTTATGACGATGCTCGGCGTGCTGGTTTTCGTCTCTTTGAGAGACGAGGAACTGACCTAGCCTTTTGGGAGATGCAATGAGCAGGCGCTGCGGCGATCCAAACCACCCCCCTGGCCCCGACCGGCGTCAAGCCTTGGCGGGCCTGCTGGGCACCGGCCTTGCGGGCGCGGCGCTCGCGGTTCCGGGCCGGGCCAATGCCGCGGCGAAGGAGATGGCGCCGCTTCCCGGCGACGAGCGCTTCATGCGAATGGCCCTCGCCGAGGCCGCCCGCGGAGACTTCCCATTCGGCGCCGTGATCGTGCGCGAGGACGCGGTCGTTTCGACCGGCCGCAATCTCGGCAAGACTACCAACGACCCAACCGCGCATGGAGAAATGGTGGCGATTCGCCGCTTCGTCGCCGTCCGGCCGGCCGATGAACTCAAGGGCACGACGCTTTACACCTCTGGCGAACCCTGCCCCATGTGCATGAGCGCGATCGTCTGGTGCGGCATCGGCCGGGTGGTCTTCGCCGCCTCGATTGAGCAGCTGGCCACCAAGATCGGTCAGATCATGCTAACCGGCCAAGCGGTGGCCAACGCCACCCCCTTTGAGACAATCGCAATCACGGGTGGGGTCCTTGCCACCGAGGCGATGGCGCTCTTTCCCAAGTGAGCCAATCGCTGCAGCTAACCTCAGGATTTCGGACAGTGCTGCGTACAGGCTTCCTCAATGCGGTTGCAGTTCGCCTTGCACTCCGAGCGACTGCACTCGAAGATGCACTGTTCCTGCTCCTGGGGATCGGAGCATTGCTCCCGGCAGGAATTCGCTGTCGCCTTGCAATAGGTCTGGCAGGCGTCGGCCGCGAATGACGGGGCAGCGCTTGCCGCCATTAGGACCGCGGAAACGCAGGCGGTTAGGACAAGATTTTTCATAGGCACCCTCTGAGGCATTTCCAGCGACTGGATACAGGTTTCGGAGGTTTTGCTCCAGAAAATGTTTCACGCGAAACATTTTGGTACGATTGAGGGCCGAGACGCATATATGTTCGCCAAGCGCGGCGCTCATCTTTTGGGCCGGTTCTTTTGTCCGGTGCCGCTTTGGAAAGGGTCAGCGGGGCTTACCGAAAGAGGGCCCCGCCAAGGTGATTGTGAGATTTAAGATGAACAGGGAGCGGATATGAGCGTGAATAAGCATGAGCATCATCATGGAGCGGCGCAGGATCGCCCACGCCCCGACTGGCGGCATTTGCATCATTCAAAACTGTTTTGGGTTGGGCTTTTCATGATGCTGCTGGCCATCACCATCTATGTGTTGTCGGACGATCTGTCGTGGCAGCCTCGCCTGCAAAAATGAAATTGGCGGCGCGTTGCCAACGCGAGCAACGTCGCTATGCTTTTTTGATTTTTTTGCTCCCTGCCGCCCTTTCCGCTGCCGGCACCTCCGCCACCAGCGCATTGACCAGGGCTTTCAGGGCCAGCTCCTTGGCTCGTTTCGCAATGTTGAGGCCGGCGGCAAACCTTTCGGCGTGGTGCTGATCGTTCTCGCGGCTAACAGATCCGCTGGCTAAGTTCATAATCAATACATGGAACAATGCCTTCACTTCATCTTGATACGCCGCCTCGATCGTAATCGCTTCCGTGCTGGGGGTCGGGTCTGGCACAGGATCCTCCATTGGCCCTGAAAATGAATTGGTCTTAATCGGTACGCGAATATTGTCCTTTTGCGGAGATATTGCCAAGTCTCACTCGAGTTTCCTGCCCGCCGCAACCTTGACGCCGCCGCCCGTGAGAGACTAACCCGTCTTTGCACCATGATCTGGTCCGAAACCTATGCAAAGTTTCGCGATCATGCTTTCAAGGCAAATCCTGCCAAGAGTTCCCCCATGTCAGCTCTGACCCCCGATGATGCCAAACGACTTGCCGCCGCGCAGGCATTGGAGCTTGTCACCCCCGGTATGCGCCTTGGCCTCGGCACCGGGACGACGGCGGCCCATTTCGTCGAGCTTTTGGGCGCGCGGGTGGCCGAAGGGCTGGATGTGATCTGCGTACCGACCTCCGAGCGTACCCGCACCCTGGCCGAGGCTTATTCGATCCCTTTGGCGTCGATCGATGAAATGCCCGAACTCGATTTGACGGTTGACGGCGCCGACGAGTTCGATCCGCAACTGCGTTTGATCAAGGGCGGCGGCGGCGCGCTTCTGCGCGAGAAAATCGTCGCCATTGCCTCGCGGCGCATGATCGTCATCACCGATTCGTCCAAATTGGTCGGAATACTCGGCAAATTCCCCCTGTCGGTGGAAATCACCGTCTTCGGCGTCGAAGTCACAAAGCGGATGATGGCGGCGACGGCGAAAGCCACCGGCTGCCATGGCGAGATCCAGTTGCGCCGATACCCAGGCGGCCAAGCTTTCGTTACCGACAATGGGAACTACATTGTGGATTGCTTTTTTGGCGCGATTCCTGACCCGGACCACTTGGCCGAGCGTCTTTCTGCTATACCGGGCGTCGTCGAACATGGTCTCTTCATCGGCGTGGCCAACGCCGTGATCAGTGCCGGTCCCGCCGGCATAGAAATTTTTGGGACGCTCGATTAAACGCGCGGAGGCCGTGTGGCTCTCGCATCATTGTTGGGCAGCTGCCCCGTTTGGAGGTTTCCGCTTGCGCACAGCTCTTGAAAAACACGCCCTGAAAGTGAGTGTCTGTCTCGCCCTTTTGCTTGGGCCGCTTGTTGCGACGAGCGAGCTCCGCGCGCAGCAAACAGCCCCTGCCCCGGCCGCAGCGACCCCGACCAGCCCCTCGCATTTGGCCGCGGCCCGTGCGCTCATCGTGGAAAGCGGAATATCGCGCTCCTTCAGCATCATCATTCCACAATTCATGGAACAGATCGGCTCGTCCTTGTTGCAGACGCGGCCGGAACTTAACCCCGATCTGAATGCCGTCCTGATCCAGCTCAAGCCGGAGTTCGACAAGCAGGCGGACGAAATGGTCGGGATCGCCGCGCAGATTTATGCCAAGCAGATGAGTGAACAGGATTTGAGGGCGGCGGTCGCCTTCTTCCAAAGCCCGGCCGGGAAAAAATACGTCGAGACCCAGCCCGCCTTTTTGACCGAGGTCATGACCGCGATGCAGGGCTGGCAAGGCAAGATTTCAACGGATATGATGACCCGTGTGCGCGCGGAAATGAAAAAGAAGGGCCACGAGCTCTAAGCGGCGCGCAGAGACACGACCATGGCCGCAGTTCCGACACCCGTAATTCTCGACACGCCGGCTCCGGAGTTTACGCTTCCCGGCACGGATGGGCGCAGCTACACGCTTGAGGATGTCGCGGGCAAGAAAGCGACCGTGATCGTCTTCATCTGCAATCATTGTCCCTATGTCAAAGCCGTGATCCAGCGGCTCGTCGCTGATGCGCGCGTGTTGATGGCCGAAGGCGTCGGCTTTGCCGCGATTTGCTCGAACGATGCAACGGCCTATCCGGAGGATTCCTTCGACAATATGCAACGCTTTGCCAAGGCCTATGATTTGCCGTTCCCCTATCTCCACGACGAAACGCAAGCCGTGGCCCGCGCCTATGGGGCCGTCTGTACGCCCGACTACTTCGGCTATGATACCGAGCGCAAACTCAAATATCGCGGTCGCCTCGACGAAGGTCGCACAGGTCCACCTCCGGCCGGGGCGCGGCGAGAGCTGGTCGAAGCGATGCGCGCGATCGCCGCAACCGGCTCGGCGCTGGCAGATCAAAATCCCTCGATCGGCTGCTCGATCAAATGGAAAACCGCGTAGCAAGATTTCACGGGCTGGCCTCGCTATGCCCACCAATCCCTGCGCTTGCTGAACATGCTCCATTCGCCCCCGCCGGCGACGGCGAGATAGAGAAAAACAAAGCAATAAAGGGCGGCAAGCTCACCTCCGTTTTCGAGCGGGATGAAGCCGCGATGGGCGTGGCCGAGAAAATAGGCGACGGCCATCTCGCCGGACAGGATGAAGGCGACCGGACGGGTAAACACACCCAGAAGCAATAGGATCCCGCCAATAAATTCCAAAATGCCAGCGATCCCTAGGAGCGACAGAAGCTGGAGATTGTCGAAACTGGCAACATGCGGAAAGCTGAACAGCTTCGCCGTTGCGTGCTGGAGAAGCAAGAGAGCCGCGATGATCCGCAGCACGCTGAGGAGCCGAGGAGACCAGATGGCTGCGGTGCGCTGTAAATCCATTTATCACTCTCCCTTTGGGGCAAACGAATGAAATGCGTTTCCGTACGCGACTCGACATGCGCATTTCCGGAACCATATAAGCGGTGCAGCATGAAAGGAACTTGTCAATTTGAGTCCCCTAGCCCCCGCGATCATCACAGCCGTCGTTCTTTCCGGCTTGCTTGGCATCTATCTGATGTACCGTCAGGCCGCCGCCGTTGTAGCTCACCGTGATCAGGTTCCGCCCGACTTTGCCGGCCAAGTGAGCCTGGAAGAACATCGGCGGGCCGCCGACTACACGCTGGCCCGGACCCGCTTGGAGATGGCCGAAACGGCCTTCGATACCGTCTTCGCAGTGCTTTGGCTTACCGTGTTGTTGGGCCCGGTCTATGAATGGGCGGCGCGATTTTTATCCCCAGGCCTGTCCCGAAGCGTTGCCATTGTCGCGATTTTTGGACTGATCTTGCGCGTCGTAAATCTCCCGTTTTCAATTTTCAGCACCTTCGCTTTAGAGGCAAGATTCGGTTTCAACCGCGTTACTCCTGCGATGTTTATGCTCGACCGAATCAAGGGGTTGACGCTGCAGGCCATAATCGGGATCCCGGCTCTCTATGGCCTGTTCTGGCTGCTGCAAACGATGCCGCACCTCTGGTGGCTTGTGGGGTGGGCGGCCTTGATGGCGATGATGATCGCCATGATCCTGATTTACCCGGCTTTCATCGCACCCTTGTTCAACAAGTTCACGCCTCTCGCGGACGGATCGATGAAAGCCAGCATCGAGGCCTTGCTGGCCAAATGCGGTTTTGAATCGAATGGGCTTTATGTCATGGACGCGTCCAAGCGTTCGACGCATGGCAACGCCTATTTCACCGGCTTCGGAAAAGCCAAGCGCATTGTGTTTTTCGATACCTTGCTGGAAAAGCATAGTTCCGAGGAGATCCTGTCCATTCTCGCGCATGAGCTCGGGCACTATAAATTGGGTCATATCGGGCAACGGATTGCTCAGTCAGCGGTGCTCGCCTTTGTCGCTTTTGCGATCCTTGGCTGGGCCTTCGGGGCCGGCGGTCTTGCCAGCGCCTTCGGTCTGGCCGAAGATCCTGGTGTGGTGCTGATTATTATTTTGACTGCGATCGGACCTATTTTGCATCTGCTTTCGCCGCTGACGAGCTGGCTCTCTCGGCGGGCCGAATTTCAGGCCGATAATTTTGCCAAGAGCATCGTCGGCGAGCAGCCCATGATCAACGCGCTCACGCGGCTGACCCGCGACAATCTTTCGACGCTGACTCCAGATAGCCTCTACGCGCTATTTTATTATTCGCATCCGCCGGTACCTTTGCGCATCGCGCAACTCAAGACTTGATTGGCGGGAGCGACAAGAAATACCTCGGCCGCCACGTCGGGTGGCCGAGGCATCATTGAGCCTACATGACGAACAAATAGACGCAGGCAAAGGTCAGCAAAGCTAATAAAAGGCTGGCAGCTAAGACATAGCGCACATTATGGCCCGTGGTGGCCTGTCTCGCCTCCGTGGGGGTCAATACGGTCGGCGGTTTCCGTTGCATCGCTGAGCCCCGACTTCAGAACTTCACTCAGGCAGCTTGTCGATTGATGTTGGTCTCTGCGAGCTTGGTCAGCAGCTGGTCGGTTTTCTTTTCCTCTTCGAGGGTTTCGCGCAGGAGCTTGCTGGCTTCTTTCATGCCGAGCCGATCCGCCCACGCAATCAAAGTGCCGTAGCGGGCGATTTCATAATGTTCGACAGTCTGAGCCGCCGCCAGGATCCCGGCGTCGTGAACTTGACCGTCCTCGATTTCTTCCATGACTTCCTTGGCTTCCGCCAGAATGCCATCCATGGCGTCGCAACGGATAGCGCGCGGGGAAGCGCCGCACTGATCGAATATTTTTTCCAGGCGTTCGATTTGATGGTCGGTTTCTTCGCGGTGCTTTTCGAAGGCTTGTTTGAGCTCGGTTGAACCCGCGCTTTTCACCATCTTGGGCAGGTTCTTATAGATTTGCTTCTCGGCGTAATAGATGTCCTTCAAGGTGTGCATGAAGAGATCATTCATAGATTTAACCGGCATCGCGGTGACTCCATGTTGTAGGTATGGCGTTCTAGTGACGGGGACACCGCCCGAACGCAAAGGCTAAAAGGAAGTTCCGGCGTAAAGGTTCACTTGGACTTGCGCGGTGCCGGGCCTTTCTTGGCAGGCAACCTCTGCCTGAGCTTATCCATCCCCTGCCACGGATCGACACCCGTGCCATTGAGCCGCCTCCCGGCATTGGCCAAGGTGAAGTGGGCAGCGCTGCCGATCGCCGCGAGTTCCCCCCAGTCCAGCGGCATAGAGACTCCGGCCTCCGGCCGAGCCCGGGTGGAATAGGCGGCGACAGCTGTCGCACCCCTGCCGTTTCGCAAATAATCGACATAGATCCGCCCGGCGCGCGCGTGTTTCGCCATCGTCGCGGTGAGCCGATCCGGGCTGTCGGTGGCCATGGCTTCCGCAATGGAACGGCAATAGTCCTTCACTTGGTCCCAGCCTGACCGCGGCATGATCGGCGCGACGACATGCAGGCCCTTGCCGCCGGAGGTCTTAACGAAACTCTCGATGCCATCCTTGCGCAGCCGGGCGCGCGCCTCCTCGGCGACCGCAACCAGATCGGTCCAGCCCACATCATCGCCTGGATCGAAATCGAAGATGAGGCGGTCGGGCGATTCCAGGCTCTTAGCCTTGCATCCCCAAGGATGAATTTCGAGCGCGCTCGCTTGCACGAGAGCAATCAAACCATCAACATCCTTGATGCTGATGAGCGGCTTTTCCTCTTCGGGATCTTCGATGGCAACGATATGCTTATCCACGCCCTCCCATTCGTGTCTTTGAAAGAAGCAACCGTGGCCGACGCCGGTCGGACAGCGCACCAGCGACAGCGGCCGCCCCACGATTTGCGGCGCGATGAGGTCCCAAACGGACACGTAATAATCGGCCAACGCTTGTTTTGTCACACCAGCCTGCGGCCATAACAGCCGGTCCGGGTGGGTGAGCGGTACGCTCAAGCGAGGCGAGGGTTTTGGACGGGCGTGGCGAGCATCTGGCACGACGGCTTCCCGTATGATTTCTGACGGAACCTTATCTTCCCGAAGCCCCTTGAACGCGGCCTGGCGCAACATGTTGCTTCCGGTCCAGCCGCGAAATTCGATTTCCGCAACGAGCGAAGGCTCGACCCACCGGACATTGCGTTTTGCTTCCGCAGGGAGCGGCCCTTCGGCGGGCGGACGCTCGCACCTGATCTTTTCAAGCGCGACGAAGAGCTCCTTGGCGGTTCGCGCAGTGTAACCTGTCCCCGCGCGCCCGGCGTGCAGAAGTTTCTTGTTGTCATAATAGCCAAGGACGAGCGATCCCACAGCCTTTGGCGTGCTCGTCGAGGGCACGTAGCCGATCACGACAAATTCCTGCCGATTGGCGCATTTGACCTTGAGCCAATCCCCGTTGCGGCCGGACCGGTAGGGCTTCGCGGTCTGCTTCGAAACAATCCCCTCGCCGCCCAGACGGCAGATGTGTTTGATGAGTTCCTCCCCATTGCCGGCAAACTCTTCGCTGTAATGCAGCGGGCCGGACTCGCTTGCGGCCTCGAGAACCTGCTTCAAAATTGCTTTGCGCTGAAGCAATCGCAGCGGCTTCAAATCATGGCCATTGAGGTGGAGGAGATCGAAAACATAAAAAGTGATGCTCTCGCCATGCCCCGATTTCAACGCCTCCTGGAGAGCGGCGAAATCGGCAATCCCATTTTTGTCTTCGACAACCGCCTCACCATCGAAGACGCCGTTTTCAATCGGCAAACTGGCGATCGCCTCCGCAATCGAAGGAAATTTTTCGGTCCAATCAAGCCCGCGGCGAGTCTGGATTCGGACCTCGCCTTTTTCGACGAGGGGCTGCAAGCGATAGCCATCGAATTTGATTTCATGCACGAAGCCAGCACCGGAAGGCGGGACTTCGACCGCGGTTGCCAGGCAGAACGGTACAAATTCGCCGATGCTTGCCTTCCGCGCCGCCTTCGGAAAAACGATCTTCGGCGGCTTGGCTTTTTTTGAGTCCGTTTTTGGTCCGTTCCCGCGTTGCGGCTTGCCAGGCAAAGGCTCACGAGCGCGCTGGCGCGGAGTCAAAGCCTCGACCGTCGGTCCGACATGTTTAGCAAGCTGGCCGCTCGTCCATTTCCGAACCTTGGGATCGTTGGCGATTTTTTCGACGCCCTTGCCGCTGACCACCGATCCCGGCATCTTGTCCAGAATATCGTCTTTCTCGTCGCGCGCGGCAGCGTCGTCGACCTTGATCAGGAGCCAATTGTCGCCGCGATCGTCCGGCCTGGCGCGCATGCGCACAAGATTCCATTCTCCATGAAGTTTCTCACCGTGGAGGGTGAATTTGAGGTGGCCTTTGGCATAAGCCTTGTGGGGATCGCCCTCCGGCACCCATTCGCCGCGGTCCCAGATGATCACCGATCCCGCACCATACTGCCCGGGTGGTATCACGCCTTCGAATCCGCCGTATTCGATGGGATGATCCTCGACATGGACCGCAAGGCGCTTGTCATGCGGATTGAGGCTCGGCCCTTTGGTGACAGCCCAGCTCTTCAAGACGCCATCGAGTTCGAGACGGAAATCATAATGGAGCCGGCGCGCGGCGTGTTTCTGAATCACGAAGTGCAGAGCGCTGGACTTTGCCTTGCCGCCAGCTCTCGCTCCGCCGGAAGGCTCATGCGTTTTCGAGAAATCGCGTTTACGCCAATAGGCTTCGAGCGCCGCCGAGCGAGCCATCAGCTCACCTTTTTGATGCGGCCTCTGCTGGTCGCACCCTTAGGTCGTCGGGCCGACCCCGACGCCCGGCGCGCCGGCTTGGCCTTGCTCGGGCCTGTGCGCGCTTTCTTGACCTCAGTCTGGTCCGCATTGCCTGTTCCAAGGCTTCGACGCAACGCGTCCATCAAATTGATCACATTGTTCGGACGTGGCGCATGCACGATCTGGGGCGGCTTTCCAGCACGCTTCGAACGAATAAGATCGACCACGGCATCTTGATAATGATCCTTGAATTTTGCCGGGTCGAATTTCGCCTTCTTCGTTTCGAGGATGTGAGAAGCGAGATCGAGCAAATCCTTGCCGATTTCGAGTTTGGGAATTTCCTCGAAATAAGCCTTCTCGTCACGCACCTCATAATTGTGGTGCAGGGTCGTGCCCATGATCCCTGTCGATCTGGGTTCAAGCAGGATCATCCGCTCGCGACCGTAAAGCACGATGCGCGCGATGCCGGCGACCTTACGTTGGCGCATGGCCTCGCGGATGACCGCGAAGGCCTCCTGTCCGACCTGATCATCGGGGGCAATGTAGTAGCGATTGTCGAAATAGATCGGGTCGACTTCGGAGCTTGGCACAAAACTTTCGATTTCGATCGTATGGCTGCTCTCGATCTCGATCGCGGCCAGCTCCTCGTCGGTCAGCGTAACATAATCCCCTTTGCCGATTTCATATCCCTTGATGCGATCTTCCCGATCGACAATCTCACCAGTCTCGGCATCAATGTATTGCTGCTTGAGCCGATTGCCGGTCGCGGAATTAAGCAGGTGAAACGAGACCTTTTCCTGGTTGCTCGCGGCCGGGAACAAAGCCACCTTGCAAGAAACCAGCGAAAGCTTGAGGTAACCCTTCCAATTCGCCCTTGGCGGCATGACATTCCCCTGAACGCTACGCGAGGACCCATCGATCTGCGCTAACGCGGGCTCGGCTTTCCTGGTTCCCGAAGCCTTCGGAACCCTTCGCTGAAGATAACGTTTGCGGGTTCGCAGGTGAGACAGAAGGATATTGGTTTTGCAAAAGCTTCAGGGCAATATTGCGCAGCAGCCGCCTAAGCCTCCGGGGCCGGAGCCCGAACCGCCCGGCCAACAACCGCCGCCGGACATCCCGGTGCCAGATCCAACACCGCCGCCCATCGAAAATCCCGGAGACATTCCTTTGCCCCCTATTACAGACCCGGACGTCGTCACCCCGGAGGATCCCGTCCCCGCCAATCCGCCGGTGCGCGCGGCGGCCGCTTCGAAAAGACGGCGGATCGGGCCGCACACCCTCCACTGAGCAACCGATCGCCAAGTTCAGCGTTATAATGGGATACTAGTCGTTCAGGGGCTGCCACAAAGGCAAAGCCGCCGCACCAGCCGTAGCCCTCAAGACACGCAACCCTCTCAGTCGGAGACGAAAAATGGCAAGCATCAAGCCAGTGGAAGACGTTGCCCAGGATTTTTCTGAGGATTTGGCCGCCCTTCGGGACGATGTCGCCAAATTGAGTTCAACAATTTCCCAATTCGTCCGCAGCCAATCGGCCACCACCGCCGATACGGTGTTCGATGCCGTTGACACCGCACGGCAGAAGATCTCCGATACGGCCAGCAAGGCTCAGGACCGGGTCGCTGGAGCGAGTTCGGATCTTGAAGCGACCATAGAGCGCAATCCGCTGATGGCGGTCCTCATTGCAATGATCGCGGGTGTTTTGGTTGGAATGTTAAGCCGCTCTCGGAAATGAACCGTGTAATCAGTCAGCTTATCAGCGATGCGACCGCCCCTATCGGCGAAATGAGCGCGCGCCTTTTCAAAAAGGCCGCGCTCTTTTTTTTGGCGATGGGCTTCTTGTTTTTCAGCGTTGTCTTTCTGACGATCGCTCTCTTTGTCTTTCTTCAGGCATGGCTCGGAAGCGCGATTGCGGCCCTCAGCGTCGGCGGGGTTTTTCTGGCCGCGGCCCTGATCTGCCTGCTCGTGGCATTGCGCGACAAATCCCCCGCGAGTCCCTCGGTCGCGGCCGCCGCCACAGCCCCACGGAGGGAAAGCCCGGAAAAGCCACCCCGTCAGAAGCTTGTGTTCAGCGAGAATATCGACGAGAGCGTCGCGCCCATTCTCGATATTTTGCAGGAGGCTGGCTTGGAGCGGGAACGTCTCGCGCTCCAGGCCGGGACGGAAATCGCCAAACAGCTTCAGCCGTTTTCGCTGGTCGCTTTCGCTATCGTGGCAGGCTTTATCTTCGGCCGCATTTTAAAGCAACGCAACCCGCTGGCGTAAACGGCGCTCAGACAAGGCTGCTGCTGTTTTCTTCCTTGCGATGCGATTTGCGGTCAAAGAACAGCGCTTGGCTGATGACGGCCTTCAGACTGTCGACGCTGAACGGCTTGGTAATCAGAAAGGCGGGTTCCGGCGGGGTGCCCGTCAAAAAACGCTCGGGATAGGCGGTGATAAAAATCACCGGCACGGAAAAGCTTTCAAGGATCTGATTGACCGCTTCGAGCCCCGAACTCCCGTCGGCGAGTTGAATGTCGGCAAGGATGAGACCTGGCTGCTCGCGGTTGACGGCGTCGATCGCCTCGCGATGCGTGCGCGCCACATCGACCACCCGGTGCCCTTGCTCTTCGACGAGCGTTTGCAGATCGAGTGCGATAAAGGGCTCGTCCTCGATAATCAGAACATCGGTGCGAATTTGGTCGGCAATCTCCTTACCCGCGGCGTCAATCAGGGAAGCGGCATCTTCCACCGAGCAGTCGAGTGCATGCGCGACTTCCGCCGTATTGAAACCTTCGAGCGAACTTAAAAGAAACGCGATACGTGGTCGCAGAGTAATCGCTTCGAGGTTTCGGTGCGCACCTGCCTCATCGCCCGAAAATCCAACCTGATCGACGTGCTTATTGACAGGCACCGTGCCCCAGACCTTCAGGAAAACACGATAAAGCTCGGTTTTCGGATCGGCGCTACTCGCGAAGGCTCCCGGATCCGCGACGATCGCCTCCAACGTGGCCAGCACATAAGCATCTCCTCCGGCTTGGGTCCCCGTTAAAGCCCGTGCAAAACGGCGCAGATAGGGGATATGCGAAGAGATCGCTTGAGAAATCGCCATAGACAAATACCCTCTGACATTACGCTATCAGCCTTATATTGGTTGATCAGCGCGTTAAATAGCCCTTGGCGCTCGAATTTCAGCGTTCGCATCGGCTGCGCAGATAATTCAAGATTGCCATAAAAGTTCCCGCCGGTGGAACTATGCCGGCCACCCAAACGTTTAACGGCGCTGGTTATATCCGGTAGTGCACCGGAAGCCTAGCATCCGGCGGACGTCACAAAAAGTGACGTCGATTCAAGAGGTTTTATTGTTGCGGCAGCGTTGGCTTCAGAAAAGCGCGGAGCCAATCAATGTTACGTTGTTTTTGAACGCACGAACGGGGAATGACGAATGATAAGTACCATCAAGAGGGTGGGGCAGTGATTAAATCAACAAAGACAAGCAAACCATCGATTCAGGCGGGAGACATTCACAAATCGGCGAAAAGCTCTGAAGCTGAGGACTGCGAACCTGCGGCAAACGCTCCGGGTGGGGTGTCATGTTTAAAAAAAGCACCATCTAAGTCGGAGATAGCCGATCAGATCGGCCTGCATTTACGCAGTGTCTACGACGACGTTCTTGCGCAACCGGTGCCGGGGCGTTTTCTTGAGCTTTTACGGCAGCTTGAAAGCGCGTCGGAAGCTCGATTAAACAAGGACGCCATGTGAAAGCCGTGCAAAAGGAAAATGCGGAAGGTGAGACGGCCATCGAGGCCGCGCCGGGGCGCGCGGCAAATTTGCAGATCACCACGGACCTGCTTTCGGTAATCCCCAATTTACGCGCATTTGCCGTCTCCTTGTGTGGAAACCTGGACCGAGCCGACGATCTCGTTCAGGAAACCTTGGTGAAGGCCTGGAGCAACATCGACTCGTTCGTCGAGGGGACCAATCTCAGAGCGTGGCTGTTTACGATCCTGCGGAATATCTATTATTCGGAATATCGGAAACGGCGGCGTGAAGTCGCCGATCCCGATGGGGCGTTCGCATCCAAACTCGCCACGGCCCCCGCCCAAGGTGGGCACATGGATCTTCTCGATTTTCGCGCCGCCCTCCAGCACTTGCCGAGCGATCAGCGCGAGGCCTTGATCCTGATCGGCGCTTCCGGACTCTCCTATGAAGAAGCGGCGGGGGTTTGCGGCTGCGCCATTGGAACCATGAAAAGCCGGGTGAACCGGGCGCGGAGCCGACTCGCTGAAATGTTGGCGATCACGTCCGGAATCGAATTCGGACATGAGGGCGAATGGCAGGCCATCGATCCGATCATCGCCGGACAGCGTTTTTCGCGTGGCGAGGGTGAGTAACCCGGATTTCGGTGGTTAGCTCCTCCCGCAACCCTTTCAATCGTCCCGCGAAGAAGGGCCGACTGTCGCATGGGTGAGAAAGACCAGACACGGATCGAAGCCGATAGTTTCGGGCCGGTCGAGGTTCCCGCGAATCACTATTGGGGCGCGCAGACCCAACGCTCGTGCGAGCATTTCGCAATCGGCTCGCAAAAGATGCCGCCAGCGCTCATTCATGCCTTGGCCATGGTCAAGCGCGCCGCCGCCGAGGTCAATCGCGACCTCGGACTTTTGCCCAAGCCCCTGTCGGACGCGATCGTCACCGCGGCCAGCGAAATCGAAGCTGGCCGTTTCGATTCGGAATTTCCTCTTGGCGTCTGGCAAACCGGGTCGGGCACGCAAACCAATATGAATGTCAACGAGGTCATCGCCAATCGCGCCAACGAGATTTTGGGCGCGCCGCGCGGGGCAAAAGTCCCGATCCACCCCAACGACCACGTCAATCTCGGCCAGTCCTCGAACGATTGTTTTCCAACCGCGATGCATATTGCTGCGGTTCTTCACATCAAGCGAAGACTGGAACCTGTTCTGCGCGCGCTTGCGATGGCTCTGGCCGCCAAATCGGCAGCTTTCGCTGCGATCATCAAGACGGGCCGCACCCATTTTCAGGACGCAACGCCCGTCACGCTCGGACAGGAATTCTCAGCCTATGCGATCCAAATCGAATTCGGCCTGCAACGGCTCGACGAGACGCTTGCGGGTCTTTACCGACTTGCCCAGGGCGGCACGGCGGTCGGCACCGGTCTCAATACCAAACGAGGTTTTGCCGAACGATTTGCCGCGCGGATCGCGGCCTATACGTCGCTCCCTTTTGTGTCGGCGCCGAATAAATTCGAGGCCCTGGCAGCCCATGACGCCGTCATTTTTTCGCATGGCGCCTTGGCGACGATTGCCGCAAGCCTCTTTAAGATCGCCAACGATATCAGAGTGGCCGGGAGCGGCCCTCGCTGCGGCATCGGCGAACTGATCCTGCCAGAAAACGAGCCGGGTTCATCGATCATGCCCGGCAAGGTCAATCCGACCCAGGCCGAGGCGCTGACCATGGTCTGCACCCGTGTTTTCGGCAATCAGACAACGATCACTTTTGCCGGGTCGCAAGGCCATTTCGAGCTCAATGTCTATAAGCCTGTCCTTGCCTTCGTTTTCCTCGAAAGTCTCGACCTGCTTACCGATGCCGCAAACAGCTTTCGTGTTCATTGTGTCGAAGGGCTACGCCCGAATCGCGAGCGGATCGCCGAACTGATGCAACGCTCGCTGATGCTCGTCACGGCGCTTGCGCCGAGGATCGGCTACGACAACGCGGCGAAGATCGCCAAGGCCGCGCATGCGCATGGGACCAGCTTGCGGGAAGAGGCCCTGGCGAGCGGTCTCGTCAGCGCCGAAGAGTTCGACGGCTTGGTTCGTCCCGAAGCCATGCTGGCGCCGAACGAATGACTCAGTTCGAAAGCCACCCCAGGTAAACGCCAACCAGGAGAAAAAGACCCATCAGGCCCCGGTAGATGACGAAGGGCCACGCAGAAAATCGTTCAAGAATCCGCATCAGGCCCCAAATCGCCGCAAAAGCCGATATTGAGGCAATGAGCAGACCGAAGCTCAAGACCGACCAGCTATAGGCGTCGAGATTCGCCTTATGCAGCTCCCAGAGTTCAAGGAGACCGGCGCCTGCAATCGCGGGCATTCCCAAAAGGAAAGAAAAACGCGCGGCTTCATCCCGTCTGAAATCGAGCGAAAGAGCGGCGGTCAGCGTCGAGCCCGACCGCGAAACGCCAGGGATCAGCGCGCCGATCTGCGCAAGACCGATGATCATCGCATCCCTCAGCGTCGCATGGTCGAGGGTCCGTTTGTGCCGGGAATAGATTTCGGCAAGGGCGAGGAGCGCGGACATGACGATGCAGGCAATCCCGATCACAACCAAAGTCCGCAACGGCGAACCGCAGGCGTTGAGGACCGGCTTGAGGAAATGGCCGGCGACCACGATCGGGACGGTGGCTAAAACGATCCACACCGCGAACCGAAAATTCCAGTCCCCGAAATCGCGACGCCGGGCGGCATCAATGGAGCCGAACACGAGCCCGCGAACATCGGACCAGAAATAGCTGACGACGGCGGCAAGGGCTGCAACCTGCATCGCCGCCGAAAATGCCGATCCGGGATCTTGCCAGCCGAGCAAAGCTGGAACAACGCGCATATGCGCCGTCGATGAAATCGGCAAAAGTTCGGTGACGCCTTGCACCACACCGAGAAGGCCGACTTTGAAGTAGCCGAGTGTGACAAAGCCGGTATCGAGCCCTTGGGTGCAGGCAGCGGCCATGTTTGGGTTCCTGGATTTGGGCAAGCCGCGATGTGCGTACCGCCTCTGAATGCCAATCGTAAAGAGTCGCGCGGGGGATCAAAAGCGAGACAGTTACTAACTTTCGGGCCGTTTCTGGGCAAGAGTATTGGAGGGTGTTTTTTCTGGTAGACTCGATTGTCAGCGCGCCTCCCGTCCGTAAATTATTAAGTATAAATTCTAAGATAACCTTAACCTTTGTTAAGCGTAAAGCTGATTTAGAATTCTAAAGTTAATAAGAAATTAACTAAGCAATAAAGCGGACCGCAGAAAAAGGCATAAACAAAAATATTTTACCTCGCAATGGCTTCTATTTCCAAATTTGGCCTGATTTTCGGGGCTTTAGTCCAGAAATTTCGGGGCTCGCTGGATAATTAGCCCATTGAAAGGCATCTAAGCATGAAACGCAGGTTTGTCCTGTCCGTAGCTACTTTGGCCACGATCGCCGGTCCGGCCGTCGCGGCCGACATCCCCTACCGCGAGGCCCCGCCCGTCTACGCCCCCACCGTCCCTCTGTTTACCTGGACGGGGCTCTATCTCGGCGGCCAGATCGGCTACGCCTGGGGAACCGACAAACTGACTGTTTACCCATTCGGCTTCGGCACCAACTATATGCCGAACGGCGTGGTGGGCGGCGCGCATGTCGGCTACAATGTGCAACTCAATCAATTTGTTGCCGGTCTAGAAGGAGACGTCGAAGGGTCCGGCATCAACAGGTCCTTCAGTCCCGGTGGGGTGGCCTACCGAACCAAGGTCCCGATGCAGGGATCGATTCGCGCCCGCCTCGGCGTAGCGTTCGATCGCGTGCTGCTTTACGCAACGGGCGGCGTGGAATTCGCCGGTTTTGAAAACAGCTATGCAGGCTTTCCGGCCTTCACCCAGTTCTCGGAAACGCGCGCTGGTTGGACCATTGGCGGCGGTCTCGAATATGCGGTTACCAATAATTGGTCGGTGCGGGCCGAATACCGCTACACGGATTTTGGCCACATCAGCAATTTTAACGTCCCCGTGTTCGGCTTCGGATCGCTGGTGAACCATCATGAGACTGAAAACGCCGTCCGCGCCGGCTTTAGTTACAAGTTCGATTCGTTTGGTCTGCCAATCGCGGCCAAATATTGAAGATGCGCGGACTGCGATTGCCTAGGCCTTGGGCAACAAAGACAACGCTTGAGCAAAGACGAGCAAGCCCGGCGTCCGGATCGTTGCGCGCATGTCACAATGGTCCGAATAGCGAACGCGCGCGGCCCATTTAGCCGCGTCCGCTGTTGTTGCGCATTCAAAAGCGCGTAGGCTGAACGTAGCTTCAGTTTCCGTTAGGAGAACCGCCATGCTACGTCGAATTCTTTTGGCCACGGTCAGCACGATCGCGATCGTCGGATCGGCAGTCGCCGCGGACATGCCCGTAACGCCGCCTCCCATCCCGATCTTCACTTGGACCGGCATCTATCTCGGCGGTCAGATCGGCTACGCCTGGGGCCGGAATAGCACGCGTCTTGTTGACCCCTTCGTGGTGCCGGTGGCGACTTCCCTGAATTCCAATCCTAATGGCGTCATTGGCGGCGCGCATGTCGGCTACAATCTGCAAATCAACCAATGGGTCGTCGGACTCGAGGGCGATGTTGACGGCACGAGCTACAGCAGGACGTCCGGACCGGACCCGATCTTCTTCGATACTTTTTTCAGAGTTCGCCAGGATATCGAAGGATCGATTCGTGGCCGCGTGGGTATCGCGTGGGACCGTGCCTTGCTTTATGCTACTGGCGGTGTTGCTTTCGGCAACATCAAGACCAGCTATGCGAGCCCGTTCGGTTTTGCCGGCTTTGGCGGCTTCGACAGCTTTTCGCGTAATCGCGTCGGTTGGACGGTCGGCGGCGGCATCGAATACGCCATCACCAATAATTGGTCCGTGCGCGGCGAATATCGCTTCACCGATTTCGGCAAGTTCACGGACTTCCCCGCCGCCTCGCTCGCTCCGTTCATTGGCGTGCGCCAGCACTTCATTCAGAATCGCGTGCAAGTCGGATTCAGCTACAAGTTCGACGCATGGGCTCCAGCCCCCATCGTCGCCAAATATTGATCTAAGTCAGGCGAGTTCGGCTCGCCTCCACACAAACGAACCCGGCCAAAATAGGGCCGGGTTTTTTATCCCTCGACCCTGTTGCGCAGAAGCCACAACGGTCCAAATTCAAACTAGTTTTTGCTGATTTCATGCCTTCGGCAATCGAAATGGCGTAATTTAGGGAAGCTTCATTCTCCTGAAAGGAAAAAGCTCATGATCCGTAAATTCCTTCTGGCATCGGTTGGTGCCTTTGCTCTTACAAGTTCGGCAGCCTTCGCCGCCGATCTTCCGTCCCGCGCTCCCCCGCCAGTCTATGTGGCGCCGATTCCGATCTTCTCTTGGACCGGCATCTATGTCGGTGGCCAAGTCGGCTACGCATGGGGCAATGACCGCAATCGTTTCGTCACCTCGTTCCCTGGCATCGGGGTTTTCGCTGACGATTCGATCGGCCAGAATCCGAATGGCGTGATCGGCGGCGCTCATGTCGGTTACAACTACCAGATCAACCAATGGGTCCTCGGTCTCGAAGGCTCGGTTGACGGCACCAGCATGAAGAAGACCGTTCTCTTCGCTCCGGGCGCCTTTGCTGCACCCGTTGGCTTCTTTGGGACGGGCGTGACGGCGACAACCCGCGCCGACATCCAGGGTTCGATCCGTGGCCGCATCGGCGTGGCTTGGGACCGGGCTTTGATCTATGGCACAGGCGGCGTTGCCTTCGGCGGCTTCAACACCAGCTACACCTTCTTCAGCCCCTTCTTCGCAACGGGTGGCTCGAGCAGCTTCTCGACGACACGGGTTGGCTGGACGGTCGGCGGCGGCATCGAATACGCCGTCACCAACAACTGGTCGGTGCGCGCCGAATATCGTTACACGGACTTCGGCCGTGCGACGAACACGCCCTTCTCCACTGCGTTCGCGCCGTTCGGTGGTGGTTTCACAGGACGCCATCACTTCACGCAGAACCAGGTGCAGGTCGGCTTCAGCTACAAGTTCGACACTTTCGCTCCGATCCCGGTCGTCGCGAAATACTGAGCCGAGCTTCTTGCTCGACCAATGAAACAAAGAGACCCGGCCTTGCGGCCGGGTTTTTTGTTGGGTCCACCGGTTTGCGTTGCGTTCCCGCCACACTGGCTTGAATAACGCGATGGACAGCCGAACAATTGTTGTGGCTCGGCTGAAACGGCGTAACTTGCTTAGAGTTATATCGCTCTAGGGAGAAAAGCTCATGTTCCGTAAATTCCTTTTGGCATCGGTGGGTGCCGTTGCCCTCTCCGGATCGGCGGCACTGGCGGCCGATCTTCCCATGCGCGCCCCCCCGCCGGTTTATGTGCCCCCGCCATTCTCCTGGACCGGCATCTACGTCGGTGGCCAGGTCGGTTATGCCTGGGGCAATGATCGCGCCAGAGCCGACGTATTCGCTCCCGGGGCCCCCGGCATCCTTCCGATCCCGGCGTTTTTCTTCACCAGCCCATACAATACTAGCCCACAAGGGGTCATCGGCGGCGCCCATCTCGGATATAATCTGCAGATCAACCAATGGGTGATTGGTCTTGAAGGCACGGTCGACGGAACCAGCATGAGCAAGACCGTCTTCGTGGCGCCCTTCGGTGTCACGGCGACAAACCGCGAGCAAGTTCAGGGTTCGATCCGCGCCCGCGCCGGTGTCGCCTTTGATCGGGTCCTGTTGTACGCAACCGGCGGTGCTGCTTTCACCGGCATCAAGAACACCTATTCGTTCGGCTTTGCCGGGCCATTGTTCCTCAACGAAAGCATTTCGAAAACACGCGCCGGATGGACGGTCGGCGCCGGTCTCGAATATGCGGTCACCAACAATTGGTCGGTCCGAGCGGAATACCGCTACTCCGATTTTGGCAGCACCACGGACTATCCGTTCGCAGCTTTGTTTGCGCCCGTGGGGGGCCTCTTCTCCGTGCGCCATCATTTGACGCAGAACCAGGTGCAGGTCGGCTTCAGCTACAAGTTCGACACTTTGGCTCCGGCCCCGGTCGTCGCCAAATACTGAGACCATTGCGGCACCACGACATGAAGATAAAACCCGGCCTCTTGGCCGGGTTTTTTTAACTTTGCGCAGGCGATTTCGCGGGGATGACCTTGTTGCGCCATGGCCACAGCGGTTCGAATAATGCCGCGCGACATCCAACTATGGTTGAAGCTCATTTGAAATTGCGTACCCTGATAGAGCGATAAATTTATTTGATCAAAAGGAGACAAATCATGTTACGTAAATTCCTGCTGGCATCGGTTGGTGCCTTTGCTCTCACCAGCTCGGCAGCTTTGGCCGCCGATCTTCCCTCCCGTGCTCCCCCGCCAATCTATGTACCGCCGGTGCCGATCTTCACTTGGACCGGCATCTATGTCGGTGGCCAGGTCGGCTATGCGTGGGGCCAGACCCACAATCATTTCGTCACGGCGTTTCCAGGCATCGCGGTCTTCGCCGATGATTCGTTCGGCCAGAATCCGAACGGCGTGATCGGCGGCGCCCATGTCGGTTACAACTATCAGATCAACCAGTGGGTCCTCGGTCTCGAAGGCTCGGTTGATGGCACCAGCATGAAGAAGACCGTTCTCTTCGCTCCCGGCGCTGCTTTCTTTGCTCCGGTCGGCTTCTTCGGCTCCGGTGTGACAGCGACGACCCGCGCCGACATCCAGGGTTCGATCCGCGGCCGCATTGGCGTGGCCTGGGACCGGGCTCTGATCTATGCCACCGGTGGTGTTGCCTTCGGCGGCTTCAACACCAGCTACACCTTCTTCAGCCCCTTCTTTGCGCTTGGTGGTACGAGCAGCTTCTCGACGACACGCGTTGGCTGGACGGTCGGCGGCGGCATCGAATACGCCGTCACCAACAACTGGTCGGTGCGCGCCGAATATCGTTATACGGACTTCGGCCGGACGACTTATGCGCCCTTCTCCACCGTGTTCGCGCCGTTCGGGGGTGGTTTCACAGGGCACCATCACTTCACGCAGAACCAGGTGCAGGTCGGCTTCAGCTACAAGTTCGACACTTTCGCTCCGGTCCCGGTCGTCGCGAAATACTGAGACCACTGCACTTTCATACGAAAACAAACCCGGCCTCGCGGCCGGGTTTTTTGTTGGGCAAGAGCCAGTATTGTTACAGTTTAATGACTATTCGTTGCCCTATAGCCACAGCAACTTAAATAACCCTATGCATAGTCTAAGAATCGTTGAAGCTTAGCCAAATCTGCGTAACTTTGGGGCGTTCAAATTCGCGTCTCAAGGGGGCATATCATGTTACGTCGTATTCTCTTAGCATCGGCCGGCGCCATGGCGCTGATCGGACCGGCCCTTGCGGCCGACCTTCCGGTGGCTCCGCCACCGCCGCCCATTCCGATTTTCACCTGGACCGGCGTTTATATCGGTGCGCAGGTCGGCTACGCCTGGGGCAATGATCACGCTGATCTCTCGATCGCGGTGCCGGGCGCGCCCTTCGTTGCCTTTGGCCAAACCTTCGGCACCGCCCCGCAAGGCGTCATCGGTGGCGGCCATGTCGGCTATAATCTGCAGATCAACCAATGGGTCGTCGGCATCGAAGGCACCGTCGATGGGACCAGCCTGAAAAAAACCGTGTTCCTTCCGTTCTTCGGAGTTAACGAAACCACCCGCTCCGAGGTGCAAGGTTCGATTCGCGGCCGCATCGGCTGGGCGTTCGATCGCGTCTTGGTCTACGCCACCGGCGGTGCAGTGTTCGGCGGCATCACCAACACCTATTCAGCCCCGCTGTTCTTTGGGCCGTTCCCGCTCTCGAACAGCTTTGCGACCACAAAGGTCGGTTGGACGGTCGGCGCCGGTCTCGAATATGCGATCACCAACAATTGGTCGGTTCGGGCGGAATACCGTTATTCGGATTTCGGCCACGTCACGGATCACCCCTTCGCAGCCATCGCTGCGGCCCCGCCCGCGACCTTCTTCTCCTCGCGGCATCATCTGACCCAAAACCAGGTGCAAGTCGGCTTCAGCTACAAATTCGATTTTTTGCCGCCGCCCGCACCCGTCGTCGCAAAATACTAAGCTCAGCCTTCACACTGCGGCTTCTCCACAAACGGCAAAACCCGGCCCCTCGGCCGGGTTTTTCTTTAGAGCGGGATGAGGAAAAGGGGAAACCGGTTTTCCGCCCGCATCCCGCTCTAAACTTTTGGAATCGATCACGTTCATGATTTTGGATTGAATCAATCCAAAATCATCGTGATCTAGGAGCGCGTCAGGCGAGGGCGATTCGCTTGCTTGGACGCCTCCCCCATGCCAAGCAGACGCATGCCCGATCAAACCCACGCTGTTTCCGCACCTCCTGCGGCGCAAAGCCGAGCCGCGCCCGCGCCTAAAATCTCCTTCGTGTCGCTGGGCTGCCCCAAGGCGCTTGTCGACAGCGAGCAGATTATCGGCCGGCTGCGCGCCGAAGGCTATGAGCTCACCAAGGCGCATGAGGGCGCGGCGGCGGTGATCGTCAACACCTGCGGCTTCCTTGACAGCGCCAAGGCCGAATCGCTTGCCGCAATCAGCGCGGCCGCCGCGGAAAACAAAAAGATCATCGTCACCGGCTGCATGGGCGCGGAGCCGCAGGCCATTTTGGCCAAATTCCCCGACCTTCATTGCATTACCGGACCGCAAGATTTCGACTCGGTCATGCAGGCGGTGCATGAGGTCATTGCACCGCCGCACGATCCCTTTGTCGATCTCTTGCCGCCGCAAGGCATCAAGCTCACGCCACGCCATTATGCCTATGTGAAGATCTCGGAAGGCTGCAACAATCGTTGCTCCTTCTGCATCATTCCGAAATTGCGCGGCGATCTGGTCTCCCGCCCGGCGGCGGATATATTACGCGAAGCCGAAAAGCTCGTCGCGGCGGGCGTCAGGGAACTTCTCGTCATTTCGCAGGATACAAGCGCCTATGGCTTGGACCTGAAATATTCGGAAAGCCTTTTTCACGATCGGCCGGTCCGGGCAAAGTTTATCGATCTCGCGCGGGAACTCGGGGAGTTGGGGGTCTGGGTCAGGCTGCATTATGTCTATCCCTATCCCCATGTCGACGAGGTGATCGACCTGATGGCCACGGGCAAAATCTTGCCCTATCTCGACATCCCATTTCAGCACGCCAGCAAAAATGTCCTGCGGGCGATGAAACGCCCTGGCGATCAGGAAAGGACGCTGGAGCGAATCGGCCGATGGCGGGCGACCTGCCCCGATCTGGCGTTGCGCTCGACCTTCATCGTCGGCTTTCCCGGCGAGACGGAGGAGGATTTCACTTTGCTTTTGGAATGGCTCACCGAGGCGAAACTCGACCGGGTCGGCGCGTTCAAATATGAGCCGGTCGAAGGTGCGGCCGCCAACGACCTCGGCCTGCCCGCGGTGCCGCCGGAGGTTCAAGACACCCGCTACCGACGCTTCATGGAACATTGCCAAAAGATCAGCGCCCGCAAGCTCAAGGAAAAGGTCGGCAAGCATATTTCAGCGATTGTCGATGAGGCCGGCCCGCGCGGCGCCGTGGGACGCTCCAAGGGCGATGCGCCCGAGATCGACGGCAAGGTTCACATCGCCGCCCGCCGGCCCTTGCGGCAAGGCGAGATAGTCACCGTGAAGATCGAGCGGGCCGATGCCTATGACTTGCACGGGATAGCGGTTTAGAAGGCAAGGAAGCGTTCAAAAGTTTCTTATCTAGAACTTTGCCGTTCGCGCCGGCCTCTTGCCGTTCTTTCCCACCCCTTGGGATTCGCCGATAAATATCAACGCGCTGCGCCCTTGGCTCAGCGGCCACGAGGAGCAGGACGTCCCAGCAACAGTACCAAAAATGGAAATGGACTGTTTACCTCTGCGCATGTATGTTCTCTTTTTGTTCATATGGCATTTTGTGCAAGATTGCTGAGGGCCACTATCATGCCACCTGATTCGGATTCACTTGGCTATGAAGCACAGTCACGAGTTTCGCGACCCAATACACACCTTCATCTCGGTAAGAACCGACGAGCGTAAGGTGATTGATTCTCGGCCGTTTCAGCGGCTGCGCCACATTCATCAGCTTGCTCTGTCGTATCTTGTTTACCCTGGCGCTACTCACAAGCGATTCGAGCACTCGCTAGGCGTGATGGACATCGCCTCACGGATTTTCGATATCGTGACCGCACCGGAGAATGTGCATCACGACAGCGTTCGCAACATTATTCCTGATGAGCAAGCACGCTATTATTGGAAGTCTGTACTGCGCATGGCGGCCTTGTGTCATGATGTCGGACACTTGCCCTTCTCCCACGCCGCTGAGAAGGAGCTTTTGCCCAAAGATTATGACCATGAACAACTCACTAAAGACATTATCTACAGCGGGGAGATGGAAGAGATATGGAAGGGAATGACGCCGCCGCTAAGATCAGATGATATCGTGAAGCTGGCGGTCGGACCGAAAAAAGCCGCACCGCTCGAATTGAATACTTGGGAAACGGTGTTAGCCGAAATCATCATCGGGGATGCGCTTGGGGCAGACAGAATGGACTATTTGCTGCGAGATTCTTATCACGCAGGAGTGGCCTACGGCACATTCGACCGTCATCGCCTGATCAACACGCTTCGTATTTTACCGGCTGAGTATCAAGAGTCGGACGAACCGGCGCTGGGCCTTGAAGCAGGTGGGCTAGAGTCGTCAGAAGGGCTGATGATCGCCCGACACTTCATGTACAAGCAGGTTTACCTTCATCACATCCGACGTGTATACGATATCCATCTGAAAGACTTCCTGACGAAATGGCTCAAAGGGGGAAAATTTTCCACGGACCTCAACAAACATATGAATATCTCGGATGTTGAGGTTCTCGTGGCCATTCGTAGGGCCTATGAAAATAAGCAATCCTCTCAGCACGTACTAGCGCGTCGGATTCAGTGTCGGGAGCATTTCCGACTTTTCTACGAGGCTGCGCCATCCGACACGCAAGGTGGAAAATTGATCCCAGGAAAAGTTATAGCCGAAGCGGCAGAAGCGGAGTTTGGTTCGGATCGAATTCGATACGACCACATTCCCCCCAAGACGGCGGCTCCTATATTTCCAGTGCTGATATTCGATGGAAAGATCGAGTCGTCCCTGCAGCGTTCCCAGGTACTCAAGCGTATGCCTGAAATTGGCGTCGATAACGTCTACTGCGACAAGTCCATTCTGACGGAAGCGATTGCGTGGCGAAATCTTAAAAGAAATTCCCTGCTAAGTCTTGAATAGGAACAGATTATGGAGCGTCTCTCTTACAGTTCTCGATGTGCACTCGTCGTCGCGCTAGCCACGCGGCTACGTAGCCGAGGCAGTTGGTGTGGAGAGACTCACCTGCAGAAAGCTCTTTACATCTTGCAGGACCTCTCTAAATCAAACTTCGGCTATAAGTTTGTAATCTACAAACACGGGCCGTACTCTTTTGAAGTCAATAATGAATTGACGGCGATGCGGGCTGCAAACATCCTCGAATTTCAATTTCCCAGAGAAGGCTATGGTCCGAGCATTGCACCAACATCTTTCGGAGAGCGTGTTTTCAAGGTCCATGAGAAGAACATCCAAGAGTATGTTCCAATAATAAGCTTTTTGTCCGAGTGGTTCGCAGCGAGCGACGTGAGGCACTTGGAAAAGGTTGCGACTGCATATTATATCACCAGGAAAAATCCTCGTGATCCGGCGATTGAACGTGCAAAAAAACTCAACGCGTTGAAACCGCATGTTGATATTCAAGCAGCAGAAGAAGCTGTTCGCATTGTAGACGAGAAGCGGAAGCAGGCTAAAACTCAGTTGGGGGAGATAGCGGCCTGAGCGTCGGCGTGGACAAATGACCGCTCACCACCCTTTCCACCCTTTGCAGAAATTCAATCTGGGGCGCTGCCAAAAAACTTCCCGAAGCTTGCGAATTTGCCACGCATGGTCCAAATAGGGGCTGGGAGGTTGGCGGTGGACGCACCACTCGCCAACCGGGTCAGGTCCGGAAGGAAGCAGCCCTAACGAGACCGGGCGGGTCTCTGTCCAGCCTCCCACCTTAGCCTAGCAGCTTAAGCTTTGCTATAATTTGGCTTTCTCCGGCGCGATTTGGTCAGGATTGGCTCATCGGCCGGGTCAAATATTCTCTAAAACCCCCGAGTGGCCCGCGCGATGCCGGACGACCGCATGGAACGAGGCTCGACTGCCCCGGAGGAAACCGCCCCAGGTCTCGGATTGGACGCCGTGAACGCCGCGCCGCCAAGTCCCTACCGCGTCCTTGCCCGCAAATATCGCCCCGCCCGTTTCGAGGACCTGATCGGCCAGGAGGCCATGGTCCGGACGTTGTCGAATGCCTTCGACCTCGCGCGAATTCATCAAGCCTATATTTTGACCGGCGTGCGCGGGGTCGGCAAAACCACGACCGCGCGGATCCTCGCCCGTGCCTTCAATTATGAACTGCCGGCATCCGGCGATCGCCAAGCGGTGACCGCCCCGACCATCCACATGCCCGAACTCGGGATTCATTGCCAGGCGATCATCGAATCGCGCCATGTCGACGTCGTGGAAATGGACGCCGCCTCCCACACCGGGATCGACGATGTCCGCGAGATCATCGAGAGTGCGCGCTACCGGCCGGTCATGGCGCGCACCAAGGTCTATATCATCGACGAAGTGCACATGCTCTCCAAACCGGCCTTCAACGGCCTTCTGAAAACTTTGGAAGAGCCTCCTGACCACGTTAAATTCATCTTCGCGACCACCGAGATCGAAAAAGTTCCGGTCACCGTCCGCTCGCGCTGCCAGAGATTCGATCTGCGCCGCGTCGAGGCCGGGGTGCTGACCGACTATCTCGCTTCGATCTGTTCCCAGGAGGCCGTCGCGATCGAGGACAAGGCGCTTGCCCTGATCGCACGCGCGGCCGAGGGCTCGGTGCGCGATGCGCTGTCCCTCCTCGACCAGGCGATCGCGCATGGCGTCGGCGAAGGGATGGCCAAGATCGACGCGGACGCCTTGCGGACCATGCTCGGGCTTGCCGACCGGGGCCGCATCATCGATCTTTTCGAAGTCCTGATGCAAGGCCGAATGGGAGAATCGCTCGCCATCTTGAAGGACCTGCATAATTTCGGCGCGGACCCTTCCGAGATCCTCCTGGCGCTTGCCGAGTTCGTCCATCTCGTCACCCGTCTGAAGCTCGTGCCGGAGGCGGCGCAAGACGCATCCTTGACCCCCGATGAACGCACGCGAGGCCGGCATTTTGCCGACGCGCTGTCCATGCCGGTCCTGACTCGGGCATGGCAATTGCTGTTGAAGGGCTTACGCGAAGTCAAGGACTCGCCGCGCCCCCTCGCTGCGGCCGACATGGTTTTGGTCAGGCTCGGCTTTGCGGCCGATCTGCCAACCCCCGACGAGGCTCTGCGACAGCTTACGATGGCGAGTGGCGCCGGCGAAGACGAAGCTCACGCGCGGAACCCCAGTCCGCCCGGACGCGGACCGATGGCCGTTGCGGCGCGTGCGCCGCTCGCAGCCGTTTCGCGGGCGCCCCAACAAGAGGCGCCGCGGCCTTCGATCTCGCTTGCCGGGTTCGAGGATGTCGTGGCGCTCGCGGGACGCCATCGCGACATTCAATTGAAGATTGCGCTGGAACGCGACGTGCGGCTGGTTTGCTTCGAGCAAGGCCGCATCGAGTTTTCAGCGGTCTCCGGCGCGTCGCCGCAACTTGCGCAAACGCTTTCGCGCCGCCTGCAGGAATGGACCGGCGAGCGCTGGATGGTTGCGATTTCGAGCTTGCCAGGCGCACCAAGCCTGAAGGAACAGCAAGACGCAAAGGCAGCCGAAGCCGTTTCCGACGTACGCGCCGAGCCGCTTGTCCAAAGCGTGCTCGCTGCTTTTCCGGGCGCGGAGATTGTTGGCGTCCGGGTGCCCGAGTCCGTGAGCCCGAACGCGCCCGCCCCCGGGCCGGAGAACCAAGCGGGTGATGAAATCCGCTTTGGAGACGATATCTATATGGACGACGAACTCTGAGCGGAAAACGCGGGAGTTCGGTCTATTGGCGATCCAGACAGCAATGAGCAAGGAAATTTCAATGCGCGACATGTTCGGTTTGATGAAGCAAGCCCAGGCCATGCAGGAAAAAATGCAGGAGATGCAGGCCGAAATGGAGCGGATCGAAGTCGAGGGGCAAGCCGGCGGAGGCATGGTCCGCGTGACCCTGACCGCCAAAGGCCAGATGAAGGGGCTCTCCATCGACGATCAGCTTCTCAAGGTCGACGAAAAAGTGATCCTCGAAGATCTGATTGTCGTCGCACATGAGGATGCCCGCAAGAAAGCTGAACGTCTGGTCGAAGAAAAAATGAAAGGCGTCACTGCCGGCCTTGCGCTGCCGCCCGGTATGAAGCTGCCGTTCTGATGGTTGCGTGTTAGGGCTTCGGTCCGATGGCTGACCGCGTCGCCGGCGCCGAAATCGAGCGGCTCATTCAACTGCTGGCGCGGCTGCCGGGACTTGGACCGCGCTCGGCGCGGCGCGCGGCGCTGCATTTGATCCGCAAGCGGGAGGAGCTTCTGGCACCGCTTGCTGATGCATTGCAGGTCGCCCGCGAAAAGATTGTGACCTGCTCGATCTGCGGCAATGTCGATACCTGCGATCCTTGCACGCTCTGCGTCGACGAGCGGCGCGATCGCAGCACGCTGGTCGTCGTGGAGACCGTTGCCGATCTCTGGGCTCTCGAACGCGCCGCCATCCTCACCGCCCGCTATCACGTGTTAGGGGGAACCCTGTCACCGCTCGATGGCATAGGGCCGAAGGATTTGAATCTCGAAAGCCTGGTCGACAGAGTCGCGCGCGATCACGTCAAGGAAGTGATCCTGGCGGTGAACGCGACCGTCGATGGGCAGACCACGGCGCATTACATCACGGATCTTTTGGCGCCCTTGCAGGTCAAGATCACGCGGCTGGCACATGGCGTTCCCATCGGCGGCGAACTCGATTACCTCGACGAGGGAACGCTCGCCGCCGCAATCCGCAGCCGGACCGCATTTTGACATTTTGAGCGCGTTGAATCGGCGGCTGGGTATCACGAGACCTTCATGACGGAGCTTTACTTGGCGGCTGTGCGCCCAAAATATCCGCGTGCGCGAGCAATGAGCTGTGCACAAATCCAAAACAAGAATCCAGCAGCGAAACACAAGGAGCGATCATGGCTAACCCATTTGTCCACGTCGAGCTCACCACCGGGGATGTCCCAAAGGCGAAGTCTTTCTACGGCTCGCTGTTCGGCTGGAATTTGGTGGACGTGGAGTTCGGTCCCGACATGACCTACACAATGGTCAATGTCGGCGAAGGCACCGGCGGCGGCATGATGAAGACGCCGGCCCCCGGCGTTCCAACGGCTTGGCTGCCTTATGTGCTGGTCGATGACGTTGTTGCTTCGACCGCGAAAGCAAAATCGCTTGGCGCGACCGTGATGAAGGATGTCACGGAAGTCCCGGACGCAGGTTCGTTCTCGGTCATCCTCGATCCGACCGGCGCGGCCATTGGTCTGTGGCAACCCAAGGCAAAGTAACCGAGGACCGCTGATCCGCGGTTGACCCTTTCACCGGTGCAGCTGCGGTTCATGTTACCAAAAACGAGGGGGGACGATGAGCGCGCCATCAAATTACCAGGCGATCCTGGAACGAAGTCTCAAAACGTTTATGCCGGATCGTGGCGCTGGAAGCACAACCCCCGTCGTCAACACAGTGGGCGGAATTCTGGGGGTCTATGCCGGGGGCACCGTCGGTTATCTTCCCTTTGGGCTCCAGTCCCTCGGCGGCGCGGCTGTCACGCAAGCGACGAGGTTTGAGCTTGCTTCCGTCACCAAGACATTCACCGCGGCCTTGCTCGGAGAACAGCCCGCGCTGTTTTCAGCCGCGGTTTCACAGTCGCTGAATAAAATCAGCAGCGATTATTCGCTCACGGCGATGGGACAGCAAATCACCTTCGAGGAACTCGCCACATTTTCCGGCGGGTTTCCCGATGATACGCAGAACAATCCTGTCAACCCGCCGACTCAGGACAATTTTGTCGCCTATGTGAACGCCCTATCACCGTCGCAACTTCCCGCCCCCTACGCCTATTCGAACGATAGCTTCGGTTTCCTGGGCCAGGTGCTCATGGGATTGCAGGGCTATGATATCAAACAATTCGGGCAAGGCACGCCAATGCTCGATGACTGGTATAGCGCGAACATCACCGGGCCGAAGCAACTGCAAATGTCCAGCACGTCGACATCCGCCGCGGGTTCGGAAATGGCCATCGGCTACAGCTATGGCAATGGTGTTTATACGCCGCATCCGCCGTTTCCTTGGGCGCCCTGGGGCGCGGCGGGGGCGCTTCGATCTTCGGCCGAGGACATGATGATCTATGTCCAAGCCTATCTGGGGGTCACGCAGATCGGCGGCATTTCCGTGCCTCCCGCTCTAACTGCCGGCATGCAAGCGGCCATTCAACCCACCAGCTTCAGCGCTCCCGATGGCAATAAAATGGGTTTTGGCTGGGTCGTGACGCCCAAAGGGATTGTCTTCAAGGACGGAGGTCATGTGGGTTTTTCGAGCTGGGTCGGGCTTGTGCCGGCGTCGCAAATCGGCCTGGTCATTCTCGTCAATACCGGGGGCAATCCCGTCGGGGACGTGGGCCTTTATATTCTGAATGCGATGCTCAACGGCGGCTGACTTCGCCGGGCATCCGTGGCGCATCATTCCGCCGCTTTGTCGAAGAGCTCGGCGGAAACCTCGCTCATCGGCGTGGCAAAATCCATCCGGTCGATCCGCGTGCCGCGCCGGGCGATCTTTTCCGCCGACGTCATGATTTGCGCCACATCCTCTTGCGCGGTTTTGAAATGCGTGTCGAGTTTTGCAACGCGTGTCTGCAAACGCACAACTTCCTCAACGAGACGGCGCACCTCGGCTTGGATGACATGGGCTTCCTCATGCACGCGCGCATCGCGCACGATGGCTTGCATGACTTGGACGGCCATCATCATCAAGGACGGCGAGACGATGATGATGCGGCTCTTATGCGTCTTTTGGATAACATCCTCGAAATGCTCATGGAGATCGGCGTAAAGCGATTCCGACGGCACGAACAGAATCGCGATTTCCTGGGTTTCCTGCGGCAGAAAATAACGCTCGGCGATATCGCGGACATGTTTCGAGACGTCGCCGCGCACTCTTGCCGCCGCTTGTTTGCGCGCCTCGTCGCTTCTTGCCTCCTTGAGCGCGGTAAAAGCTTCGAGCGGAAATTTCGCGTCGACCACCATGAGCCTTGGATCGCCCGGCAGCCGGATCACGCAGTCCGGCCTTGTATTGTTCGACAACGTATATTGAAACTCAAAGGAGGAAGCCGGCAGGCCATCGCGGATGATCGCTTCGAGCCGGCCCTGGCCAAAGGCGCCACGCGCCTGCTTATTGCCGAGAATGTCCTTAAGACTGACCACTTCCTGGGTCAGCGCGGTGAGGCGGGCTTGCGCCGCGTCGATCACCGCAAGCCTTTCGTGCAACCGGCCGAGATGCTCGCCGGCGGTCTTGCCCGAGGCTTCAAGACCGGCGCCGACCCGGGTTCCGACCACGTCGAGTCGGTCGGTGACGAGCCGCGCAAGCTCGGTCTGGCGCGACCCAAGAACCTCCGCCACGCTGCGGACCCAGCCGGTCAGACCGGCATTCTGGCGGGAGATTTCTTCCATTGCGCGCAGCATTTCGCGCTGGCGTTCCGCGGCGGAAAACGCTTCCAAACTGCGGGCACGGGCGCCGCTCCCAAGGTTCCACACCAGGACCGCAAACAGCAGCAAGCCAAGGGCCGCCCCGCCGAGGACAAGATCGGCGATCGCGACCGGTGTACCGTTCAGAACAAACAGGACCCGTTCCATCCGCTTGTCTTTAACTGATTCGGCGTGCGCTGGGAACGAATTAAGAACGCAAATCAGGCCGTCACAAAAATAAAGGAAAATCCGCGTGCTATCAGTCGAAGTGTGCAACGGACGGGCGCGGGCGGGGTTTTGATGAAGTCATGGTCGGCAATGAGGCAACGGATGCGCTTTATCTATCGGGTTCTTTACGACGCCTATTGGCGATTCGTGCAGGACGATGGCTGGGCCATTGCCAGTCACATTGCTTTGTCGATCCTGACGTCGCTTTTCCCGTTCCTGATCTTCGTGACGGCGCTGGCGGCTTTTCTGGGCTCGAAGAATCTTTCCGATGAAGGGATAACCATTCTGTTTCAGACCTGGCCGCAGCAGGTCGCCGCGCCGATCGCGAATGAAATCCATAGTGTCTTGACGCAAGCCCGAAGCGGGATCCTCACGATCGGCGTCATTCTTTCCATTTATTTCTCTTCAAGCGGAGTCGAAGCGCTCCGGATCGGGCTCAATCGCGCCTATGGTGTCCGGGATTCGCGGTCCTGGTGGCTGTTGCGGCTCGAATCCATCGCCTATGTTTTCGTCGGCGCCTTCTCGCTCCTGACCCTGGCTTTCCTGGTCGTCTTGGCTCCGCTGATCTGGACGGCGGTACTGCATTTCGCGCCCAGGCTTGAGCCCCTCCATCATCTGTTCACGGTCGGGCGCTTCGCAATTGCAAGTTTAGTGCTTTTGCTCGCGCTCATCCTTGCGCATGAATTCCTGCCCCAGGGACGGCGATCTTTGCGCGAGATTGCCCCGGGGATTTTGCTGACTTTCACGCTTTGGATCGCGGCGGGTATCGCGTTCGGGTCCTACCTCGCCCAGTTCGCACGCAATTACGTCACCACCTACGCGGGCCTGGCGTCGGTGATGATCGCCCTCGTCTTCCTCTACATGATCGCTTCGATTTTCATCTTCGGCGGCGAATTGAACGCGGCCATCCAGCGGGCAAAAGGCAACAAAGACGGAGATTGGAAGATCGGCTCGCCGCCCCCGACTAGCTCTTAGCGCAGGGTTCATCCCCGACGTTCTTTCGACCGCCAAAATAATCAGAATCTGCTGGCGGCCGAGGAACTAGTGTTAAGCTTTCACAGTTATTTAGAAAGGCTCAGATTATGGTGATCATGGGCCGCGCCGATGGCTGCCCATCTAGATGCTGGACAGCCTGCGAAGCGGACCCGCCATCATCCAATCCGGGCCGTCATTCTAGGGAGGCAAATCGATGAGGATCGCTCAGATAGGAACGGTGTTTGCTGCTTTTTTGCTCGGAGCTATTCCAGCTACGGCGCAGCAGTTTGTGTCAGGCTCTGCGGGCGTAGGGAGCAATAAGGATATGGAATGGGTGTCGAACTGTCCGGTTGGGACAACGGTCATTTCGGGAAGCTGCCTTCTCCCAGGGGGTGGTTCAGCGGCGTTGCATAGCATGGGAGTGAATCTCGAAGCCAACACTTGGCAATGCGTGTGGACCCACAGCGCTCCAAAAGCGAACGTGCAGGCCATCTGCGCCGGCAAGCCCTGAAGGCTTGCGGCCCCATAACGTCGTCGGCGGGCCTGCCGTTACTGGCTGGTCTGCCCTTGAAGATGATTTTTCCAAAATTCCACCTTCTTGGCGCGGGAACCGTAAGGCACCCAACTAATGCAGGCGGGCGCCGGGAGGCAATTCTTGCATGTTGGCGGCGACCGACACGTGCTCGACAGGCGCCAGCACAAAACTTCGATATTGAAGCGCCTTGGCCAGGGATCGGCTGGCCATCAATACAGGCCGGATATCTTCGCTTCCCAAAAGATCCATCGCGGCACGATATTCGGTTTCCTCGTCTTGTCTTTGCGACGCCGCGACAAGCCTCAATACCAGATATTCGTCCCGGCAAAGGCACCGGCAAACCGAAGAGCGCCAGACAATTTCCTTTCGAGCCTGTTCGTTCAAGGTTCGCGTGAACAGATGAAACTGGGCATGGAGAACCCGCGCCGATTCGCGGGCGACGAACCGCAGCAATACGTCGAACGCGCAATCCCAATAAAGCTCATCCCGGGCGCAATATCCGGCCATCCACAAGCGGTATTGAGCGAAGAACAATCTTTCCGCAGGCGCATCTGCATGAACGGCAGTGATTTGGGGATGTGCGGTATCATGCTGGATCATGACGGCCTCCTTGGTCGGAAAAGCGGATCAACGTTCTGGGAGAAGATGGACGGATTTGCGGGATGGCCGATCGTCCTGGCCGAGGTGGGCAAGATGCCAGACGGCGAAATTACGGGCCTTGTCGGCGACGCATTCGTCCGGGCATGCCCCGTCGTAAAAGATTTGAAGGGCAATAACGCACAGGCGCGTCAGCTCGTCTAAATTCGTGGGCCGAGTATCCAATCGCAGGCTTATAGTATGAGCCAATATTTTATTTATTCTAGTTCTTTCCTTCATAATATCGCACATGAGAACGCTCCATTGCTATGGAGACGCAAATATAATTTCGTAAATACATCAATACAACAACTATGTTTTTTAGCTATTCTAATTCTATGCTATGCATTCATATCAGGAACGCCGCAAAGTAGTTTTTTGGGCGCCTTGCTCGGGTCGGCAAAGGTTTGGGAGCGCGAAATCGCGCCTATCGGCCCGATAACCGCGTTCGAAGCCGTCTTCCGCAATTGAAGGTCCCTACTGAAGCCGATCTCGGTCCGTTTTCTCCTCGGTCAAAGGATCTTCCTCATGGACTATGTGCGTCTTGGTTCAACCGGCCTGAAGGTTTCTCGGCTGTGCCTCGGTTGTATGACCTACGGCTCCCCGCAATGGCGGGAGTGGGTTTTGGATGAGGCTGCGAGCCGGCCCTTCATTCGCAAGGCGCTGGATCTCGGAGTCAATTTCTTCGACACGGCCGACATGTATTCGCTTGGCGACAGTGAAGAGATTCTCGGCCGGGCCATCCGTGATTTTTCGGCGCGCGATGACGTCGTCATCGCAACCAAAGTCTTCCAGAAGATGAGCGACAAGCCGAACGACCAGGGTCTGTCCCGTAAACATATCCTTGCAAGCATCGATGCCTCCCTGCGGCGGTTAGGCACCGACTATGTCGATCTCTACATCATCCATCGTTTCGATCCGGAGGCCCCCATCGAGGAAACCATCGAAGCCCTGGACATCGTCGTGCGCTCCGGGAAGGCCCGCTACATCGGCGCCTCCTCCATGAACGCCTGGCAGTTCATGAGGATGCTGGGCCTCCAGGAGCAGCACGGGCTTGCCCAGTTCGTCTCGATGCAGAACCATTACAATTTGATCTATCGCGAAGAGGAGCGGGAGATGTTGCCGCTCTGCCGCGAACTCGGCATTGCCGTCACGCCCTGGTCGCCGCTCGCGCGCGGCCTTCTGGCGGGATCCCGCAAAGCGAAGACGATTAGAGCGACCACCGATCGCCCGGCCCAGCAATGGTACGACCACCATGCCGAGGAGGACGCGATCGTGGCCGCCGTCGAACAAATCGCCGCTGGCCGGGGCGTGCCGCCAGCTCAAATTGCACTCGCCTGGCTTATGAGCCGGCCCGGAATTACGGCGCCGATCATCGGCGCGTCGAAACCGCGGCATCTTGACGATGCGGTGGCGAGCCTATCGCTGGCCTTGACGAACGAGGAAATGTCCCGGCTCGAAGCCCCCTACCGGCCGCGCCCTATCGCGGGCCACGAGTAGATTTTGACCGCCGACGCATTGCCATCGCAGCCGGTGTTGAAACTCGCCTCTGGGGGACCCTGGAGGAACTGTGCGGCAGACTTCTCGTTAAGTGGGAGAATGTCGGCAGCCCGCGGGCAGACGTGCCGCGAAGTCGACCAAAGATCGTTCGAGGAGAACTCTTATGTCAAATCTTCCTCTGATAGCCATGGCAGCGTGCGTTGCCATCTTTGTCAACTCGGAGGCGCTGGCGCGTGCAAATATCACGACGGACTCGTGCCTTGCGCGCAATCTTTGCGCTTATGTCGATACCAAGGGTCGCGTTACCTGCGGACCGTGCCCCGGGCAGGCAAGAACGGTACGCGCGAATCTAGCGGTGGCCAGCCAGAGCAAAAATACTTTGAAAACCTGTACCGCCAAATGGAAAGCGATGACGGCCTCCCACAAAGCGAAAACGAGCCGCGCGGACTTTACGGCGGCGTGTTTTTTTAAGGCCTCGGCAAAATGAAGGCTTGTCGCGCCGGCGCTGCCACACGATGAAAGCCGCCACGAAAAAGCTTTTATCATCGTGATCTAGGGCGCGCTCCAAAGCGCGACGCAGCCGAATCTTGCATCGGTCGGCGCGGTTTCCGCGATCAAATTCAGGACCTCGCCAGAGCTGCGATAGCGGCTTAACGCTCTCAGGCCTTGTTCCAGCGCCTCCATCGGCGCCGCGGCGCTGATCGCGACAATAAGATCCGCGCCGAAGGGGGCGCGCGTTTGCAGACTAAAACGAAATGTCGGGGCTTGAACAACCCGCTCATCGGCACCGAAAGGATAGAGCGCCTGTACGGTCCCATCCCCCGCAATGTCAAAAAGAATGAGGGCCCGGCGCGCCACGTCGGTAACTTCAATTTCAACCCTTTCGCCCTTGCGCTTCAATTTCGTTCCCGTCGGGGCCTTGATCGGCTGGGGTTTCGACGCGGCGATTTTGCAAAGGCCCCGCGCCACGGCCACGCGGTCAATGACGGCGGGCAGGTCTGCCGCGTCAATGTCATAGGCGACGATTCCGTCGCCGGTCGTGGCGGTGCGCGACGCGGCATCCCAAACGAGATCGGGGTCGGCGGCCAAAGCGACGGTCTCGAATCGCGCCACGCGTGGCAGCACGCCGGCCAGGCGATTGGTGCTGCCATCGGCGACAGCCACGCGTATCGTATCGAGCGGTGGCGCACGTTCATTTCCGGATCCGGTTTTCGGTTCTCGAAAAGGTGCCATCGGGATCATGTCATCTCCCGGGTCGAGCAGCCTGATCCCACGGCTGGGGCCCCCTTGAGAGTTGGCGGAAAGCCGCGGCGTGATGGCAAGCCAGGAAAAACCCGTGGCCGCCAGCAAAACCATCGTTGCGGTCCGGCCGATCACGGTTGCGCGCTCAAGGGCGGAACAAGAACCGGAAAGAGAGGGAGCATGGCGGAGCTTTATCGCGCTTGCAGGAGGCGCTCGACGGCCTTGGACGTATAATCCACCATGGGCACGATCCGCGCATAGTTCAGCCTTGTCGGACCGATCACCCCGAGCACGCCGACGATGCGTTGCTGCCGGTCGTGGAACGGCGCGGCAATCATCGAGGACCCGGATAGGGAGAAGAGTTTATTTTCCGATCCGATGAAGATGCGAACGCCATCGCCGCCTTCGGCCCGGCTCAACAGGTCGATCACATCCTTTTTCGTTTCGAGATCGGCGAACAGCAGACGGATTCGTTCGAGATCCTCGATCGCCGTCAGGTCTTGAAGCAGATTGGCCTGACCTCTCACGATAAGCTGCGGTCCCTGCCCCGCCGACCCCGCCCAGCTTGCCAAGCCAGCATCGACCAGCCGCGTGGTCAATTCGCCAAGTTCCGCCTCGGCCAATTTGTGGGAGGCGACGATTTCGCTCTTCACCTCCGGCAATGTGCGGCCCCTGATCCGCGCGTTGAGATAGTTGCCCGCTTCGCTAAGGGCGGAGGGCGGCAATCCCGCCGGGATTTGAAGAATGCGATTTTCGACCGATCCATCCTCGGCGACGAGCACCGCGAGCGCACGCTCCGGCTCGATCCGGACGAACTCGACATGTTTCAGCCGCGCATTTTCCTTAGTCGTCACCACGACCCCGGCGCCGCGGGTCAGGCCCGACAACATCATCATCGCGTCCCCAAGCAGTCCCTCAAGGGTCTGCTCCTGGGAGGCCGCTTTGACCTGCGCCTCGATCTGCTCGCGTTCGCCTTGACCGATGTCACCCAACTCCAGCAGGGCATCGACAAAAAAGCGAAGGCCAAGCTCAGTCGGAAGCCGCCCTGCGCTGGTGTGCGGAGCATAGATCAAGCCAATCTCTTCAAGGTCCTGCATCACATTGCGGACCGACGCCGGAGAGAGGGGCACGGGCAAAAGCCGGGCAAGGTGCCGTGACCCCACGGCCTCGCCATGCGCCAAGTAGGAATCGACGAGCAGTCGGAAAATTTCCCGCGAGCGGTCGTTCAGACGCGCTAGATTATTGCCATCAAGACGGGCGGGATCGGTTGAACGGTCCAAGGGAATTGCCATGTCGGTTAGCATGGCCGTCAATGGCCAAAGATGCAAGCAAGCGAGCGCGGGGCGCGATGCCCCTGTCCCTCGGTTTTAAAAACTCACACAATTTGGCGTACCATATTCCCATTCGCGAAGGCTTCGTCGACGGCTGCGTTAAGGTCGCTGATACGGAACGGCTTTTGCAGAATTTTGGTCTCCGAGAACTCAGGATCGACCCCCTGCGCGTCATAGCCGGAGACGAACACGAAAGGAACCCCGCGTAGCTTCAGTGCCGAGGCCACCTTATCGCTTCGCGCACCGTTAAGATTAATGTCCAAGATGGCGAAATCGGGAGACGTCTCCGCCAGGAAATCCAGCGCACCTTCAACCGACGCCGTTGCATCGACAGCTTTGCAACCGATTTCCAACAGCATGTCTTCGATCATCATTCCGATTATCGCTTCGTCTTCAACGACGAGGACCCGAAATTCGTTTTTATTCAACACGGACCCACCCCTGACTGAGTACCTTTGTTACAAACCGCTATTGCCAAGACATGGTTCCGCAAATTTAACACATTTTTAATGATGCCGGGGAGCTCCGCGTCAGTAAAAATGTCGAGAGCCGAACGGCCTGCGTCATGACAGCCAAATCCACGGTCACGCTGCGAGTCAGGTCCGCGAAAGGTTTTTTGGCTTCAATCACTTCGACACGCCCCACCGACGCCGCATCAAAAAACGCGGCACGCGGTGCCCTTTCGCTTTCTAGCACCGGCCGAGTTGTAATGGCATGCGCTACTGGTTCGATGTCCCGCTCCCCTTCGTGACGAGCGCAGCCGAATGACCGCCCCCCAGTCCGAACTATTGGATCGCTCCCCGTCAAGCCAAGATGAATTTCGTATCCGGGCCCTCCTGCAAGTTGCGGTGACCGAAGCCCTTGGCTTTCTCAATTCCGGCGCGCCAGAAGAAGCGATCGCCCACATCCGGCAATATGACGAACTCGCCGCGCGCAGCCATGTGGGATGCCATATTTTCGGGTTAATTTATTTCAACGCCGACGACTTGCCTCGGGCGCTCGCATGGTTTGATCGCGCGCTTGCCTTGCAACCCGGCTATTTGGAGTCCCTTTGCGCCCGCGCGGTGGTCTTGCAACGGCTTGGTCAGCCGGAAGACGCCCTCAAATCTTTCGAGGCAATCCTGGTTCTTCAACCAAACGATGCCGAGACCCTATTCAGTATCGGCGCCATTCTGCAAAGTCTCGGACGTATGAGCGAAGCGCTCGCCGCATATGAGAAGGCGCTGCGGTCGAACCCGTCTCATTGCGAGGCGCTGACGAACCGCGGAGCCTTGCTGGATCGGTTCGGACGTTTTGAAGAAGCCCTCGACTGTTTCGAGAAGGTCGCGGCGATCCGACCCAACGATAGCGCAAATTTATTCAACAAGGGATCCGTCTTACAAAAACTTGGCCGGCTCGAAGACGCGCTGGCGGCTTTTGAGGAAGCCGCGCGGCTCGGTCCACCCGACGCCGAAACCGAACTCAACCGAGGCAACGTTCTTCAAAGACTCGGCCGTGTCGAGGAATCGCTGATCTGCTATGATTTGTCTTCCCAATATCGTCAGGGTTATCCTCAGGCCCTGTACAACAAGGGCATCGCACTGCAGGGCATCGGCCGCGTCACCGACGCGCTGGCGGCCTATGATGCGGCCCTGACGCTTGATCCCTTCTATTGCGAGGCGAGTTGCAATCGCGGCAATGTCCTGCACGAACTCGGCCGGCTCGAAGACGCGCTGGCCGCCTACAGGGATACGCTAAAAATCCGGCCAGGATTCTTGCCGGCCTTGATCAACCGCGCCAATGTCTTGCTGCAATTGGGCCGCGCCGAGGAGGCCATCGAATCCTGCGACGAGATCCTGCGGCGTGATCCAAAACAACCGAAGGCTCTCGGTATCCGTGGCGCGGCCCTTCACAAACTTGGACGATTGGAAGACGCGCTGGCCGCTCTCGATGCGGTCGTTCAGTTTGCGCCCGCGCCCCCCGACGCTTGGCTCAATCGCGGCAATGTCCTGCAGGAACTTGGAAGGCATTCCCAAGCCATCGCCTGTTATGACGAAGCTCTGGCCGCAAAGCCTGACTACCCCGAAGCCCTCTCCAGTCTCGGAGTCGCCTTAAAGGACGCCGGAGAAATCGATAAAGCGCTATTTTATTTCGACCAAGCTCTGAAGCACAAGCCCGACTATCCAGATGCCCGCAATAACCGCGCGGGCGCGCTCCTCCTCGCCGGAGATTTAGAAGCCGGCTTCGAGGATTTCGAATCTCGCTGGGAGCGCTCGAATGCGCCATCCAAGACTTTTGTCTCGGGGCTGCCCGCTTGGAACGGCGAAAACATCGCGGGTAAGTCCATCGTGGTCTTTGATGAACAAGGTCTCGGCGACCTCATCCAATTTTCGCGCTACTTGCTTGATCTCGTCGATGCCGGGGCCGAGGTCACCTTGCTGTGCCGAAAAAACATGCACCGGCTTCTGCGCACACTACCGAAGCCCATTCGTCTTGTCGAAGCGCTCGATTCCACAAACCGTTTTGCTTACCAGATCGCGCTGATGAGCCTCCCCCGCGTTTTCCGCACGACGCTCGGGACTATTCCAGCACCAATCCCCTATTTGCATCCGGAGCCGGCCCTCGTCGTCGAATGGGCCGAGCGGATCGGCCGCAACGGTTTCAAAATCGGCGTCTGCTGGCACGGCAATAAATTCATCAACCTCCAACGGTCGTTTCCCCTGGCCTGTTTTGGAGCGATCGCGGCGATCGACAATGTGCGTTTGATCAGTCTGGTGAAGGAGCAAGGCCCTATCGAGGTGGTTGCAGGCGATCGCCGGTTCAATATCGAGAGCCTGGGCAGCGCATTCGATGCGGGTTCGGATGCCTTTGTCGATTCGGCCGCGGTCATGGAAAACCTCGACCTCATCGTGACTTCCGATACTTCAATCGCGCATCTCGCGGGGGCTTTGGGACGGCCGGTTTTTCTGGCCCTCAAACATGTGCCCGACTGGCGTTGGTTGATGCACCGTGAAGATTGTCCGTGGTACCCGACCATGCGTCTGTTTCGGCAGACGGAAAAAGGCGGCTGGGAGGCCGTGTTCCAGCAGATCGCAGAGAGCGTTCGGACCTGCATGGCCAGACAGCGGACAGAGGGTGGAGGCCGGCCAAGAACAATCGATATCCCCGGTCCGTTTAGCGAGCTCATCGACAAGATTGCGATTTTGGAGATTAAGGAAGCTTCCGTTGCCGACCCCGCCGAACTCGGCGATATCCGGCACGCGCTGGCTGGGTTACGGAAGCTCCAGGTGGACTGCAACGCGGGGGGCGCGCGATCCGCTCAACTCGAGGCCGAACTCAAGGCCGTGCATCGCCTACTGATTACGCTTGAGGAGACGTTTAGGAAGCACGAAGCGCAAAGCGATTTCGGGGCCGGCTTCGTTGGAGTGGCAAGACAGATTTTTCTGACCCATGAGCGGCGAGCCGATCTCAAAGAGCAGATCGACGTTCTTTTGCGTCCCCTCAATGAGCGTTGATTATTTTTTCAATGCGGGCCCTCGACCCGGTTCTCTTGGCGCCTCGCGGCCCGGGCTTGGTCCGCCCGCAGCTGTCTCGCCAATTCGGACGAACGGTCCCGAATCAAAGTTTGGGGAATCGGCAATTGGCCTGTTTGAATAATGCGTTATGCATGCTAACGATTCTGGCTCGCTCACGTGCAATGTAAACAGCTCGCCGCGTTTTCGTTCGCCCGCCTTGCGGGAGGTTCTGCGCCCACCTATATCCCGCCGCTTCGAAACCCCAACTACAAGTTGCAACAAGCGCCCGATCAACCACCTTCCTTGCATTTCAGCTGGAGCCGTTTTTATGCGATCGATGATCCGCTTTTCGGCGTTGCTCATTTGCCTCCTTTGGCTGGCTCCGGTTGAAGCTGCGACCTGCCGCGATCCAGCCGGTTTCGAGGCATGGCTTGCCGGTTTCAAGCGGGAAGCTGCGGCGCAAGGCATTTCCCAATCGGCAATTAGTGCCCTCGATGGTGTCAGCTATGATCCCTCCATCGTTTCGAAGGATCACGGCCAGCATGTTTTTCATCAAAGCTTCGAACAATTCGCGGGCCGAATGGTCAACTCCTACCGACTCCACAAGGGCGCCGCGCTTATCAAGCAATATGGACCGACCTTTTCCCGGATTGAGCAGACCTATGGCGTACCAGCTCCCGTGATTGTTGCGATCTGGGGTCTCGAAACAGATTTCGGCGCGGTCAATGGCAATACGCCAACTTTACGGGCCCTAGCCACTCTTGCTTTCGATTGCCGCCGCACCGATAGATTTCAGGCCGAGCTCCTCGATGCCTTGCGCCTTGTTCAGCGCGGGGATTTGGCCCCGGGGGCAATGCGGGGCGCTTGGGCCGGCGAACTCGGCCAGACCCAATTCATGCCATCGTCCTATCTCAAATACGGTATTGATTTCGACGGCGATGGGCGGGTCGACCTCATCCATAGCATCCCCGATGTGCTCGCCTCGACCGCGAATTACCTCAAGGGTTACGGCTGGCAGCGTGGCGGTGACTGGACGCCGGGATCGGCCAATTTCGCCGTCATCAAGGAATGGAACAAGGCTGACGTCTATTCGCGGACCATCGCCTATTTCGCCTCGAAGCTCGCCGGCAACGAGTGAATTTTCCAGACTAAAACAAAGCCGATGGATCGTCATCCGTCTCCGGGGCTTTGGCACCGGAGCGCTGTTCCGCGGGCTTTGCCGCCCGATTGAGATTATAGGCCGAGTTGATCAAGGCGATATGCGAAAAGGCCTGCGGAAAATTGCCGACGAGTCGTTTTGCGGCGGGATCATATTCCTCGGATAACAATCCGAGATCATTGCGCACGGCGAGAAGCCGCTGGAACAATTGCCGGGCATCGTCCAACCTCCCCAAGAGCACGAGATTATCGACGAGCCAGCAGCTGCAGGCGAGGAATGCTCCTTCGCCCGCCGGCAAACCATCCTCCGCGGTCAGCGTATCGTAGCGGCGCACGAAGCCATCCACCACCAAGCGCCGTTCGATTGCCTCGACCGTGCCGCGCACCCGCTTGTCCTCGGGCGGCAAAAAGCCCACGAGCACGATCATCAGAAGGCTGGCGTCGAGCTGCTTCACGCCATAGCTCTGTGTGAAGGTCCCGAGTTCCGCGTCGAACCCTTTCTCGCAAACCTCGTCGTGAATGCGCTGGCGCAGCTGCCGCCAATGATCGAGCGGCCCCACAAAGCCAAATTGCTCGATGCTCTTGACCCCTCGGTCGAAGGCGACCCAGGCCATGACTTTCGAATGGGTGAAATGGCGGCGCGGCCCACGCACCTCCCAAATTCCTTCGTCGGGAAATTCCCAGATTTTTTCAAGATGCTTCAAGAGTTCGATTTGCAGCATCCAATCCGACGCATCCGAAACCAACCCACGATTGCGGCTTTGATACAGGGCGTCGAGCACCTCGCCATAAATATCGAGCTGCAATTGAGCCGCCGCCGCGTTGCCGACGCGGACCGGTTTTGCGCCGTCGTAGCCGGAAAGCCAGGGAAGAGTCCGTTCCGGCAAGAACCGCTCGCCGCCGATCCCATAAAGAATTTGCACCAGCGACGGTTCGCCGCCCACAGCGCGGATCAGCCATGCGCGCCACCGCTTGGCCTCATCCGCGTAGCCCGCATTCATCAGGGCGAGCAAAGTGAAGGTCGCGTCGCGCAGCCAACAAAACCGGTAGTCCCAGTTACGGGAGCCACCCAATTGCTCCGGGAGTGAGGTGGTTGGAGCTGCGACGATACCGCCGCTTTCCTGAAAGATCAGCGCCCGCAACGTGACCAGCGAACGGACGACCGCAGCCGACCATGGGCCTGCTCCCTCGAACGGTTTGGACCAGGCACTCCACGTCTTCTCGGTTTTCTCAAGCGCTTGAATGGGATCGATCGCCCTTGGAGTCTCCAGATAGGATACGCCGTAGCTCAAAGTAAAATCCGTCGTTTCACCGGCCACGGCGGTGAATTCGCCGACATGGGTGCGGCCTTTGGGACGAAGCCTGATGGGCGCGCGAAGGACAAGGCGGTCAGGCCCCGCGACAGCCTGCAGGCTCCCATCGTCGCAGCGGCGTACCCATGGCACGACCGAGCCGTAATCGAACCGGATGATGAGTTCGGTCCTAAATTTGACGCTGCCCTTTTTGCCTTGCACGAGACGAATGAGATGCGAGCCGCGGGTGCGCGTCGGCATGAAGTCCACGACCACGGCAATGCCTTCCGTGGTTTCGATCGTGGTTTCGAGGATCAAGGAATTGCCGCGATAAGTTCGGGTCACTTTGGCGGCTGGATCGACCGGCTCGATCATCCATCGCCCATTGTCCTTGCTGCCAAGGAGACCGGCGAAACAAGCCGACGAATCGAAACGCGGCCAGCAGAGCCAGTCGATGGAGAGGTCACGCCCGACGAGGGCCGCCGTCTCGCAGTCTCCGATCAACGCATAATCCTCGATCTTCAATGGCATGTGTCGGCCTCGAGAGTTGCGCTCAGCGCCAATGATGATATTGCCGCCAATAGGGTGAAGGCAAAAGATGTTGATGGCGGTGGCGATGCCAGGGGCGCGGATTGCCGAGCGCATTGGGCCCAAGCGACTGCGGAACCGGATCGGGGATCAAATGCTGATGCCAACGCGGTTCACGCGCACCCTCGCCGATTTGTCCGTTCGGGCCAAGCTGCTCCGGAAAGGGCGTCGGGATCAACTGCTGGCCGGCCGCGGAGGGCAAGGTTGAAAGGCACAGGCCCGCAAGCAATGCCGTCGCGCCGCATCGGCATCGCGCAGGGCTCACCGCCGCTTGCCTTTCCAAGCCCGCGTCCCGCCTTTGCCGGCCGATGAGCGGGGCTTGGCCTCCCCGCCGCCAAAATTATGCGGCCCCATTTCAGCGTCGGTCGGCTTATGCGGCCGGCTCGCGGGCAGATTGGCGGCGCTTCCATATTTCCGCGTGCCGCCAAAAGCCCCGGCCTGCGCTTCCACATCCCGCTGACTGGCCAGCGGGTCATCGGCAATGGCGAGTTCCACTTGCTGAAGACGCTTCAATTCGTCGCGATAGCGCGCGGCTTCCTCGAAATCGAGATTGGCGGCGGCTTCCCGCATGCGCTTTTCGAGATCGGCGATGGTCGCCTTGAAATTATGTCCTGCGAGCATTTCCGGCACGGCGAGACCGGCATCGACCGTGACATGATCTTGCTCATAGACCGAGCCCAAAATATCCGCGATTCCGCGTTTGATCGAGGCTGGCGTAATCCCATGGGCGGCATTATAGGCCTGCTGCTTTTCACGCCTACGGTCGGTCTCGGCGATCGCGCGGATCATGGAGCCCGTCTCATGATCGGCGTAAAGAATGACCTTGCCGTCGATATTGCGCGCCGCGCGGCCGATGGTCTGAACCAAGGACGTCTCGCTGCGCAGAAAGCCTTCCTTGTCGGCATCGAGAATGGCAACGAGGGCGCATTCTGGAATATCCAGCCCCTCCCGCAACAGATTGATGCCGACGAGCACATCGAAGGCGCCGAGCCGCAAGTCGCGGATGATCTCGATCCGCTCGATCGTATCGATATCGGAATGCATGTAGCGCACTCGGATGCCGTGCTCGTGCAAATATTCGGTCAAATCCTCCGCCATGCGCTTGGTCAAAACGGTGACGAGGCTGCGGTAGCCTTTTAACGCCACCTCGCGGACTTCGCCCAAAAGATCGTCGACCTGCGCGCGGGCCGGCCTGATCTCCACAGGCGGATCGATGAGCCCGGTCGGGCGGATGACCTGCTCGACGAAGACGCCGCCCGTGCGCTCCATTTCCCAGGAGCCGGGCGTCGCCGACACATGGACCGATTGCGGCCGCATCGCGTCCCATTCCTCGAAACGCAGAGGCCTGTTGTCGAGGCAGGACGGCAGGCGAAACCCATATTCGGCGAGCGTCGCCTTGCGCCGGAAGTCGCCCCGATACATGGCGCCGATTTGTGGGATGGTGACGTGCGATTCATCGGCGAAGACAAGCGCATTATCGGGCAAATATTCAAACAGGGTCGGCGGCGGCTCGCCGGGACGCCGCCCAGTGAGATAGCGGGAGTAATTTTCGATTCCCGCGCAGGATCCAGTCGCTTCCAGCATTTCGAGGTCGAACATGGTACGTTGCTCGAGTCTTTGCGCTTCGAGCAAGCGGCCGGCGGCATTGAGTTCGTTAAGACGCTGCTTGAGTTCGATCTTGATGCCCTTGATCGACTGAAGAAGGGTTGGGCGCGGCGTGACGTAATGCGAATTCGCATAGACCTTAACGAATTCGAGATCCTGGGTCTTTTTGCCGGTCAACGGATCGAATTCGGCAATGGATTCGATCGAATCGCCAAAGAAGCCGATGCGCCAGGCGCGGTCTTCGTAGTGGGCCGGGAAAAGCTCGATCGTATCGCCGCGCACACGAAACACGCCGCGCGAAAAATCGCCGGCCGATCGCTTGTATTGCAAGGCGACGAGATCCGCGATGAGCTGGCGCTGATCGATCTTCTCGCCCTGCTTTACGGTGAAGGTCATCGCCGTATAGGTTTCGACCGAACCGATGCCATAGATGCAGGAAACCGAAGCGACGATGATGACGTCGTCACGTTCAAGCAGCGCGCGCGTCGCGGCGTGGCGCATCCGGTCGATCTGCTCGTTGATCGAGCTTTCCTTCTCGATATAGGTATCGGACCGCGGCACATAGGCTTCCGGCTGATAATAGTCGTAGTAGGAAACGAAATATTCGACCGCATTGTCCGGAAAGAAACTCTTGAACTCGCCATAAAGCTGCGCCGCCAAAGTCTTGTTCGGCGCCAGAACGAGAGCCGGACGATTGGTGCTCGCGATGACCTGCGCCATGGTGAAGGTCTTACCCGAGCCGGTGACGCCCAAAAGCACCTGATCGCGCTCCTTGGCTTCGATGCCCTTCACAAGTTCTTCTATGGCGACCGGCTGGTCGCCCTTTGGCTCATATTCGGAGACCACGCGAAATCTCTGACCGCCTTCCGATTTCTCCGGACGCGACGGACGGTGCGGCATCCACGGCTTTTTTTCCCTGATGTTCGGATCGCCGCGCTCGAGCAGATCCTTCAGCGATTCGACAGTCGCCGCGACGCCGGTCATCCCCACAGGGTGGTACAAGGGCGCGGAGGGAGCCTGCCCGTCGTTTGTTTCGAGCCCGAGCAGCCTCGCGTCGATGCGGGAGGCCGTCGAGACCTCAAACTCGGCTTGCGGCCCCTCGGAAACGCCAAGCTGGCGCTGGTTCAGCGCCGGATTGAGAAGCGCCGCCAGATGTTCGCCGAGCGGCGTGACCTCGGGCCGCGCCGCTTTGGAGCGGGCGGGTCTCTTTCCGCCAGGGGTTTTGGGAGCTTTCGGCATGCCCCCAATATGGGCCGAATCGGGTGCGGATCAAAGGGCCTGTCGGCGCGCAAATGCAGTCGGCATCGGAGCACCGACTTTTCGACAATGATTACCGCCCCTCCAACTGAAAAGCAGAAAAAATTACGCAGGCCGTGCATCTAAATTCCCGCGCCAGCTGTAACGCCTTTGCCGAGATCTACATTCACACAGCCGGCAAGAGGTAAACATGACTGGCAATTCCGCATTGATTCATTCGCTTTATGAAGCCTTTGGACGCGGCGATCTGAAGACCATCCTTGATCGCCTTGACCCCTCGATCGACTGGATTTCCTCAACCGCCGCCAAAACGATCCCCTGGCGCGGCAAGCACAGCGGAATTGAGGGCGCGGCCTCTTTCTTCAAGGCGCTGACCGACACCCTCGATTTCGAAGCCTTCGAGCCGCGCCAGTTCTTCGCTGCCGACGACACTGTGACAGTCATTGGTCGCACCCTCGCGCGGGTCAAGCACACCGGCAAGAAATTCGACAGCGAATGGGCACATGTATTCACCGTCAAAGGCGGCAAGATCGAGCGTTTCCAGGAATTCTACGACACGGCGGCCATTGTCGACGCAATCGCCGCGTGAACCGAGGAGGCGTCGGCCGCCCCGGCGCCTTTCGTCGTTTTTTAATTCGATCTGCGGAGGCCAATTACATGGAACATAAACCTTTCTCCGGGTCATCCACGACGGAGCCCCTCGTTTTCCAAGGATTGATCCAGGCCGAGGGACGCAGCTACAGCAATTGGGGCTTGCACCGCACGACAAAACCGGCGGTCTTTGCCGAACCCATCAGTTACGCCGACGTGCAGACCCTGGTGCGCGACAGCGTGCGATTCCCGACACCGGTCAATCCGGTCGGCTCGATGATGTCGGTCTCATCCACTTTCGTGAACGATGGCGGGACCATGATCTGCCTGCGCAAGCTCGACGAAGTGATCGATGTCGAACGCGATGCCGCGGGAAGAGACGTGGTGCGCGTGCAAGCCGGATGCCGTCTCAAAAAGCTCAATATGTGGTTGCAGGCGCACGGACTGGAGATTCCATTCCAGGCCGAAATCGGCGAAGCCAGCGTCGGATCCGTGGCGGCCGGCGACACCAAGGAGTCTTCCCTCGATGGCCCCGGATATTTCTCGGCCCATGTCGTCGGGATCACCTATGTCGACGAAAACGGAGCTTTATGCACTCTTTCGGACCATCAGGACGGTGCCACATTTCACGAATTCAAATGTTCCTTCGGCCTTGCCGGAATCATCGTCGAATGTCTCGTCGAGACGCGCCCGGCAACACTCTGCAGGTCGGACATTTCGATGGGGGCCTTTGCAACTCCGGCCGAACTTGCCGCCGCCTTGCTTGCGAAGCAAGCACAATGCGACGCGCTCCTCGCCATCGTCTTTCTGCACCAGCTCGCAAGCTTTTTCGATCAGCGTTTCAAGGCCGGTCCCGGCACGTCCACGCCACCCGAATTCAGGCTCGAATGCGACGCTTTTCGTGTCGCCAAGCGTCTCGCGATCCAGCACGGCTTCGACGGCGTCGAAGTCCCGCAGCCCAAGGGGCTCGTCTATTCGCGGGCCGATTTCGTCAATGAATATTGGCGCCCCAGCAAGAATGAAGCACGGCTCGACTTCCAATATTACGAGCATGACATCTCGCAGGTCGAAAAGGTCGTGACCGAGAGCTACGCCTTCGCTCAAACGTTTCACGAAAAAACGGGCTTTTCGCCAAGCGGCTGGGCGACCTATTTTGTGCGGCGTCCGACGAAGGAGAAAAAGCCGTTTGGGCTCTATTCGGGCGGCCCCGGACTATCCTTTTCATTCGACCCGCTCTGTTCGAACCCCGCGGAGCCTCTATGGCAGCAGTTCTCGCGCGAATATAACGAACTGGCCATTCATCGGCTCGGGGCCAACGTCTCGCCGATCCAAACTCAATGGCTCAAGAAAGGAGACGTGAGGATCCCGCGCAAATTGGCGAAGCCCCGCTTCACCACGCCCTATTTCGCGCAATTTCTTGAGTGACCGACTTGGTCGATCACTCCCGCTCGATCCGAATAACTTGCGGCTTCTCGGACAAGAAACCGTCGGCGACCACCGCTTCGAGCGCCTGGCGGACGGTTTTTTCATGGGTTGCATGGGTGATCAAAACCACCGGCACCGCACTGTTGACGCTCGCCTGCGTCCCCGGACGGCGGCGCTGGACGATGCTTTCCAAGGAAATATCGCGCTCGGCCATGCGGGTTGCAATCGCCGCCGCGGCACCTGGCCGGTCGAACACCGAAAGCCTGATATAATAGCCGCCTTCGTGCAGCTGCATGGGCGCATGCCGTGCCGGTGTCAGCGAAGCGGCCGGCCATCCGAAGGGCGACGAGCGGACGCCCCGCGCTATATCGGCGATATCGGCGACAATCGCCGAGGCCGTGGCCTCGCCGCCCGCTCCGGGGCCGACGAGCGTCAGCTCATGGACCGCATCCGCATCGATCGTGACCGCATTGGTGACGCCCATGACCTGCGCAATCGCCGAGGATTTCGGTACCATGGTCGGATGGACGCGCTGCTCGATGCCAAACGGCGTGCGCTGCGCAACACCCAGAAGCTTGACGCGGTAGCCGAGTTCGGCCGCCGCTTCGAGATCGGCCAGGGTAATCGCCTCGATGCCCTCGACCGCGATGGCCGCCGGATCAATCGCGGTTCCAAAGGCTAGCGATGTCAGGATCGCGAGCTTATGCGCGGTGTCGAACCCGCCAATATCGAAGCTTGGGTCCGCCTCCGCATAGCCGAGCTTTTGGGCCTCGCTCAGGCAGTCCGCGAAGGAGAGCGCCTCCAATTCCATCCGGCTCAGGATGTAATTGCAGGTGCCGTTCAGGATGCCGTAGACGCGCTCGATGGAATTGCCAGCCAAGCCCTCGCGGAGGGTTTTGACGATCGGAATGCCGCCGGCGACCGACGCCTCGAAAGCAAGCGCGACGCCACTGTCTTCCGCCAAATGGGCCAAATGCATGCCATGTTTGGCCAAAAGCGCCTTATTGGCGGTCACGAAGGATTTGCCCGAGCCAAGCGCGGCTTCGGCCGCGGCGAGCGCGATGCCCTCCTCTCCCCCGATCAATTCTACAAATAAATCAATCTCTTCGGCCTTTGCGAGGGCGACGCAATCGTCGAACCAAGCGAAGCGGGCAAGATCAATTCCGCGCTCTTTGGCACGTTGAGCGGCCGAGACTCCGGTTACCACGATCCGGCGGCCAGTGCGCCGCTGCAGAGCTTCGGCCTGCCGATCGAGCAATTTGATGACCGCGGCTCCGACCGTGCCGAGACCGGCAATACCGATGCGCAGGGGAGGCGCCATAAATGCAATGTCCGCGAAAAAACCGATGGGAATAGACCAAAAAGGGGCAGGCCGGGTTCTGCCCGATTTTGCCCGAAGGAGCAAGACCGCGCGGGGGCGGCCCCGGATGAGGAGGTCCGCGCCGACGGCCTTGTTTCAGTGCAACAATTGATTAAATTGACCCCAGATTGCTCAACCCAGCGTGAACGCGCGCGGAACACGGAAACACCGATGACTTTTGTTCATGCTGTCGAGGTACCGGGACGGAAAGCCGGACACATCAAATTGCACGATGCGGCGGATTTCGCCGGAATGCGCCGGGCCGGACAGTTAGCGGCCGAGGCGCTCGACCTCATGACGGAATATGTGCGGCCGGGCGTCACCACCGAAACGCTTGACAAGATCGTGTTCGATTTCGCGATGGCGAACGATGCCTATCCCGCGCCCCTCGACTATCGCGGCTATCGGAAATCGATCTGCACATCGATCAATCATGTGGTGTGCCATGGAATGCCTGACCGCAAGCCGCTCAAGGACGGCGACATTGTCAACATCGACGTGACGTTAATCCTGGATGGCTGGCACGGCGATTCTAGCCGCATGTTTCTAGTCGGAGAAGTGCCCCGCCGGGCGCAGCGTCTTGTCGAAGTCACTTATGAGGCGCTGATGCGCGGCATGGCGGTTGTACGCCCGGGCGCCACGACGGGCGACATAGGCGCGGCCATCCAAGACTTCGCCGAAGCCGAGCGCTGTTCCGTCGTGAGAGACTTCTGCGGCCATGGGCTTGGGCGCCTGTTCCACGACGAGCCCAATATCCTTCACTATGGCCGGCGCGGCGAAGGCGTCGTGCTGAAGGCCGGCATGTTCTTTACCATTGAGCCGATGATCAATCTCGGCCGGCCGCACGTCAAGATTCTTGCCGATGGCTGGACGGCGGTGACCCGCGACCGCTCGCTCTCAGCGCAATTTGAACATTCGATCGGTGTCACTGAAACCGGCTATGAGGCGTTCACCTTGTCGCCGAAAGCTTTGCACCATCCGCCCTATTCGGCCGCGTAGGCAGGGCGAAATCGCGAGGCGGTCGCCGACGGCCATGCGCAATGGCGGCTACCCGGCCGTTGCCGCTGGGGCCCATTCATCGAACGGCGTCACGCTGTGAGTTTTGAGATAGGCCTTCGCGGCGCTCAAGAAGGCCGCCCGGTTTGCCGACGCGATGCGGCGCGCCGGATAGACAGCACTGACAGGCAGGATTTCGCGGGTATGCTGCGGCAAGACCGGAACGAGGCGGCCGGCGGCTATCCCTGCCTTGACCTGATAGGAAAGAGCCCGGGTAATGCCCAATCCGGCCTCCGCCGCGGCAATTGCGGACTCCGCGCAATTGACCATCAGCCGAGGCTGGACCCGCACGATTTTCCCGGACGGCTCGAACCGCCATTCGTTGGTCGCGTCGATGCCCTCGAAAGCAATGACGTCATGCGCGGTCAGGTCGGCAGGCCCTCGGGGCGCGGATCTCCACATCAAATAGTCAGGGCTTGCCACAAGAAGCCGACTGACGCCGCCGAGTCTGACAGCGATTAAACTGCTGTCGGCCAAATCGCCGATTCGAATGGCGACATCCAAGTCCTCCTCGATGAGGTGCATGTTGCGGTCGGAGAGGACGAGGCGGATGGAAAGCTGGCGGTGCTCGGCCAGAACCTGATTGACGATCGGCATCACATAGAGGCGACCAAACAGGACGGGCGCGGTGATTTTGAGAACGCCGCGAGGTTCGGCGCCTTGCCCCCGCGCCGCCCGCTCCGCATCGTCGACATCCTCGAGGACCCGCCTGCAACGCTCGAGATAGAGTTCGCCGCCCTCGGTGAGCCGCACCGAACGCGTGGTGCGATTGAGCAGAACCAGTCCCAGCCTCTCCTCAAGATCGGCGACCAAGCGTGTCGTCGCGGAAGGCGAAATCCGCAACTGCCGGGCCGCCTCGGCGAAGCTCCCCAGCGTGGCGACGGCGGTGAATGCGCGCATGGCCTCGAGACGATCCATATTATTGCATATTCCACAATAAAGACTTGCTGGATAGGGCAATTATCGCGCAGCAGGCGATGGCCTAGATCTGCTGGCGCGGCCCCGGCCGCCGAGATCCACCTCACAGAGGGATATATTCCGATGGTCAGCCGCTTCCTCGATCTGACAGCGACACCGAGCGTCAAGGCCGTCCAGGCCCAGAATGGCAGCCGCGAGATGTGGGAATCACTCGACGGCCAGCGCAGTTTCAATAGATTCACCGAGCCGGAAACCGGCTTTATTGCCGCGCGCGACAGTTTTTACATGGCGACGGTTTCTGAAACGGGGTGGCCCTACATCCAACACCGGGGCGGCTCGCCGGGATTCCTGAAAGTTCTGGACGAGCGAACTCTCGGTTTCGCCGACTTCCGCGGCAACCGCCAATACATCAGCGTCGGCAATGCAGCCGCCAATGACCGAGCGGCACTGTTCCTGATCGATTATCCCAACCGCCGACGCCTCAAGATCCTGGCGCATATCGAGATCCGCGACATCCACGAAAGCCCCGACCTGGCGCAGAGATTGGCACTCCCTGGTTACAAGGGCCGGCCGGAGCGCGCCATCCTGCTCCATCTCGACGCGTTCGACTGGAACTGCCCCCAACATATTACGCCGCGTTTCACAACAGCGGAGGTCGAAGTCGCGATGGCGCCTCTGCACGCCCGTCTGGCGCAGTTGGAAACGGAAAACCAAAGCCTTCGCGCGCAGCTCGCCGGATCGCTCGAAACCAAAGGAGCTTAAGCCCGGACCGACAGGACGGAGAGCGCGCGGGCGATCTTTGTTTCAATGCAACAATAGATTAAGTTGACGCCGAATTGATCAACCCTCGCGTGGAGGCGTTCGCTTGTCGCCGAAAAATTTGCGCCATCTGCCCTCTTCCTCGGCCCCGCCAGCATGACAAAGACGCAGGCGGAGGAGGCAGAGTCCGACCCGCCGCATTATTTGGGGCATCGGGAGCGTTTGCGGGAAAGGTTCCGCAAGGGCGGCGCCGATGCCTTGGGCGATTATGAACTGCTCGAACTGATTCTGTTTCGCGCCATGCCGCGGCGGGATGTCAAACCACTCGCGAAAACACTGATCGCGCGATTTGGATCCTTTGCCGAAGTCGTAGCGGCGCGGCCGGAGCGGTTACGGGAAATCGATGGTCTCGGCGACGCCGCGATTATCGAGCTGAAGATCGTCGAGGCGGCGGCAAAACGCTTCGCCAAATCCTCGATCGAAAAGCGGCCGTCGATGTCGAGCTTCAGCGCGGTCGTCGATTATTGCCGAACAGCAATGGCCTACCTAGACCGGGAGGAGTTTCGCGTGCTCTTTCTCGACAAGAAAAATTTTCTGATCGCCGATGAGGTCCAGGGCATCGGCACCGTCGACCATGCCCCGGTCTACCCAAGGGAGATCATGCGGCGCGCGCTCGAACTCAGCGCGTCGGCAATCATCCTGGTCCATAATCATCCATCAGGCGATCCGCAGCCGTCAACCGACGACATCCATCTGACACATCAGATCATCGCCGTCGGCAAGCCGTTGAATATCGTGGTGCATGACCATCTGATCATCGGCAGGCACGGCCATGCGAGCCTGAAGGGATTGCGGCTCATCTAGGCAGGCGCGCGCCTGTCGGCCAAAGCAGTTTTTGTGTGCCACCTTGCGTGCAAAGCGTGTTCTTTGCTTTCGGGACGCCGGATCGCCTGTGCGCGAAGGCCCGCGCGCTTGCAAACCCAAGTGATCGATTCCAAAAGTTTAGAGCGGGATGCGGGCGGAAAACCGGCTTCCACTTTTCCTCATCCCGCTCTAATGCAGCCGGAACTCTCCATCCAGCGTCTTGATTTCGGCCGGCTTGATGAGCTTTGCGTGCCCAACCACCACGCTGTGCAGCGGACCGTCGAGCTTTTCCTTCCAGAATGTCAGAAATTTGATCAGGGTCGGGAAATCCGGCGCGACGTCGTAGTCTTGCCAAATATAGGCCTGCAGCAGGCGCGGATGATCAGGCAAATGGTAGAGAATTTGCGCGGTGGTGAGGCCATAGCCGGCAAGCTGCTTGATAAAATCCGGGGATGGCTCGCGTGTCTCAATCCGTTTGGTATCGATCATTTTAACCTCCGCGCTCGTAACGCCCGCAGGCAGATTTCGCCGCATCGCTCAGGCGCCCGGAGGCCGCCAGCGGTGCCCATGTCTCATTCAACAACGCGTCATATTAATACAGAGTTGCGATTGAGAGTTAGGCAAGCCGCGTGCCGGAATACGAAATTTCGCCCGTGTTGCAGCTTGGTCTCATCCTCGAACGCGAATCCTAGGGATGGCTCGCACTCCAAAAGGCTCTGGACAAGGCCCGGCGCCGGTGACTGCGTTTTCGCAGCGCCCGCCTGCTTCAGATCGCCCTATATTTGCGGTGGGCATAAGTAAGGTTGGTCAATTCCGGCCCGAATTCGACGGCCTCGACTATACCAATCACGATGGAATGGGTGGCGACATCCTTAACCTCGACAAGCCGGCAATCGAATACCGCGACCGCGCTGGTCAAGACCGGAGCGCCGGTCGCGAGCTTGGTCCATTCGCCGCTCGTAAATCGCTGTTCCAGATGATGTTGGGTCCGACCGGCAAAAATATCGGCCAGCGCCTCATCCGAGGGAGACAACGTGTTGATACAAAACACCCCATTTTCGACGATTCTGACCGCCGACGGCGAGTTTCGGTTGATGCAGAACAACATCATGGGCGGCTCGACGGCGATCGAGGCGACGGACGTCGCGGTGATTCCCGCTGGTCCGGCCGGCCCATCGGTGGTGACAATATGCACCGAGGCGGCAACATGGCTCATCGCCTCCCGAAACCGCGCGGAATCAACGCCATGGCCGGGCTGGCCATTTATTTCCTTGCGGCTGTTTTTCGATTCGTCCATGCCGTCAACAAGCTCCATTTTACATCAAGTCTCAAAACAGCCGGCGTAAGCAGGTCAGAGGCTCAGGTAGCAAACGCCGCATCATAAACAAAGAGTTCCTCTATCCAAACACCAGCCAAAGCTGTTTTACCGGGATTTAAAAATGCTCTAGCTTCACATTTGCGATTGTGAGGGATTTTTATGGAGATATTCCTGCAGCAATTGATCAACGGCATTACGCTGGGCTCAATCTATGGTTTGATCGCCATCGGCTACACGATGGTTTTCGGCATCATCGGAATGGTGAATTTCGCTCACGGCGATGTTTTCATGCTGTCGGCCTTCATCGCGCTGATTATCTACCTGGCATTGACGCAGATATTGGGTTTCGACTCTCTCGCATTGAGCTTTATCGTAGTCCTCTTCGCCGCCATGGCGCTGACCTCGCTGTGGAGCTATATGATCGAACGCTTGGCTTATCGCCGCCTCCGTGGATCGTTTCGGCTGGCTCCGCTGATCTCGGCGATCGGAATGTCGATTTTTCTGTCGAACTTCGTTTATCTTGTTCAAGGACCGCGCAACAAATCTCTCCCCCCAATGCTGAACGAGGTCATGCGGCTAACTCAAGGTGGCCCCTACGCGGTCACTCTCTCGTTCAAGCAAATCCTCATCGTGGTGTTGACCGCGCTGCTCCTCGCCGGCTTTTGGTTTCTGGTGCAAAAAACGCCGCTGGGGCGGGCCCAGCGCGCCTGCGAGCAAGATAGAAACATGGCGGCGCTTCTGGGCATAGATGTCGATCGAACGATTTCCTTGACGTTCGTCATTGGCGCGGCGCTCGCGGCGGTCGCCGGCGTGCTCTATCTCTTGTATTACGGCGTGATCAACTCGGGCGATGGTTTCGTCCCCGGCATCAAGGCTTTCACGGCGGCGGTCCTTGGCGGGATCGGCTCCCTCCCAGGAGCGGTTCTTGGTGGCCTTTTGATCGGCCTCGTCGAAACCTTCTGGTCTGCATATTTCTCAAGCGACTACAAAGACGTTGCGGCCTTCTCGATCCTCGCGGTGACATTGATCTTTATGCCTTCGGGCCTGTTTGGCCGGCCGGATGTCGAGAAAATATGAGTCGATATTCCGACGAGTCTGCGAACCAGCCCAACGCCAAGGCCTGGGAAGCTTTGAAGGGCGCCTCAAAGGCCGCCCTCCTGATGTTCGGGCTGTCTTTTCCAATCCTCGCCTATCGGGCGGAAGCGGATTTTTCTCACCAGCTCGTTCTAAAGGAGCGCTGGTTTGCCGTCTTCATAGCCGTTGCGGCGACCTTTATCTTGCGTTTTCTCGGCCTTATGTTTGCGCGCCGCATCGCCGTCCCCCAGGCAATCCGCAAGTCCTCCCAACACATCATTTCCGCGTTGTCGGGACTTTCCCGTTTTGCTACAAGCGCGGGTGTCGCTGCTCTTATCGCTTTCCCCTTTGTCTCGCTTTATCTGGCGGGACCGGCGGGTTCGCTCAAATGGATCGATAATTACGGCATCCAAATCCTGCTCTATGTCATGCTCGGCTGGGGCTTGAACATCGTCGTGGGGCTCGCCGGTCTTCTCGATCTTGGCTATGTGGCCTTCTATGCGGTGGGTGCCTATTCCTACGCACTCCTCTCCACAACATGGGGATGGTCGTTCTGGCTCTGCCTACCCGTCGCCGGTGGTCTCGCCGCGATTTGGGGGACTTTGCTCGGCTTTCCCGTGCTGCGGCTGCGCGGCGATTATCTGGCTGTCGTCACGCTGGCCTTTGGCGAAATCATCCGCATCGTTCTCGTCAATTGGACCGCCTTGACCAATGGCGATGCCGGTATCGGATCGATTCCGCGGATAGACTTTTTCGGCTGGCCTTTCATCCCCGGACCCGATGGCTTTGCGGCACTCTTCCACCTCAAATATTTGCCGATCCACCGTGTCGTCTTTCTCTATTTTCTGATTCTCGCCCTGGCTCTCTTGACCAATGCATTGACCTCGCGCCTGCGCCGTCATCCCATCGGGCGCGCTTGGGAGGCCTTGAGGGAGGATGAAATAGCCTGCCGTTCGCTCGGCATCAACACTGTGACGACAAAGCTCACCGCCTTTGCGCTCGGAGCCTTTATTGCCGGCATTGCCGGAGCCCTCTTCGTGGCCCGGCAGAATTTCGTCTCTCCCTCAAGTTTTACCTTTATCGAATCGGCAACGATCCTCGCTATTGTCGTACTGGGCGGCCAGGGCTCTCAGCTTGGCGTCGCCCTGGCCGCCTTCGGCATTATCGGCGGCACGGAGCTCTTGCGGGAAATGGGCAGCCTTAGGCACCTCTTCGGCAATGCTTTCGATCCGGCGCAATATCGGATGCTCATCGTCGGTATGGCCATGGTCGTCATGATGAACTGGAAGCCGCGCGGTCTGGTCGCTTTCCGCACACCCTCAATCTTTCTCACCAAGGAAAAACCCGTGACCGGACCACTTGCGGGGGAAGGTCACGGCTAATGCGCTTGGCTGATCCGCCGCTACTTTCAATCGACCATTTGACCATGCATTTCGGCGGCGTCACCGCCGTCGAGGATCTCTCGCTTTCCGTCGGGCGCGGCGACATCACGGCCTTGATCGGCCCGAATGGCGCCGGCAAGACGACCGTGTTCAATTGCGTCACTGGCTTCTACAAGCCAACGAGCGGGCGCCTCGTCCTAGCCCGCGGGGACTCTGTCACGCCGGAGGCTGTGCTGGCCTTGACGCGCAGCGGCAAGCGCTTCAGCAAAACCAACCAAGGCGCAGTGTTCCTTCTCGAACGCATGGCCGATTTCGAGATTGCGCGCCATGCCGGCGTCGCACGCAGTTTTCAGAACATCCGGCTGTTTGCCGGCATGACCCTGATCGAAAATCTCATCGTCGCGCAGCATAATTTTCTGCTCACCATGCCAGGCTTTGGCACCGACCGAAGGAGAACAGCGCAAGCGCTTCAAACGGCGCGCTATTGGCTCGAAAAGCTTGATCTCCTTTCCCGCGCCGACGATCCGGCTGGAGAGCTTCCCTACGGCGCCCAACGGCGCCTCGAGATCGGGCGGGCGATGTGTACCGCGCCGACCCTTCTCTGCCTCGATGAACCGGCGGCGGGACTGAACCCACGCGAATCGGCCGAACTCAAGCGACTGCTTCTGGAAATTCGAGACGAGCACGCCACCTCTATCCTTCTCATCGAGCACGATATGTCGGTGGTCATGGAAATCTCAGATCATGTCGTCGTCCTTGATCACGGTGTGAAGATCGCGGACGGCACGCCGAACGCTGTTCGCGAAGATGATCGGGTGATCAAAGCCTATCTCGGCGTGGACGCTGAAGCCGAGATTTTCCCGGTTGGCGGATCGACACCATGAACAACGCCTCCGCAGGAGTCTTGCTGTCGGCACGCGGGCTCAAGGCTTTTTATGGCAATATCATCGCCCTGAAAGGCGTCGACGTCGAAATCCATGAAGGCGAGATCGTGACCCTGATCGGCGCCAATGGCGCCGGCAAGACAACTTTGATGATGACGATCTTCGGCAATCCGCGCGCCCGAGAAGGCCGCATCCTGTTCGACGGGCACGACATTACGCAGATGCCAACCCATGCGATCGCCCGGCTCGGTTTGGCGCTGGCACCCGAAGGCCGAAGAATTTTTCCGCGCATGACGGTCTATGAGAATTTGCAAATGGGGGCCGCGATGCAGCCACGCACCCATTTCGCGTCGGACCTCGAACGGATTTTCTCGATCTTTCCGCACTTGAAGGACCGGGTCAGCCAAAGCGGCGGCACATTGTCTGGCGGTGAGCAACAGATGCTCGCGATCGGCCGTGCCCTGATGAGCCGGCCCCGTCTTCTCATGCTCGACGAACCTTCGCTCGGATTGGCCCCCTTGATGGTCAAGCAGATATTCAGCGTGATTGCCGATCTGAACCGACAGGAAGGGCTTACCGTTTTCCTCGTCGAACAGAACGCCTATCATGCGCTAAGGCTCGCCCATCGCGGCTATGTGATGGTCAACGGGCTTATCTCTCTCTCGGGCAGCGGCGGCGAGCTTCTCGCGCGGCCCGAAATCCGGTCCGCCTATCTCGAGGGGGGCCATTGAGCGGTATGTTTTTCCTCGCAGCCGGCGTCAAAGCTCTCCTTGTCTTTCTTGGCCTCAGCGTTGCGCTCGGCGGCGCCGCCGCCTTTGCGGCCGGACGCGCCCTCGCTAAGCATTGGCGGCCGCTTTATTACCTGCTTCTGCCTATGGTTCCTATCGCCGCCGGCGTCCGTTTCCTGCATTATGCGCTCTTCGATGAAACGCTTCTGTCCTGGCCGGATTTCGTCGCGGATTATGTCGTGGCTCTCGCATCGGCGTTTCTCGGTTTTACACTTACACGGAAAATGCAGATGCGCTGTCAGTACGGCTGGCTGCCGCAGAGAAAAAGATAGGTTTGCCGTTGTCGACCGGAGCACCGTCCTCTCAAGGAGCAACAATGCAGACGCCCGTTCAATTGCCCGAGCGGACCCCGCTGTGAACATTCGGAGGCGCGCCTTTGAGCAAACCTGCAAAGAGACGATTTGCATGAAGGGGTCACGCGCCGTCTTTGTAGCGCTCGCCTACACGATCGGCATGGGCTGCGTGCCGGCTGCCCATGCGCAGATCAGGGTCGGCGTCGGCGGGCCGATCACCGGCCCCGACGCGACATTCGGCGGACAATTGAGTCGAGGCGTCGAGCAGGCGGTCGAGGACATCAATGAGTCGGGAGGCGTTCTCGGCCAGCAATTGATCCTCTCGATCGGCGACGATGCGGCCGACCCCAAGCAAGGCGTATCCGTTGCCAATAAATTCGTAGGCGAGGAAGTCAGCCTCGTTGTCGGGCACTTCAATTCCAGCGTCACCATGCCCACTTCGACGATCTATGCCGAAAATAATATTCTGAATATTACGCCCGGCTCGACCAATCCGCTCATCACCGAACGCGGACTCGAAACGGTTTTCAGAACCTGCGGGCGGGACGATCAGCAAGGGATCGTCGCCGCAGGTTTTCTCGCCAGCCGAAAACCAAAGGCAATCGCGATCATTCACGACAAGAGCACGTACGGAAAAGGCCTGGCCGATGAAACCCGCAAGAATCTCGATGCAATGGGCATCAAAGTGGCTCTCTACGAGGGCCTCAACAAGGGCGAGAAGGATTATTCCGCCATCGTCTCGAAGATCAAAGAATCGCAGGCCGACATTGTGTATTGGGGCGGTGTCCATACCGAGGCGGGACTGCTTGTGCGCCAAATGCGCGATCAGGGCGTCGACACAGTCATGATGGCTGGCGATGGAATCGCCTCGGATGAATTCGCCGCCATAGGCGGCCCGGGAGTCGAAGGGACCTTCATGACGTTTCCGCCCGACCCTCGCAACCGGCCGGATGCGGCGCGGGTGGTCCAGGAATTCCAGGCCAAGAATTTCAATCCGGAAACCTACACGCTCTATTCCTATGCCGCCGTCGAAATCATGAAACAAGCCGCCGAGGCGGCGAAATCCATCGATCCCTTGGAGATGGCGAAGACGATGCATTCCGGCATGATCTTTAAGACCGTGATCGGCGAACTCAGCTATGACAAAAAGGGCGACGTCATGCGGACCGACTATGTCGTCTATGTTTGGAAAAAAGGCCCCGACGGAAGGATCAGCTATTACGAGCTCGCCAATTAGGCCTGCGAGGCGGTGGCCTAACCCAAATTGGCAAGGCCTGGAAAGGTCTGCAACAGCCAGGCCGAGAGATCCTGGACCGATCCGGTCAGGAAGGCGATCCCCGTGGCCACGAGGAGGACGCCAATGACCCGTTCCAGGGCCCCGAAGTAGGGCCGGAACCGTTTGATGACCCGGATGAAGGGTTCGATCGCCAACGCGGCCAACAAAAATGGCAGGCCAAGCCCGCTCGAATAAGCGGCCAGCAATGCTATGCCTTTGCCGATCGTATCCTGCGAAGCGGCCACTGCAAGAATCGCGGCAAGAATGGGACCGATGCACGGCGTCCAGCCGAAACCGAAAGCCAGCCCCATGACAAAGGCGCCCCAAATCCCCACCGGCTTTTGGACGTCGACCCGTGCCTCGCGATAGAGCAAGGCAAACTTAAAAACGCCCAGAAAATGCAATCCCATCACGATGATTGCGACCCCGGCCAGGAGCGAAAGACGCGCGAAATATTCGTGCAAGACCTGACCAAAGGCCGAGGCCGTCGCGCCGAGACCTACGAACACCGTCGAAAAGCCGAGGATGAAAAGCAGGGAGGCGAGGAAAATATCGCGCCGTGCCCGGGCCTCGCGCCGCGTGGCAACCTCTTCTATGGTTGTTCCGGCGATAAAGGTCAGATAGGGCGGCACCAGCGGCAGCACGCAAGGGCTGAGAAAAGACAAAAGCCCCGCAAGCGCGGCAGCAGGGAGGGTAACATCATGCGTCATGCGCCCTTCTAGCGGGTTCCTCGGGAACAGAAAAGTGGCAAGGTAATTGCGCAGGCCCTGGCCGACCGCAATCTCGTAAAATAAGCGTGAGACTGGTATAATGAGATGATAAGTCTGTGATTTCCTTCACCCGATATTCATGGTGGACATGGTTGGTTCCCTGTTGATGAACGAGAAAATCATTTTTCGCCTTGTCCGCCCCGATCCTGCATGGGCTTGCTCGGAACCGCACTCCCGCGCGACCCTAAGCCACCCTGGTACGCCTCATCGATGACGGTTTTTTTCGTCTTTTTCTGCAACCTCCTGTTCAATTTCGCGATTGGACTTCTCATCGCGACCTTTCTCGGCCCGGCTGAGTTTGGCCGTTTCGCGCTCGCCCATGCAACCGCGATCTTTGTGCAAACCGGGTTTTTCGATTGGATCCGGCTCGGAGCGACAAGGTTCTATTCCCAGCGCACCAGGGAAGCAGAGCCGGCCGTGCGCGCGACCCTCGATCTCGGCTTTATCTTCATCACATTGGGGCTTGCCGCGGGTGCCAGCCTGCTTTTGTTCACCGGTGTCACCTTCACTTTGTCAAACGGCTTGATCGCACTCGCCCTTTGCGTCGCGGTCACCAACGGGCTTTTCGATTATCATACCGCGCTGGTGCGCGCGTGCTTTGACGACCGGCTCTTCACCCGGCTCGTTCTCGTCAAGAATCTTTTCGCCTTCGCACTGATGGGCGGAGGAGCCTTTATATTCGGCTCCGCCAAGATGACCCTGATCGGGACGATTATCAGCCTCGGCGGATCCATCGTCACGGCGCGGGCGGCCTTGCGCGATCCCGGCTCCAAACCCGCGCTCGCGAGATTTTCGATCGCACGGTCGCTGATGGCCTACAGCCTGCCCATCGTGGGCGCCAATCTGCTCTATCTTTCGATCCCACTAGCCAATCGCTCCATTCTGGCCATCGTCTATGGGTTTTCCGAGACCGGGCAATTTTCTTTGGCCTATGATTTTGGCACCAAGGCGATCCAGGCGATTGGCTCCGCCCTCGACATCGTCTTGTTCCAAATCGCGGTGGCGGCCCACGAGCTGCATGGGCCGATGCAGGCGCGGCAGCAGGTCGCCCGCAACATGACCATCGTCATCGCCATGGTTCTGCCTGCCTGCACGGGACTTTGGCTGACTCTGCCCTCGATCGCCCAATTGGTGGTGCCGGCGGAGTTCCGCAGCCATTTTGACTTATTGCTGCCGTTGATGATGACAGGCCTTTTCTGCATGGCCGTGATTCAATATTGCATCAATCCCATTTTTCTCATCGAGAAGAAAACCGCCCCTTTGATTGTCGCGGCTTTGGCCGCTTGCGCAGTCGATCCCATCCTGATTTTGAGTTTGCCGCGCGACGCGAATGGATCGAGCCTTGCGATCGCCCAGGCCGGGGCCATGGTCGTGGCGCTCGCCGTGCTGATCGCTTATGCGAGTGCGGCAAAGCGGGAATGGCCGCGCCCGCGCGATCTAGCGATCACGATGTTTGCCAATGCCGTGATGTCGGTCATGATTTTGCCGATGCGCGATCAACAGCCTGGCTTTGCAACGCTTGCCGAACAGGTCGCAACCGGTATTGCCGTCTACGCTGCCATTGTATTAGGGTTGGATCTCGCCGGGTTGCGCGGCATGCTGCTCGCGCGGCTTCGCCTGGCTGGGGCGCGGATGAAAGCGCTTTAAAGCTGCGACGGTTCAAGCAGAAATGGTCTGGCGATCCTTGCCGCCGCGCTGCATTAATAGGGTCGCCCAGCCGTCGATGTCGGTCCTGCGCGTGAGGGCCAGCCCTTGCGCCCGATAGGCGCTGATGACACCTGCAACATCCCGCGCGATCAGGCCCGAAAGAATAACGTCGGCGCGGGGCGCCAGCAATCGCGCCATTCCCGGCGCGAGATCGCGCAGCGGCCGGGCAAGAATATTCGCCATGACGAGGTCATAAGGCGCCCCGCCGCGCAGGGCCGGATGCGAAAGCCCTTTTGCCCGGACCGGCCGCACAAAGCTTGCAACACCGTTGAACCTGGCGTTGGCAGCCGCCGCCGTTACGCTGAGCGGGTCGATGTCTCCGGCGTGAATTTTTTGTTTTAACAATTTTGCCGCCGCCATGGCGAGGACACCCGAGCCCGTACCAAGATCAAGGATTGAACTTGGGCGCCGCTTGCGCGCGATAAGATCGAGCATGAGCAGGCATCCGCGCGTCGAACCATGATGGCCGGTCCCGAACGCCAGGGCCGCTTCGATCTCGATCGAAAGCTCATTGGGTCGGACCGCGTCGCGGCCATGCGCGCCATGAACGACAAAGCGGCGGACCCGGACCGGCTCAAGCCCTTCGAGGGAAGAGGCAACCCAATCGCGCTGCCGCACGCGATCGAACACGACCGCCTCTGCAGCTTCGCTCCCGGCCGCGGCGGCAACGAGCGCGCGCACATTGGCTTCGTCGGGTGCACTGCCAAAATAGACTTCGACGATCCAAGGCCCCTTATTCCAGTCCTTCGTGCTCGGCGTCTTCTCGAACGCTGCAGCCGCCGTCTCGGCAGGGTCGAAGGTCTCAACGATAATATCGGCGATCATGCGCGCCATGGCCTCGTCACAGGTGAGGCGCATGACATGTGCGGCCGAATTGGGGGGCAGGCCTTCGAGCATGGCCGCAGGTAGCATGGGGGATCACCAACAGCAACGGGGCCATTGCCGAACGGCCGGAGCCCGGTTTGACAAGGCCCCACGGTCGGAAGACAAGCGCCAATGCGCTCAACTTTGTCTCGGCATGGCGGCGGGCGAGATTTGCCGGGCCAAGTTTTTGAAGAGTGACAAATCCAGGCCGGGATTATGAAATGAGAGTGTCCCAAGTCTATATCTTGATTTGCCTGCCGCTCCTCCTCGCGGGATCGAATGATGCCCGCGCCGAAGAGCCCTATCGCCCCGCGGAAACGCCCGCACCACGGCCGGCTCCGGGGGCGGATTCACATGAGATCGTGTTCCTGGGCGTTCGTCACGCCAGCCCCTTGGGCAAGCCATGCCTCGAAATGGTGCCCTCGTCCCGGGCGCATCTCGTCAATCAGGAAGTTTACGACTACGTCGTCGCGATCAACAACAAATGTCCAAGGATGATCAAAGTTCGGATTTGCTATAAGGGCTCGTTCGATTGCAATTCCGCTCGCATCCATTCCTATCAATCCCAAGAGCTCATCATGGGCTTCGGACCAAAAACGGATCGATTCAATTTAACCGCCAAAGAGGACCCTTAAAACCGCTAGGCGTCCTCGCCAGTCATATCCACCTTTCGGGGCGGCCCCATCAACGCCGGCTGGAATAAAATCGCCGCCGCCAAAGTACAGACGAGCGACAACGCCAGCAGCTTACCCATGCTGGATGTTCCCGGATGATTGGATAGCCACAGACTGCCGAAGGCGGTCGCCGTCGTCATCGCACTGAAAAAGACGGCACGCGTCAGACTCGATTGTAAAAGATTTGTCGTCCCGGCCCGCCACGCCATGACGAAATAGATCTTGAAGGCAACGCCCAGTCCGAGCAGCAGCGGCAACGCGATAATATTCGCAAAGTTCAGCGGCAATCCAATGAGGACGGTGATTTCCAGCGTCACGACCCCGGCAAGCAGCAAAGGGACCAATGTCAAAAGGACATCGGTGATCCGCCGCAACACGAAGAACAGAAGCAGGCTGATCGAAAGCAGCGCCCATCCCCCCGCCTCGATGAAGGCTTTGACGACCGTGTCGCCGGATTCCTGAACCGCGATGGGCTCGCCCATGGCGTTGGGGTCGATCGTCCGCACGGCTTTTGCAAATTTGATCAGCGTCGCATTATCGTTTGGATCCCCCGCAGGCGCGACCTCGATCCGGGCGCGGCCATCGGCGCTCACCCAGTTGCGCGCCAAGTCAGGCGGAATCGATGCAACGGTCACTTTTCGTGCGCTGAGAGAAGCGCGCAGCAGATCAAGCATCGTATCCAGGCTTGGGACCAAGGCTCGACGCGCGGCCTCGCGCTGCTCCAGCGACCCGGTCGCCAGCTTTTGGAATGCCGCGGCGAGACGGCGCGCGTCGTCGGCGCCTTTTCCCGTCCCATCTCCGGCGGTCGAATTGAAAGTCGCCGCCGCCCGCTCCAAGGCGGCGACATTTTCGGCGTCCGTCGGAGGCTCGTGTTCGCGGGCAGGATCGAGCAAGGGAAGCAAAGAGCTCGCAATCGGCGCAATGATCGCGAGCTTTTGGTCCTGATCCTCGGGAATCAAACTCTCCAGGCTGGTCACCCGGGCAACTTCGGGCAATTGCTTCAGGCGCGCCATAAGCGCCGGAGCATCGGCGAGCGAGGGCGCGAGAACGCTGATCGTATTAGTGTCGGTATTCGGATCCTTCTGAAGATCCAATATTGTGGAAACGGATTCCACCTTGTCGCTACGCAAATTGAGCGGATTGAAATCGAAGTGGACATAGAAGAGCAGAGGCGTTCCTGCCAAAGCCACAGCCAATGTCCCAATGATGATCGCATAGCGATGTCTGGCCATGAATTTATCGACCGGGGCCAGAAAGAGATAGCCGACCGGCTCCGCCTCCGGCGGCGGCCGCAGCAAAGTCAGCAAGGCGGGCAGCACCGTGATCGCGGCAAAGAACGCGATGAACATTCCGGTCCCGGCGATGAGGCCGAGTTCCGACACGCCGCGATAATCGGTCGGAAGAAACGAGTAAAATCCGGCGGCGGTCGCGGCCGCGGCTAGCGAGAGAGGCCGTCCGGCCTTGGCTGCCGCCTGCTGCAGGGCGAGATCGAAATCCGCCTGCTTGTGGCGCTCGGCGCGGTAACGGACACTGAACTGAATGCCGAAATCCACCCCGATGCCCACAAACAGGACCGCAAAGGCGACCGAGATAAGATTGAGCGCCCCGACCATCATGATCCCGACGGCCGCTGTGACCGCGAGACCGACAATGACGGTGAGGGTCACCGCAAGGACGATGCGGGTGGATTTCAGCGCGCGCCAGATGATGAAAAGAACGATCAGGGCCGTGGCCAAAGCGTTGAGGCCGGCACCGTCCGCAATCGTCGAGAATTCCTCGTCGGCCATCGGCACTATGCCGGTCAGCCTGATTTTGACCCCGGATGCGCTGGAAAGGCCGAGATCGATGGCGCTCTGGCGGATAAATTGCGACGCCTTTTCGCCCGGCATGAGGGCGGCATAGTCCAGAACCGGCTTCACCTCGATGAAACGGCGCAATTCGCGAGAATCAGGCGCCTGTTCGTTCAACAAGCCGCGCCAGGAGAAAAAAGTCGGCCGGCCGTCCAGCACACCGTCCAGGGCGTCGCCAAGGACCGCCATCGGTCGATCGAAATCATCCAAAGTGCCGGCCTGCGCCTGAACCCCGCGGGGGATATAGGAAAATGCGTTGGCGATTCCGCGCAGGCTCGGATCCGAGGCCAGGGCCACCAAGAATGGCCGGGCGTGGGCAATTCCCTTCATGGTGCTCTGGAGTTCAGCGGCCGGCATGAACAGGAGACCATTTTGATTGAAATAGGCTCCGCCTTCCGGCCGCACGACGGATTTGTAAAGATCCGGGCGCGTCTTCAATTTGTCGGTCAGCGATTGCGCCGCGGCTTCGGCAAGCTCTGGGGTCGCCCCATCGATCACGACCACAATTTGGTCCGCGCGCTGTGGGAAGGCCTTATCCAAGGCGATAAGATTTTGCCGCCAGGGCAGCTTTTCGGAAATAAAATCGTTGGTATTCGTATTGATCGCAAAATGATTAGCGGCGTAATAACCGGCAAGTCCCGTCAGCACGATTGACAGGGCAAGCACAATCCAAGTGAACCGACTGCAACTTGTCACGATCGCCACAATAGACCGCGCGATTGGATCTGACGCAACTAGTGGCAAGAATGGTTTTTTTCCCGAAGGTCCTTTAAATTTTGTCATGCTTTGCTGTCGCCGATCGAAAAAAACGCCTGCTAAGGCTATGCTTAGAAAATAGTCGCGGTACTGGGAGACAATCCAAAAGCCGTAAAGATGGCAATTTCGGGTATTGATGGGCCGCGATGGCGCTTTGGCCGTCGGAATGGCGAATGTTTGACAATGTCATTTGTTTGACAATGGCATTGTTATAGCTACAAACTCAGTCCAGAATCAACGAGTCGCGCCTGTTTTCCATGGCACTGCCTTTAAAGGCACAATCCATCCGACGCTAGGCAAATTTCATGAAAGTCATTTTGGCGCAGCCACGCGGATTTTGTGCTGGCGTCGTCCGCGCGATTGAAATTGTGGAACGTGCGCTCGAGAAATATGGCCCTCCCATCTATGTACGGCATGAAATTGTCCACAATGGGTATGTCGTCGAAAGCCTCAAGGCGAAGGGAGCCCAGTTCGTCGAGCGGCTGGATGAAATACCCCACGGCGCGCGAACGATTTTCAGCGCGCATGGCGTCGCCCGCTCGGTCGAGGAACAGGCCGCCGCCCTCGGATTGCCGGTTCTCGACGCGACCTGTCCCCTGGTGGCGAAAGTTCACAGCCAGGGCGAACGCTATGTCCAGCATGGCCGCGCCATCGTGCTGATCGGCCATGCCGGCCATCCGGAAGTCGAAGGCACGGTGGGGCGTATTCCGGCCCGGGTGCATCTCGTACAATCGGAAGCCGACGTGCAAAAACTCGACCTTGCTCCAGACACGCCGATCGCCTATGTCTCGCAAACTACTTTGAGCGTCGATGATACAAAGAGCATCATCGCCGCGCTGAAACGCCGTTTCAAAGACATCGTCGGCCCGGAAACCAAGGATATTTGCTACGCGACCCAAAATCGGCAAAGCGCGGTGCGCGAACTCAGCAAACTGGTTGACGTCATGCTGGTTGTGGGCGCGAAAAACAGCTCCAATTCGAATCGGCTACGCGAGATCGGGGCGGAATCCAACATACCGGCTTTTCTGATCGCCGATAGAACCGAACTCGATCTTGAGTTCCTGCGGGGAGTCAAAACCATTGGTCTCACCGCGGGCGCTTCCGCCCCGGAAGTTCTGGTCGAGGATGTGATCAACGCCTTGAGCAGTCTTGGCCCTGTTGAATTGACAACGTTGCCCGGTGTCAGGGAAGATATAGAATTCAAGCTTCCCGCCGAACTCAATGATTGAGTGAAGGCTCGTTGGCGTCAAAACCTTAAGGAGCAAGCATTGGGAATACCGATTCTGCAGATGGCACAGATCGGCGCCTATGTGGTTCGTCAACGTTTGGCCGGCCGCAAGCGCTTTCCGCTCGTCCTCATGCTCGAACCTTTGTTCCGATGCAACCTTGCGTGCGCCGGCTGCGGCAAGATCGATTATCCCGACAAAATTCTCAACCAGCGTTTGCCGCTCGCCGATTGCCTGGCGGCGATGGATGAATGCGGCGCCCCCGTCGTTGTCGTCGCCGGCGGCGAACCCCTGCTCCACAAGGATCTTCCCGAGATTGTGGCCGGCGCCATCGCCAAGCGGAAATTCGTCACTGTCTGCACCAACGCCCTTCTGCTTGCGAAACACATCGATCGCTACACCCCGAACCGCTATTTCAACTGGTCGATTCACCTCGATGGCGATGCCGAAATGCACGATCACTCGGTCTGCCAGGCGGGGGTTTTCGAGCGCGCCCTCGACGCCTTGAAACTCGCCAAACAACGGGGGTTTCGGGTTACCATCAACTGCACGCTTTTCAATTCCGCCGATCCCGACCGTGTCGCCGCGTTTTTCGATAGCGTCTCGGCGCTCGGCATTGAGGGGATCACGGTCTCGCCGGGCTATGCCTACGAACGCGCGCCGGACCAGCAGCATTTCCTCAATCGCGAGAAGACCAAGACCCTGTTTCGGCAAATTTTTTCGCGGGGCAACGGCGGCAAGGCGTGGCCGTTCTTTCAGTCGAAGCTGTTCCTCGATTTTCTGGCCGGCAATCAAACCTATCAATGCACCCCTTGGGGCAATCCCACCCGAACCGTGTTCGGCTGGCAGCGGCCCTGCTATCTGCTCGGCGAAGGCTATGTGGACAGCTTCAAGGAGCTGATGGAGGACACCGACTGGGACTCCTATGGCACCGGCAATTACGAAAAATGCGCCGATTGCATGGTCCATTGCGGGTTCGAGGCGACCGCGGTCGAGGATGCTTTCAAGCACCCGTTGCGAGCGCTTGGGGTCTCCTTGGGCGGCATTCGGACCGAAGGCCCCATGACGCCCGACATTCCGTTACACTTGCAGCGGCCCGCTGAGTATGTCTTCGGGCGGCAGGTCGAGCAAAAGCTCGCCGAAATCGTGGAAACCGAGCGAGCCAGCAAGCAGCTTTCGGCTGCGGAATAAAGTCCTGAATGCCGCGGCGGCGTCACGCGCGGTCCGCATCAATTGAGGAACCTGAAGCGGATCGCGAAGGATCGATCCGAGGATCGCGCCGAAGGCAAGCGATCCATCCGGCCGTATCGCAATCAGCGCGGCGTGAGGCAATTGCCGATGCGCTGGGTCGGCCACCACGCGAAAAGCGGCGAAGGGCAGCTTGTGGGCGGCCGCGATCCGGGCTGCGATATGAGACTCCATATCGGCGGCATGAGCGCCGGTCTTGAGATGCAGGGCGTGCTTATCGGCATGACCCACCACCGGAGCGTCGATCCCCGCTATATCGGCGATCGTTGCGCCGCCGAGCATCATGGCGAGCCGCTGCGACCACAACGGATCGCCATGATAAAGGTCGCCATCTTCCGTGACGATCGAGCGTGCCACGAGTTTCGAGCCCGGCGCAAGGCCGGGCTTCAACCCGCCCGCGACCCCAAAACTGATGATGGCCGAGGCCTTGTTCGCAACCGCCGCTTCCAAAGCGCGGGCAAGCCCAGTGGCATCGCCGCCCCCCGAAACGGCGCGAATCTGCGGTCCCGCAATCAGTCTTGCTTCGGTCTTGAGGCCGGTGACCGCAATAACGGGAGATCTGCCTACATTCCCACCAGCACCGGATGCCGGTTGCCCTTCTTGAGATTGCGGTAGCGTGCCATCGCCCACAGCGGAAAGAATTTCGAGTAGCCGTGATAGCGTAGGAAAAAGACCCTGGGAAACCCGGTCGCGGTGAAACGTTCTTCGTTCCAAAACCCATCCTCCGCTTGAGAACGCGCAAGGTAGCGGGTCCCAGCTGTAAGCGCCAAATCATCCACTATGCCGGCGGCCATCAGGCCAAGCAAAGCCCATGCCGTCTGCGACGAGGTGCTCGGAGCGGGACGATAGCCGGCGTAGTCCATTGCATAACTCTCGCCCCCTTCGCCCCACCCGCCATCTTCATTCTGGATCTTTTTGAGCCAGGCGACGGCTTTCTGAACCGGTTCGCTGCGCAAATCGAACTTGACGGCATTCAGGGCGCAAAGAACGGACCAGGTTCCGTAGATGTAGTTCATGCCCCAGCGGCCGAACCAGCTCCCGTCGGATCGCTGTGTTCGAAGAAGATAATCGATCCCGCGCGCCACCGCCGGGCTCGAAACGGCCGTTTCGCCGAGTTGGCCCAGCATGGAAAGGCAGCGTGCAGTCACATCTTCGGTCGGCGGATCGAGCAAGGCGCCATGATCGGCAAAGGGGATGTAATTCAGATATTCCCGGTCGTTTTCGGAGTCGAACGCGCCCCAGCCGCCATTGGCGCTCTGCAGGCCTTCGATCCATTCGCGCGCCCGGGCAATCGACCCCTGGTAAGCCGCTCCCTCGCCACCGGCGCGGTCCATCGCCATTGCGACAACCGCGGTGTCATCGAGGTCCGGATAATAGGCATTGGCATATTGAAACGCCCATCCGCCCGGCCGGACATGAGGCCGTTGCACCGACCAATCGCCGGCAATGTCCGTCACTTGCAGAGGCTTGAGCCAGTCGAGCGCGGCGCGAACGCGCGGGGCCGTTTCCTCCCCGCCCGCTTCCATCAACGCATGGCAGGCAAGCCCCGTATCCCAGACTGGCGAAACGCAAGGCTGGCAATAAGCCTCTTCGTCGCCGACGACGCGGAGTTTGTCGATTGCGTTCAGAACCTGGACGATCCTCGGGTCGGTTTTGGGGATCCCTAGCACCCAATACATCAGGACGGAGTAAGCCATGGCGGGATAGATCGCGCCAAGCCCGTTTTCTCCGTTCAACCGTTCCTCGACAAAGGCAACCGCCTTATCAATGGCCCGCCCGCGTAATTTTTTTGGGAAGTAAGGCTCGGCCACCCGCAAAACTTTGTCGATGCCAGCAAACAGGGACGTCCAGGGAAATTTCTGGTGGGGCGCGCCCGGCCAGTGGCGAACCTGGTCCGGCGGTTCGACGAAGAGCTCGTCAATCGAGAGGTTCCGCGGATTGACCGCCCGCGGTTTCAGGGCATTCACGACCATCAGAGGGATCAGAACCGTGCGGCCCCAATAGGAGATTTTGGTCACGTGAAACGGGAACCAGCGCGGCAACAGCATGATTTCGACGGGCATCACCGGCACGCTGCGCCAGGGCACCGCGCCGAATATGGCCAGCAAGGACCGCGTGAAGACATTGGTGTTGGCGGCCCCGCCATGGGCCAGGATGGCAGCTCGCGCCCGCCGCATGTGGTCGGCGTCGGGTGAATCGCCGATGGTCTTCAGCGCAAAATAGGCCTTTACGCTGCTGCTGAGATTATAGGCCCCATCGGTGAACAGCGGCCAGCCGTCATGAGCGGCTTGGTGGCGACGCAGATAGACCGCGAACTTGGCTTCGAGTAGAGCGTCGACCGGCTCGCCCAACAAATGCTTGAAAAGAATATATTCGGCGGGAATGGAAACATCCGCTTCCAGCTCGAAGACGAAATGCCCATCCGGTCGCTGCACGGCCAACAGCGCTTGTTTCGCCCGGGCGATTCCCCGTTCGACGTCCGCGAGATCGAGGTCTGCCGTGGCACCACCGTCCGTCACACCCTTCAAGGCAACCCCATCTTCCACCTAATCCGTTCCTTTACTTCCTGCGATCCCTGATATGCTTGGCCGCGCGATGGCCGGAACGGATCGCACCTTCGATCGTCGCCGGCAGTCCCGTCGCGGTCCAATCGCCGGCAAGCACCAGATTAGTATAGGCCGTTTCCGCTTCGGGGCGCTTCGCGTTTTCGTGAACGGTTGCCGCAAAGGTCGCCCGCTTTTCCTTGATGATCTGCCATGGCGGCAGCGGCTTTTCAATCTGTGTCACTTCTGCCACTTCCGCCCATATGTCCTCGGCGAGTTTTTCGCGCGCGACGTCGAGAAGCCGGTCGGCGCCGCTAATTGTGACCGAGAGGCGATCCGGGAAGGCGAAAACCCATTCGATGCTCCCGTTCACAACTCCGAGAATTGCGGGAAAACCATCCGGCGGGCTGATTTTGAAATGAGCATTGACGATGGCCCGATAAGCATCAGGCGCGTTCAAACCCGGCACGAGCTCCCGTGCAACATAAGGGGGAACCGCGAGAATCACCTGATCTCCGGGGTCGAGCCGCAACGAGCTTTCGCCGAAATCGAGGCTAGTGGCGCGGCCGGCGGCGAAATCGATCCGCCGCAGCCGATGGTCAAGGCAAATCTTGGCGCCGCGCTCGACAAGAAAATTCAGCGCCGGCTCGATAAAGGCTGCACCGAGCCCTTGCGCGGCGACGAGCGGACGGCAGGCATTTCCTCCCTTGGCGAGAGTTTCGCGCACCACCGCGGCGGCAAGATGCGAAGATCCTTCGGAAGGCTCAGTGTTCAAGGCGGCAAGAAGAAACGGCCGCCACAACCGTTCATAGAGCGGTCCATCGCAGCGCATGACCGCGCTGATCGGGCTGTCCTTGCCGGGGACCAAGAGGCGCAGGAGAGCCAGATAATCAAGCCAGCCGGTGTCCGGTACCCGTCGCCGGTTGGAAAAAATCCACCAGGCAAGCGGGCCGGCGTTCGGCCGCACCCGCCAGCGCAATTTGGATTTGAGATCGATAAACTCGAAATCAGCTTCGGGCGGCCCAACCAACTGGTCTTCGCTGCCGATGGCGGCCAGAAAGCTCCGCGCATCATGATTGCCGGACAACAGCAAATGATTGCCATTGTCGATCATCATCCCAAGGGCCGGATCGAAATAGGAACGGCAGCGCCCACCCGCCTGCCGCGCGGCCTCGTGCAGCACGATTTCGTGCGTTCCCCCCGCAAGGCGAACGGCCGCGGCAAGCCCGGCAAGCCCGGCACCGATGACGTGCACCACCGGGTTACGCATCAGAACAGGCCATAGCGCACCAACGCCAGGAAAACGCGATGGCGCGGCGTCCGGATCCGTTGGCGTGGCGGCTCGAAGCCGCGTTCGATCAGGCGAATGAGAATGGCCTGATAGACTTCGCCCATGATTCGGGGTGCGCGAACGCTCTGGCGCGAACATCGCGCCATAATGCTGCGCGCCGCACCGAAATGGCCCTGCGCCCGCGCAATGGTCGGCGCGCAGGCTTGGCCCAACGCCGGATGAGCCATGACCGCGCGCGGCTCCCTCACGCCGATGCCGGCCGCCGACAAATCCTCACGCGGCAGATAGAGCCGACCGATGACCGCGTCTTCGTCGAGATCGCGCAAGATGTTGGTCAGCTGGAGCGCGCGGCCAAGATGATGCGCGAGGAGGTGTCCTTCCGGCTGCGGCAGACCGAAAACTTTCACCGAAAGACGCCCGACCGCGCTCGCCACGCGGTCGCAATAAAGGTCGAGGGTCGCCAAGTCAGGCGCCTGTATGTCCTCCTCGACATCCATCTCCATCCCATCGATGATGGCGTGAAAATCCTCGCGGCGCAGGCCGAAGGCGTGGATCGCGCGGGCGAGACCGCGCAGGCTTGCTGGTGCTTGTTCGGGCGCGGGTTGGCCGGCATAGAGCGCGTCGATATCGCTGCGCCATTTGGCCAGCGCCGCCTTGCGGGCCTGGCGCGGGCCGGCCTCGTCGGCGATATCGTCGACGGCACGGCAAAAGGAATAGATCTCGAACATCGCTTCCCGGCGCGGACGGGGAAGAATGCGCATGGCGGCATTGAACGAGCTGCCCCGCGCGCTTACCGACGCGTCGGCCGCGCCGTTCATGCGCCACCGCTGTTTGTCACCGGGGCTCGTGCGGAGCCCATGAAGGCCAGCAATCCCTCGAGAACGCCGAGACCGGACCAGCCGAGAAAGCCGGCCTTGTTCAAATGGACCCGCTCACTGAGGGGATCGCGCTCCAGCAACAAAGAATTGAGTCTGCGCGCCAGTCGCGCGATGACGGCAGTCTCCAGACAAAGGCGGAAATCGCGAACCTGGCTCGGCAGGCATTGACCCAGTTCGATCAGCGACGCATTGCGCACGGCGACGGCATGCAGGGCCGCGCGCAAGGCCGGCGAGGCCTTTGCCGCGTCGAGCTCCGCGACGCCAATGCCTTGAGCGGCAAGCACATCCTGCGGGATATAAACCCGATCGAGCCTGCGATAGTCGGCGGCGCAATCTTGCAAATGGTTAATGACCTGAAGGGCCGCGCAAAGCGCGTCGGAGGCCGGCCAGGTCGCTTCGCTTTCGCCATGGACGTCGAGGACGAACCGGCCGACGGGAGCCGCCGAATAGGCGCAATAATCCATCAGTTCGGCCCAACTCGCATAGCGGTGCTTGATTGCGTCCATCCGAAAGGCTCGCAGAAGATCGAGCGCATGACGCGGTGAAAGCCCTCGCTCGGCGAGCGCCGCGCGGAGCGGCAGGGCGGCGCTCACGGCGTCGCTGCGGCCGGTCAGCGTGGCCTCGAAAAGGTCGAGCCCGGCAAGTTTGGCGTCAGGCGCGAGCGAAACATTGTCCGCAACATCATCGGCGCCCCGCGCGAATTGATAATAGGCAAGGATGATGGCCCGATGCTTTTGCGCAATCAGCATCGAGGCGACCGGAAAGTTCTCGCCCCGGTGGGTCTTGGATGGTTGGTCCGGCAAGCCCATTGTCATCGCAAATGGCCATGATGACGGAACCACTCCAAAGCCTCGCTGAGCGCTTCGGGATAGGGTCTCGCCTTGTAACCCAGATCGCGTTCGGCTTTCGCCGAACTGAAAAACATGCGCTGCTTCGACATCCGTAATCCATCAATGGTCACGAAAGGCTCGCGCCGGGTCACATGTGCCATGGCTTCCGCCGCGAAAGCAATTGGATACACCACGGCGCGCGAGAGACGAAGTTTGGGCGGATTACGCCCGCACATCAATGCGATCTGGCTCAAAAATTCGGCAAGTGCGACGTTTTGGCCCCCCAAAATATAATGTTCGCCGGTTTTACCTCGCTGCAAGGCGGCCAGATGGCCGCTCGCGACATCGTCGACATGGACAAGATTGAGACCGGTATCGACATAGGCCGGGATCCGGCCTGACGCGGCCTCGACGATAATCCGGCCGGTCGGCGTCGGCTTGATGTCGCGCGGACCGATCGGCGCCGCGGGATGGACGATCACCGCCGGCAAGCGATCCTTGGCGATCATCGACTCGACGATCTGCTCGGCGACGACCTTGCTGCGCTTATAGGCCCCGATCGCCTTCGATTCGCCAAGCGGCGTGGTTTCATCGGCAATCCCGCCATCTTTTGCGCAGGCGATGGTCGCCACGCTGCTGGTGTAGACGATCCGTTCGACGCCGGCCGCCAGCGCCGCCTGCATCAAAAGCCGCGTCCCTTCTTGATTGTTCCGCAAGATTTCGTGCGGATTGCGCGCCCAGAGGCGATAATCGGCGGCGACATGGAACAAAAAACGCACGCCCTTCATCGCCCGCGCCACAGAGGCCGGCTCGCACATATCGCCTTCGGCGATGGCGATATCGAGATCGGCGAGATTGGTACGATTGCTGGTTGGCCGCAGGAGCGCCCGGACCGAATAGCCGGATTTGACCAGCGCATGGGCCACGGCGGACCCAACGAATCCCGAAGCGCCCGTGACCAAAACCTTGTCTTCCGCCACTCTATTGCGCCCTTGCTTGCTCGGTGCGACCCACATTGCCGCGACAGGCGGGGAATATCACTTATTGTTGTTTTTCAGCAATCCGCCGACTCGGACATTTTTTAATTGCGCCTGGAGGAGGTCTCGGTGCATGTGGAGCCATCATCGGCGAGCCGAGAGGGCAGAATTCGGGTTTCCATGCGCATTTTCTACAATCTCGACATGTGAAGTCCAACTCGACCGCAGCTTCCGTAACCCGATCCGCTTATAGCGCGAGATTTTCGTATCGTATGTAATGACAGAACCTGCCCCCGCGACCCAAACTCTCGAAGCAAAGCAAAAGCCTTCGCCGCGCGCCCTGTTGCAGCTCATCCCTTATGTGTTGCGTTATAAGCCGCGGATCGCGGGAGCCCTGCTCGCCGTGACTCTGGCGGCGGCGGCGACCTTGGCGGTCCCGCTGGCCATAAGACGCATGATCGACTTCGGCTTCGATGCCGGGAGCGCAGGATTAATCAACACCTACTTTCTCGGTCTCATCGCGGTTGCCGCCGTTCTCGCTTTGGCTTCGGGGTCGCGGTTTTATTTCGTGACGACGCTCGGCGAGCGAGTCGTGGCCGACCTCCGGACGGATGTCTTCCGGCATCTTTGCCGGCTCGACGCGGAGTTTTACGATACCGCGCAAACCGGTGAGCTTTTGTCCCGTCTCACCGCCGACACAACCCAGATGAAATCCGCCTTCGGCGCTACGGCCGCCCTCGCGCTGCGCAATTTCTTCCTGTTTGCCGGCGCGATCGGTCTGATGGTGTACACGAGCCCAAAACTGTCCGCTGCGGTGCTCATCGCCATTCCGATTATCGTCCTGCCGCTGGTCGCCTCCGGCCGGCTGGTTCGCAAAAGGTCCCGCACCGCGCAGGATACGCTCGCAGAGGCCAGCTCCTATGCCGCCGAAAGCCTCGGCGCGGTCCGCGTCATGCAGGCGTTTGGCGCCGAGCCCGCGACCGGCCGTCGGTTCGGTGCCGCCGTGGAAGAAGCCTATCGCGCCGCCCGGAATGCGTCGGCCGCGCGCGCACGGCTCACGATCGTGGTCATCTTTCTTGTGGTCGCGAGCATTGTCGGCGTGCTTTGGTTTGGCGCCCAAGACGTTCTCGCCGGCCGCATGACGGGCGGTCTCTTGTCGCAATTCGTGCTTTACGCAATTTTGGCCGCGAGCGCCTTGAGCGAATTGAGCCAAGTATGGGGTGAAGTTTCCGCGGCGGGCGGCGCGGCCGGCCGGCTTGCTGAAATTCTCGCGCTGCAGCCGAAAATCGTGGCGCCGGTCCCGGCCGCAGCCCTTCCCGTGCCCGCGCGGGGCGAGATCGCGTTCGAGAACGTCGATTTCGCGTATGAGAGCAGGCCGGGAGATCCCGCCCTCCACAATCTTTCATTCAAGATTGCCGCCGGCGAAACCGTCGCCATCGTCGGGCCTTCGGGCGCCGGAAAGACCACTTTGTTCCAGCTTCTGTCGCGGTTCTACGATCCCACGGCCGGCCGCATTCTGCTCGACGGCGTGGACATCAAAACCGTGGACCCGGTGGAATTGCGGCGGCGGATCAAGAGCGTGCCGCAGGATGCGGTGATTTTCGCGGCCTCGATCGCCGACAATATCCGCTATGGCGCGCCCGAGGCGAGCGACGAAGCGGTGCGCCACGCCGCCAAGCGTGCCGCCGCCGACGAATTCATCCAAGCCTTGCCGGAGGGATATGAGACCCGCGCCGGCGAGCGCGGCGTGACCTTGTCGGGCGGGCAGCGCCAGCGGATTGCCATCGCACGGGCGATTTTGCAGGAGGCGCCGGTGCTGCTTCTCGACGAAGCGACCTCGGCGCTCGATTCGGAAAATGAAGTTATGGTCCAGGCCGCGCTGGAAAAAGTGATGTCGGAGCGAACGACGCTGGTCATCGCGCATCGCCTCGCCACGGTCCTCGAAGCCGACCGTATTCTGGTCCTCGACAATGGCCGGCTGATCGAGGAAGGCACCCATCAGACCCTTGTCGCCAAGGATGGGCTTTACGCGCGCCTCGCCAAGCTTCAGTTCGAAACCGGCGCGGCGGCGCTCAGAAACGGCGAGACCGCGGCCGCAGAATAAGAATGCGCGAAATCAGGCTGGGTGCGGCCATTGCAGCCGCCATGTTTTCCGCCCTGAGCGCCCATTGACGCCCTCTGCTACCCTCGCAAAGCCCTCGCGTTCATAAAAAGCGACGGCGCGGGGATTGTCCTGATTGACATCGAGAACGAGACCATTGGGTGAGCGCCGGCGCGCCTCGTCCAACAGCAGATGGGCGGCGCCCGTGCCCTTCGCCTCGGACGCGACCGCAAGCTGATCGAGATAGCCGGTGGCGACAGCCAGCGTGAAAAAGCCCAGTAACCGGCCAAGCGGGTCAAAAGCGCAGACGGTGACGGCTCCCGCCGTTTCGAGTGCCAAAAGATGATCCCGAAACCAGGGAAGCCGCGCCGAAAAATCAATCTCCGGCATGACTTCCTGCCAAGTCGCGACCCAGAGATCGGCAATCGCAGCCAAATCGGCGTCGGTTCTAAGCCGCAGGCTCAGTTGCGGGTGCGGGAGGGGGGAAGGGCTGAGAGCCAAGCTGAGCTTGTCCATTGCTTGGATGTTTCATGGGAAACATCTTGGTACGATTGACACTTGAGGCCAACATACGCTGATAAGGCGCGCGATGTGTAATGCTGAAACGCGCGCCGGCCGGAGGATTTGCCGGCGCACAAAATTTTAGGCCCTCGCCAATTGGCTGGCAAAATCCAAATTCGATGCTTCAATGGGTCAATGGACGATCTCGATCGTCCGGAAGAGTCGTTTCGATCATGAATGAATTGTCCTTGCAGACGCCCGTGCAGGACGAAGCCCCAAAAGCTTCGACCAAAGCGGGCGTGCAACGTCTCAAACTCACCGATTTCCGCTCCTATGCTGCGCTCGATCTTGCAGCAAACGCGTCCCTCATCGTGCTGACGGGAGAGAATGGCGCGGGCAAGACCAATCTTCTCGAAGCCTTGTCGCTGCTTGCGCCCGGGCGCGGACTACGCCGCGCCGAGTTGGTCGAATGCGCCCGCACGGGCGGTGGCGGCGGCTTCGCGGTCTCGGTTGAACTGGCAACAAAGGCCGGCAATGTTCAGCTCGGGACCGGGATCGAGCCACCAGGCCTTTCATCCCCGCAACGCAAATACAGGATCGACCGGGAACCCGCCGCTTCGATCCGCGGCTTCTGCGATCACGTCCGGGTGGTATGGCTTACGCCCTCCATGGACGGTCTCTTCGCGGGTCCCGCGGGCGACCGGCGACGATTCCTCGATCGCTTGGTGCTGTCCATCGATTCCGAGCATGGCACGCGGGTGAACGGTTTCGAGCGCGCGCTGCGTGGCCGCAATCGCTTGCTGGAACAAGGATCGAGGCCGGACCCTGGCTGGCTCGACGCGATCGAGCGGGAAGCCACCGAACTTGCCGTTGCCATTGCCGCCGCCCGGCTCGAAACCGTGTCGCGGCTGTCCGCCCTCATCCAGGCGACGCAGAATGCTGCTTCGCCTTTCCCATGGGCCGAACTTGACTTGCAGGGCGATGTCGAAAGCCTGGTCGGCCAGCATCCGGCGCTGGAGGCGGAGGATATTTATCGCACCATGTTGCGCAACAATCGCGCCCGCGATGCGGCGGCGGGGCGGACCTTGATCGGCCCGCAGGCCAGCGATCTCGGGGTGCGGCACGGTCCCAAGCAAATTGCGGCGGCGCAAGCCTCGACCGGCGAACAAAAAGCTCTGCTGACCGGGATGGTTCTCGCCCACGCCCGACTTGTCGCGGCCATGTGCAAAATAGCCCCGCTCGTGCTCCTCGACGAGATCGCGGCTCATTTCGATCCGCTCCGGCGCAACGCTTTATTTGACGTTCTCGAGACGCTCGGCGGGCAGATTTGGATGACGGGGGCAGACCCCGCGACCTTCTCGGCGCTCGAAAAACGCGCGCTGATGTTGAAGGTGACGCCGGGAATGGTCACGCAGGGGCTGGGGTAGCAGCCCGAACGGGGAAATCCTTCGCGGGGCCGTCGTTTGGTATATAGGAGCGGGCGCGGGCCTGGAGCGGTGGATTTCGCAATCGCCCGCCGACCGGACATAGCTAGGATTTGATGGTGAGCAAGGACAACGAAGCCAAGGGCGCCGAACCAAAGCCCAAACTCGGCCTGTTCAAACGGGTATTTGGCAGTCAGGGTATTTCCACGGCCGCGGATCAGCCCACCGAAGCCCCAGACATCGCCGTCGACTCCAAATCCAAGGCGGAAGAAGTTGCCCTGTCAGATGGCGGCGCCCCCAAGCGAAGCTGGTGGGTCCGGCTGCGCGATGGGCTTGCCCGCTCGTCGGGTTCGATCGGCGCCGGCCTCGCCGCGATCTTCACCAAGCGCAAACTCGACGCGGAAATGCTGGAGGATTTGGAAGAAGTCCTGATCCGCGCCGATCTCGGGATCACCACGGCAGCAAGAATCACCAAGGCGATCGGGCGGGATCGCTACGACAAGGATGTTGATGTCGAGGAGGTCAAGGCGGTGCTCGCCGCCGAGGTCGAACGTGTGCTTGCCCCTTATGCGAAGCCGCTGGAAATCGACCCCTCGAAGAAGCCCTTCGTGATTCTCGTGGTCGGCGTCAACGGATCGGGTAAAACGACCACCATCGGCAAGCTTGCCGCGCAATTCTCAGCCAACGGCCACTCCATCCTGCTCGCCGCCGGCGATACGTTTCGCGCCGCCGCGATCGAGCAGTTGAAGATATGGGGAGAGCGTCTGGGTTGTCCGGTCATCTCCCGGGAACAGGGAGCCGATGCCTCGGCGCTCGCGTTCGACGCGATCAAGGTGGCGCGGGAACGCGGCGACAGCCTGGTGCTGATGGATACCGCGGGGCGCCTGCAAAACCGGGCCGAGCTGATGGGCGAACTCGAGAAAATCATTCGAGTCATGAAGAAGGTCGATCCCGAGGCGCCGCACGCGGTGCTCCTCGTGCTCGATGCAACGGTCGGACAGAACGCGATGAGCCAGGTCGAGATTTTCGGACGAGTTGCCGGCGTGACCGGCCTCGTCATGACCAAACTCGATGGAACCGCGCGTGGAGGCATTCTGGTTGCGATCGCGGAAAAATTTCAGCTTCCGATTCACTTCATTGGAGTTGGCGAAACCGCAGCCGACCTCGAAGCTTTCGAGGCGCGCGATTTTGCACGCGCGATCGCCGGCATGGACTCGTAAGCCCCCTCCGGCACCCTTCGCGCGAATAGAAATAACGCGGCAACGATTGTAGACCGTTGGTCGGTGAGGCGTTTTGAAATAGGCCGCTGAATTGCGGTCGACATTGCAGCCCAAAAAGAAAGGCGAGTTTGTATGAACGAGGTGTCCCGAACCGCAGTGGCAAAGCCACGGCCATCGCCCTGGTTCAAATTCTGGGTGGAAACGGGACCGCTCATCCTGTTTTTTTTCGCCAATGCGCGTCCTAAGCTGTTCGAGCCAGCCGTCGAGCCTTTCCTGCCGCCGGCGATCTTGAACGGCCCCAACGCGGGGCTTTTCACCGCCACTCTGGTCTTGATGGCAGCCGTGATCGCCGCGCTTGCAGTTTCGTTCTGGCAGTTGAGGCGGCTTCCGATGATCCCCCTCCTGACAGCGGCTCTGGTGCTCGTCTTCGGCGCCCTGACACTGTATTTGCAGAATGCGACCTTCATCAAAATGAAGCCGACGGTGCTTTACGCCTGCTTCGGGGTCGCCCTTATCGGTGGCTTGCTGTTCAAGAAGTCGATCTTGCCGATCGTGTTCGACAATGCCTTGGCTCTGACGGAGCGCGGCTGGCAATTATTGACCTGGCGGTGGGGCTTTTTCTTTTTCGTCCTTGCGATCTTAAATGAAATCGTCTGGCGGACTCAATCGAACGATGTTTGGGTGGCCTTTAAATTCCCCGGAATTTTCATTTTGATTTTCTTGTTCTCGCTGGCTCAAGTCCCGCTGGTGGTCCGGCATCAGCTCCCCGAAGACGAGGCGGAAAGTGCACCGGATCATTATTGAGAACAAATTTGCCGCGCTCGCCCGGCCCCGCTGGACCGCACTCAGACCCGATATTGTTGAATACGGGTTGTGCGCAGTCCGGCTAGACCGTACTGATCGATGGACATTTGCCAGGACAAAAATTCGTCGACGGTCAAGGTATAGCGGCTGCACGCTTCGTCCAGCGACAATAAACCGCCACGCACCGCGGCCACCACTTCCGCCTTGCGCCGGATCACCCAGCGCTTAGTGGTGGGCGCCGGCAAATCGGCAACAGTCAACGGGCTCCCATCGGGCCCGATAACATATTTTGTCCTAAGACGGCTCGGTTCGGCCATGTTCAAAACTCACGCACAAGACTGACCTTGTTGTCCCAAAAATAGGAGCGTTGTTTTAAGATTTGACTAAACTCAGGCGACGCTTTTGCTATCAATTTTCATTGCAAAGAACTCGTAAAGCCATTCATTATTTGCCACGGGAGTGGCGCCGGATACTTTATGTTTCTAATTGGGACGCTCCATTTGTATAACGTTAAGAAAAGGAGCCGAGGCCTTTCCAAAATTGCATTCCCGCCTTCGCTCTTAGCAATTTAGCAATAAAGCGTGGTCGGCGCTTACTCCGCCCGGATTTGCATTCGGGCCGGGGGAGGTATTAAATGAGGGAGTTCCAGTAACCGATGGCAGCGGCGGAAAGCGGTGTCCCGCGCGGGCCCTGCTGTTCATAGGTATGGCATGGAGCCTGCCTCCGGCTGACCAAATGATCGAGCGATCGGCGACGTCCATGAACGAAAATCCCGCGCCGGGAGGGACAGAAGGTCCCAATAGTCTCGGTCTGAACAAGCCTCCGGCGCAAACCCGCGTTGTGGTCGCGATGTCCGGCGGCGTCGATTCCTCGGTGGTGGCAGCGCTGCTGAAGGAACAGGGGTACGACGTTATCGGCGTGACGTTGCAGCTTTACGACCATGGGGCAGCGGTTCACCGCAAAGGGTCATGCTGCGCGGGCCAGGACATTCATGACGCTCGGCTCACCGCCGCCCGGCTCGGCATTCCGCATTATGTGCTGGATTACGAAGAGCGGTTTGCGGACAAGGTGATTTCTCCCTTCGCGCAAAGTTATGCGACCGGAGAAACCCCGATACCTTGCGTTGCTTGCAACAGTGAAATCAAATTCGCCGACTTGCTTGAAACGGCGCGAGACCTCGGCGCCGATGTCTTGGCGACTGGCCATTACGTATCTTCGCGATTGGACGCGTTCGGCAAGCGGGCTCTTCACCGCGCTCATGACGGCGCCCGCGATCAAAGCTATTTCCTCTTTGCAACAACCAAAGCCCAGCTGGAATTCCTCCGCTTCCCCCTTGGAGAAATGGAAAAGGCCGACGTTCGTGCCCTCGCGCATCGTTACGGTCTCCTGGTCGCCGACAAGGCGGACAGCCAGGATATTTGTTTCGTGCCGGCCGGCAAATACAGTGATGTTATCGAACGCTTGATGCCGGGTGCGGCGATCCCTGGCGACATCGTTCACGTCGATGGTCGCGTGTTAGGAACCCACCCCGGCGTCATCCATTACACCATTGGACAGCGGCGCGGTTTGGGGCTTGGCGGATTTGCTACGGGTGAACCCTTGTTTGTCGTCCGGCTGGACGCGGCGCGGGCACGTGTTGTTGTTGGTCCGCGCGAGGCGCTGACGACCCGGCTTGCGCGGTTGCGCTCGTTGAACTGGATTGGGCCCGGCACGGTCGATGAACATGCCGGCGAGCGACGGGAGGTTTTCGTGCAGGTTCGTTCGTCCCGGCCGCCGGTCCTTGGCGTCCTGACTGTCAATGATCGAGAGCCGATTGTCGAATTTGCTGCCGGCGAAGATGCCGTCTCGCCGGGACAGGCCTGTGTGTTTTACGACTCGGATAAGCCGCGCGCGCGGGTTCTCGGCGGGGGCGTGATCGGGTCCACGGAATCTTCATGTCCGGCCGTTGCTGAGATTTCCCAGCACGCGCAGGTCGCGCATCTGCCCTTTTAATGCCACCCTTGATCTCGGCTCAATTTTGAGCCAGATCAAAACAAAAACCTCAGAAAAATTCCAGAATTCCTAAAAAACAGGCTTCATTCTAGCCGACACTTAGAGGGAAAGCGCTCGTGCAAGAGGAAACCTTCCCCGGCGATGCTCCGACTTTGGACGCAACATCAATATCTTACGCCGATCCCGCGATCCTCGACAATAAGCATGTCAAGAAGTCCTATGCGCGCTGGGCGCCGGTCTATGATCTTGTCTTCGAGTTGCTGCTGCGGCCGGGACGGAAAGCCGCCGCGGCCGCCGCTGACCGTCTGGGAGGCCGTGTGCTCGATGTCGGTGTCGGCACTGGCCTCGAATTGCCGATGTTCGACCGAAAGACCCGGCTCATCGGGGTCGATCTCTCCGAGCCCATGCTCCGGCGCGCCCAGCGGCGCGTCCGTGCCGAGGCCTTGAAGAATGTCGATGGGCTGATCGCCATGGACGCGACCCGCCTCGCCTTCCCTGACTCCTATTTCGATGCGGTCGTGGCCCCTTATTTCCTGACCGTCGTTCCCAATCCGCACGCCAGCCTCGACGAATTGATCCGCGTCGTCAGATCCGGCGGCGAAATCATTCTGGTCAATCATGTGGGCGCGAGCAAAGGCCCCATGGCCTGGATCGAGTCCGCCCTTTCCAAATGCAGCGCGGAACTTGGCTGGCGTCCTAAATTTGCTTGGTCCGTTTTAGGCGATTGGATCGACTCCAACCCAGGCGTTTGTCTGTTGGAACGAAGGGTCTTGCCGCCTCTCGGGCTGTTTACATTCGCCCGGATCAAGAAGTTGTAGACGAACCGCCAGACTTATTTTGCACTGCGAAAAAGTGTTTATTGAAGCCTGGCCTCAAATCTTGAATTGCCCCTCTTGTTTTACTATCAACCTGCCCATATATCCTCAGGTGTCGTGTTTTTGCCGACGGCTTGGCCTCGCATTTTTGCGTCTGCTGACGACCTCCTCCTCAAAACATCGATACGCTACGTCGGCGCCTCATGGAGCGGCGCCTAGTTCTTTCTACGACTCTAAGGATAGCCTACATGACTACGGGAACTGTGAAGTGGTTTAATCCGGACAAAGGATACGGCTTCATACAGCCAGACGACGGCGGCAAAGACGTGTTCGTTCACATCAGCGCCGTGGAGCAATCCGGCCTGCGCAATCTTCAGGAAGGCCAGAAAATAAATTACGAGGTTATCGCCGATAAGCGAACCGGCAAGTCGGCAGCAGGTAATCTGCGCGCCGCCTGACGGCAAACCTATTGCGGTACAAGAGCCCTGGCATCACCGCCGGGGCTTTTTTTCGCTCATTTTTCTGTCGGGCCGACGTGACCGACGATACAAGGACGCGGCACGAGCGGGGCTTCGTCCATGATATGATAGGCAGCAATCACAGTCTTCGCCGCCATCTCGGCGGCATCCGTATCGCGGGCGTGAACCATGCAAAGCGGGGCCTCGTCATCAGTATAGGCGCCGACCCCGGCAATCGAGCTCAAGCCAACCCTCGGATCAATCGGTGAACCGGGCCGGTGCCGCCCACCGCCCAGCCGCACGACACACAGCCCAAGGGCGCGCGTGTCGATTTTTCCAACATAGCCGCTCCGAGACGGATGGACCGGCCGGACGAAATCGGCGGAAGCGAGATGGTGATGCGGTTTCTCCAGGAGATCCGCAGGGCCGCCGAGCGCTGCAACCATCCGGGCAAAATGTTCGGCGGCCGCCCCGCTCGCCAGCGCTTCGTCGAACCGCCGCGAGGCCTCGCCTAAGGTTTGGGCGAGGCCGCCCATGATCAGCATTTCCCCACCGAGGCGCAGGACGACTTCCCTGAGGCGCGGATCGACTTTCGTCCCCGTCAAAAAATCGATGGCAATTCTTACTTCCAGGGCGTTCCCTGCCGCCGAGGCCAAGGGCTCGTCCATATCGGTGATCAACGCATGGACCGGCAAGCCCGCTTCGGCCCCGACCGTCGCAATAGAACGCGCCAACGCATGCGCTTCCGCCAGGGACGGTAGAAACGCGCCGGACCCTACTTTGATATCCATGACCAGCGCTTCGAGCCCGGCCGCGAGTTTCTTGGCCAGGATCGAGGCTGTGATCAAAGGAATCGACTCGACGGTTCCGGTCACGTCGCGGACCGCGTAAAGCTTCTTGTCGGCGGGCGCGAGGTCCTCGGTCTGCCCGATGATGGCACAACCGCAGCGCCGCACCACCTCCATGAAGCGATCCTTGCCCGGCGTGGTCTGATAGCCGGGAATAGCCTCCAGCTTGTCGATCGTGCCGCCGGTGTGTCCGAGGCCGCGTCCCGCGATCATCGGAACATAAACGCCGCAAGCCGCCGCCGCCGGAGCCAGAATGAGGCTCACCACATCGCCGACCCCGCCGGTCGAATGCTTGTCGACGATCGGCCCGGGAAGATCGGCGTGGCGCCAAGCGAGCCTTGTGCCTGAATCCGCCATGGCGCGCGTCAGCGTGGCGCATTCGCTAACGTCGAGACCCTGAAAACAAATTGCCATCGCAAGCGCGGCCGCCTGAGCGTCGCTGATGTGTCCCCGCGTATAGCCGAGGATGAAAGCCTCGATCTCTTCGTGGCGCAGCCTTTCACCGGCGCGCTTTTTGGCGATGATTTCTTGCGGAAGCAATGTGTGCATGGCTGAGCGGCGCCAGTCCGAAATGAGCTGAACTATTATTCTTGCCGGCGCTGCAAAATATTCAGGAAGCGCGGGCCACGCCTCCCAGCTGGCGAACAAACCTAGGCTTTAGCAATCACCCGGCAACGCTTTCAGGCCCGGACCGAATGCCTCGGGAAGCAGGGCCCCCAGGGTGAAGCTTGCCCGCACGCCATCCGGTCCGGCGACATGAACTAGCACATCTTCGCTAGCAAATTCCCGGATTCTCTGGCGGCACGCGCCGCAAGGGGTCACCAAAGCCTCGCCCTCTCCCAAAACGAGGAATTCGCGAATGCGCCTTTCCCCGGCTGCGACCATTGCGGCAATCGCCCCGGCCTCCGCGCAGGTTCCGACCGGGTAAGCCGCATTCTCGACATTGGCGCCCGAAAAAACCTTGCCCGACTCGGAGCGCAGCGCAGCCCCGACCGCAAAGCCGGAGTATGGGGCATAGGCGCGGGCGCGCGCAGCAGCCGCCTCAGAGAAAAGCTCGTCGATCATACTCATCCGCGTTCCCGATCATTGTCGAAATTCTTGCAAATATTTTAACTCGGCCCTCTGGCGTGGCTGGAACCGTTGGCGAACGAAACGGTTAGCGCGACGAACCCCGACGGAGGAGGATTGACAATGACGAAAGATGTTAAGCCCTCGACCTCCAACCGGGGCTTTGCTTCCATGGACGCCGAAAAGCAAAGAGAGATCGCTCGAAAGGGCGGCCGAAGCGTGCCGAACGAAAAACGCAGCTTTTCGCAGAATCACCAGCTGGCGTCCGAAGCGGGACGCAAGGGTGGCCATTCTTCCCACAGCAACCGGCGCCCGGACCGGGTAGAGCAATAATAATTCCGCCAAGCGGTCTTCCACGAGACCAACCTCTTAGGAACCCACAGTCTCCCGATGCGCGGCAAAGGCTGCGCGATGCTTATCGATTGCAACGGGCTCGAATTGCCCGGTGCCTTCGTTGAGCGCAAGCAAAGTGCCGTGCTGGATGCCGAAATAGGCGCCGTGCAGGCCAAGTTCGCCACTGCGTTCGCGCGCGGCAATCCACGGGAAACTGCGAAGATTGGCCAGGCCCTGGATGATCGAGGCGAGCGCCAGACGTTCGATGTAATCCTCGAGAGGTTGGGTGGCCGGTCCAACTCGCTCAGCCGCAGCCCCCATCAAGCTGATCCATTTGCCGATGAAATCGCCGGGCGAGAGCGGTACATGAGGTTGATGAGTTGTGCCGCGTGCAAACGCGCCGACACCGCCACAGCTTGCATGGCCCATCAGGACGATATGTTCGACGCCCAATCCCATGACGCCGAATTCGAGCGCCGCCGATGTGCCGTGCAAATCGTCATTTGGCGCATAAGGCGGCACAAGATTGGCAATATTTCGTACAACGAACAATTCGCCCGGGGCCGCATCGAAGATAACTTCGGGCGACACGCGCGAGTCGCAGCAGCCGATCAGCATGATGCGCGGCTTTTGCCCGGCTTCGGCCAATGCATGAAAACGGTCTTGCTCGCGTTTGAACCGGCCGCTGAGAAAGGCTTCGTATCCGCTGACCAGACGCTCCGGCAGCAAAGCTCCGCGGCCCTCGGTACCGACTGGTTGCGCAATCGGCTCCGACATTGCTCTCGTCTCCCTTATTGAACCTGACCGCCAGCGTGACGATCTCGCTCGCGATCCTATCGTCGGCGCCGTTTTTGGCAAGTCGGCAAGTAGGGGAAGCCAATCAAGTCAGGCAGGCGCAAGGCTCGTCGGATATTTAGAGCGGGATGAGGAAAAGTGGAAACCGGTTTTCCGCCCGCATCCCGCTCTGAACTTTTGGAATCGATCACGTTCATGATTTTGGATTGAATCAATCCAAAATCATCGTGACCTAGGCTGCCGGGAGGTCACCGCCGAGCCGTTCGGACTTGCAGCAAAGGGAGAGATATTGGGATCGGAGGCCGCGCTGTCTCGCCAGAGGGAAGCCTCATGGGCAATTTTCGCGAAGGGCGCCACGGTTATAGCTGTTTAAACGAAAAGCGTATCGATCCAGGCTTGTGGGCGAGGTTAGAACGAGCGTTCAATAGGCGCGGCTGCGCAAAACCTCGAAACAGGTCCGCAACAGAATATTTATGTCAAATCTGAGCGACCAATTGTTGATGTACCAAAGGTCGTGTTTCACGCGTTCGGCCATTTGCTCAATACGGCCGGTTTCGCCGCGCAAACCATTGACCTGCGCCCATCCGGTTATTCCTGGCTTGACGTGATGGCGAAATGCATAATTGGCGATGTGATATTTATATTCATTGTCATGCGCCAGGGCATGCGGGCGCGGCCCAACCAAAGACATATCGCCGTTCAGAACATTAAAGAGCTGCGGTAATTCGTCGATGCTCGACCGGCGCAGGAACTGCCCGACCCGAGTCACACGCAAGTCGCCGCGGCACGCCTGAGTCACCGTCGGTCCGTCTTCGAGAACGCGCATCGTGCGAAACTTGAAGATGGTGAATTCATTCCCGCCAAATCCATTGCGCCGCTGGCGGAAGATGGTCGGTCCTTCGCTATCAAGCTTGATTGCGATCGCGACGATCGCCAATAGCGGTGAGAGCATTCCGATTGCAACCAGCGCGAACGCAATGTCCAACGTCCGCTTGATCGCCCTTTCATAGGGAGAAAGCGGCGCCCGCTGCACCTGCACGGGCTGCATCTCGTCAGTGCCGATCGACGAGGCATGCTGCCCCAATACCGTTCTGACGGTGTGATCCGGCAAGAGCCGGACCGGAAGCGGAGACGCACGAAGCCGCTCGCGGACGGTTTCAAGCAGTTCCTGACTGGACCAGCGGAAAGCCACCAGGAATTCTTCCGCCCCTTGTTCACGGGCGGCCGCCAGCGCGTGGTCCAGGCTGACCAGGACGTCGGCGGAGCGGCATCCGCGATTTGCCGCGACGGCGACGCGGGAGACTTCCGTCAGCCCGAAATATCGGAGCAAAAAGGTTGCGCTCAGTCTGAGCAGTTCCGACGGCTCACCGATCGTCACGACACGCCGCCCGACCAGACTATCCGTCGACACCAAGGCGTGCATCACATTGCCCATGAGCCAGCGCGCCGAGAATAAAAGGGCGATCTGCAACAGGACGATCGCCACCATGGGCTTTAACAGATAGTCGTCATCGCCGCCCATAAAGAGAAGGGCAGCGGTCACAGACAACCCGACCAGGGTGAGAACCGTGAATATCGCGGCTAAATAGGGAACCGGATTGAGAAGGACCGGAAAGCGATAGAGACCGCGGGCATGCATCACATAGATGCAGATGAAGCTGCTGGTAACACCAATCCCCAGGAAGACATTGGCACCGACGATCTCATCAAGCCAAGTGTATTGATAAATTGCTGCGCCGGCCACACTGGCAAAAACAATCAGCAAAATATCTATCAGAACCGCAGAAATTTCTATGTTTTGATATGAAATTTTAAAGAGAGGCGAGATCCACGCCCTCGGCCCGGCGCTCCGTTCCGTATTATCGCTCATGCGGCGGCTTAGGAACATCTTTAGGAAACTCACGGTGATAAATTCCAACTTTTTCGTAGCATCAAACGTCAAGAATCTCAAGCTCAGCTTGTCTGTTGCAGCGCATTCCGACAGAAAACTATGCACTATCTTTACCAACTACGACATTCGGCAAGGCTCCCTTCAGTACGAAATGGCACAGCTGAGTTAGAATCAAAACTTATGCGAGTGAATTGAACTCATGCGTAGCAAATTGCTCATCTTGCCCTTTATCGTTGCAATCTCGTTCAGTCCTTTCGGCCTTCAGCCTATTGCCGGCGAGTTAACCCTAAGTCCCCAAACAAAATCTGAAGATCCGGAGTCGCTTGGCGCTTGGCGGCTGGTTCGGAGCTCCGCGCCCGATGGAGTCGAATCCGCAGCCATTCTGCATACCGCAGAATTCGAACGTTCCAATTCCCGTTTGGCCGGCCTCATGTTTCGCTGCGTCGGACGAGATATCGAATCGATCATCGTGGTGGTCGAACCTTTTCCGCCGCGTGCCCATCCGCAAATCGTCCTGCGCACCGAGGGACAAAAAGAAGCCAACTTTGTCGGCACTATCATACCGACGGGAGCAGGAATTCGATTGCCCGATGATGCAACTAGACTGCTGGCAGGAAGATGGCATACCGAGAGTGAATTGGAGATTAGGGTTAACGACGGCGATGCAACATTCGATGGAGCGATCCTATTGTCGGGGCTTCCGAAGGCACTCCAAACTCTTAGCAGCGAATGTGTGCAAAAATGAGACTTTACGAAAACAGGCTTTTGGGAGAACATGTGAACAAAATTAAAAGCGCCAAGTAAGAAAAAGAAGCCGTAATTTGGCGATTGTCGGGAGGCATCGAAAATGGAAATCCTTGTTATCGGGGGAGTCCTTTTTGGGACTGTTTTAGGTCGCGTGTTCAAAGTTCTAATTCTTCTTCCTGCTGGCTTGCTCGCAATTATTTTGATTGCGATAAATTGCACTTTAGTCGGGCACACATTGCTGGAAGGTTTGTTGCAAACGATTTTGTTGATCACGAGTCTTGAAGTCGGCTATGTCACCGGACTCGTTTCGACCAATCTGCCTGCCTTGGCGCAAGGCCTGCGCAAAACCTGGACAACTCTGCCTCATCCAGCGCCATCACGAACCGCGCAGCCGAGGTGATCGCTGAACGCTCTAGACCGCGATTAAGATTCGGTTTAGCTCTGCGTTCGAGCGAAATACTCTTGGCCAATTCAATCGTGTTGAGGCAAAACGGTCTCGCCCATTGCTCGCCCTAGGGAAGGTCAAAGGCTCGTGCGAACCGCTGTGAGGTTTTGGCCGGAGCGCGTTCATGCGCCGGCATGCAGAGGACAAAACGACGGCTTGTCAGGGGACGGAAACTTCGACAGCTCGCCTCTTCAACACCGGATACCCCGATTGTTTTCCCGACGTGTGGGTTACGCAGCACTGTCCTGCCTTTGGGCGGGCCTGCTGACCGGCTGCGTCGAAAACACCGCGGCGAGCCCGCCGCAAGCCGAGGCCCGCCAAGCCTCCCCCGGCCAGCCGAGTGCGAGCCCGAGTCGGGCCAGCGTGGCATTGGTGAGCGTCACCGGAGTTTCGGAAACGGTCGGCGACCAATTCAAGAGCGCCTTCGTGCAAAATGCCGTTCAGCACCAAATCGCCATCACCGAAAGTGCGTCGGCCAATTATCTCGTCCGCGGCTATCTTAATCCCCATCCGACCCCAACCGGAACCGCCATTGAGCTCGTGTTCGATATTTTCGACTCGAAAAAGAGAAGGGCGCAACGGCTCGATGAAGCCATTGTCGTCCAAGGTGCAACCGGCTCCCCGTCCCTTCTCGATGAGAACGCCATTCGGCAAGTCGCGGCGAAAAGCGCCGCCGCCATCGCAAACTTCCTTGCCACGGCGCCAGAGGCAGCGGGGGATCGCGGCCGCGGCCCCGATTTGACCACCAGCTCCGCCGCCCGGGATCGAACGACCCAAGCAGCGCTGCGCTGACCCGCGCTCCCGGCGCCACACCCAAACTTTAATCCGTTCGGCGGCTCGACATCCAGTCCCGCGCCATTATGGTGCCCGCAAGTTCGCGAGCCTGTTGATCGGCTCCGTGCCTGGAGACCCTATGCAGCGCCTGTTCATCCCGTCCTTGTTCGCGCTGATGCCCGCGGGCATGGCTTCGGCAAGCCGATTGCGTCGGCGGGTGGGGCCGCCGATAGCCCCGGAATATGCGGGTCCGAAAAGGCGGTCCGCGTTTTGCGGTAACAATTATGACAAAACATTGTTTCGCCGCCGCAGCGCTGTTAAGAGGCGTCCGGGCGATTTTACTGGCGAATGAGTGGCGAGCGCGATGAAGATCCTTGCGGGCAATTCCAACCGAGCGCTCACCGAGGCGATAGCGGCCTATCTCGGGGTGCCATTGACCAAATGCCAGGTGCGCCGGTTCGCCGACATGGAAGTATTCGTCGAGATTCAGGAGAACGTCCGCGGGCAGGATGCCTTCGTTGTCCAATCGACCTCCTATCCCGCGAACGATCATCTGATGGAAGTCCTGATCATGACCGACGCGCTGCGGCGCGCCTCGGCCCGCCGGATTACCGCCGTGATCCCCTATTTCGGCTATGCCCGGCAGGATCGAAAGCCCGGCCCCCGCACGCCGATCTCGGCCAAGCTCGTGGCCAATCTCATCACAAGGGCGGGCGCCGACCGAGTTCTTACGGTCGATCTTCACGCCGGCCAAATCCAGGGCTTCTTCGATATACCGACCGACAATCTGTATTCCGCGCCGACTCTGGTCCGCGACATCAAGGAGCGGTTGCCGCTGGACAACGTTATGGTCGTTTCACCGGACGTGGGCGGCGTCATCCGCGCCCGGGCCCTGGCGAAGCGCATCGACGCGCCGCTCGCGATCGTCGACAAACGCCGGGAACGGGCCGGCGATTCGGAAGTCATGAATATCATCGGGGACGTTGCCGGTAAGACCTGCATTCTGGTCGATGACATCGTCGATTCCGGGGGAACCCTGTGCAACGCGGCCGATGCGTTGCTGAGCGAGGGGGCCCAGGACGTCTATGCCTACATCACCCATGGCGTTCTTTCGGGCGGAGCCGTCGCGCGCATCGCCGCCTCTCGCCTCAAGGAACTGGTCCTCACCGACACGATTCAGGCCACCGAAGCGATCCGGGTCTCCAACAATATCCGGATTGTCTCGATCGCCCCGCTGATTGGCGAAGCGATCGCTCGGACGGCCAAGGAAGAAAGCGTCTCCAGCCTCTTCGACTAAGCCGGCATAGGAAATGCTAACACACACTGGATCACGCCCAGAAGAGTGTGGCTAATGCGCACCGCCGGCTGAAAAATGACGAGGCTGTCGTATCAGTCATCATTTAGGCGTTTAAACAAGCAAGGTCGCAGAGTTGCTTTTGAGTTAATTTGAGTTAGTATATCTTTTTAGTGTACTATCCGGCGGCACTCGTTCAGGGGGACTTTATGCCCGACGCCTATATCATCGAAGTTTCCGGCCTTACGGCTGGAATTGTCGCCCGAGATTCGCGCAATCATAGCTTCAACTTTTTTTCCGCGGCCCGGACGTTCAATGCCATGGAAGGCCAGCGCTTTCCCGATCCGCTCGCGGCCGAGCGCATGGCCCGGATGCTGATGAAACACGGGAGCATGCCGCGCCGGCATCAGCTCGCCGATCACCCCCGCGTTCACAAGGGCAGATTCGGCTAGCGCAATTCGAGACGTCCTTAAACCGACCTTGCCTGCACCTGAGGCGCGGTTATTCGCGCATCGGGAGGGAACTTCGTTCTCTCAATCCATGGCCGCAGCAGGCGTGCGGCCCAGAGGATAAGCCCTGCCCCCAGCGCGTACCAGCATGGCCGCACCCTGTAGGAAAAATCGAAATTGGCCCCAAGAACCAGGATCAAGGGCGCGCCAACCGACCAAGCGTACCAGAGCGCTTCGCCAAATGCGGTCGAGAAGGTCAAGAAAATGGCCAGCCCCGCAAGTTGCGACGCCGTAAGATCGCCCAACCGACCCTTTGCGATTCGGTAAGCCGCCAAAAGCGAAAAAATCCCCGCCATAAGGATTGCTTGGCTGACGTCGAGCTTCGATTGCAGGAAAAAATGCACCGTCGCCAAGACCGCCCCAACATAAATGAAGCGATGCAAACGGTTCCATCTCGCGGAACCGAGCCGGGCAATCATGGTATCCGTCGAGGTGACGCCAAGAACGCAAAATCCACAAAGGGCGATAAAGCCAAGCGCAAGGTAGAACCGCAGCGCGATTTCGGACGCGATGTGGGCGACGTCGAAATGCTGGTTAAGAATGTAAAGGCCGAAATGGAGGAGTGCATAGGCCAGAACCGCGAGGCCGAGCATTCGCCGGACGGAGGCAAGTTTCGGCCACCGCAGTGCCTCCCGAAGCGGCGTCACCGCCAGCGATATCGCCAGAAGCCGAATGGCCCACAATCCGGTCTGGTGAATAGCCTCGGTCACCGGCCGCTCCCCGAGCCCACCCAACATCGCTTCGGCCGCAATCCACAGGGCCGGAGTCAGCACGCCGATGAACACTACGGATCTTAAAGCGGAAAAGCGCCCCGTCCGGTCGGTCCATGGCCTCATAGAGGAACTCCGAAAACCCACTCGATGACACCCATTGCGTAACCAGCGTTTAGAACATTTGGCGCGGCGACACCCAAACCCCTTAAACAGTGCCTATCATACGGCTACGCAAGGGCGGGTTTTCCCAACCGACCGGAAACTTGGGTTCAAGAATTCGTGAGACCCCCGGGACGAAGGCAGACGCATTCTCGGCGCATTTTTCGATTGGCTTGGGAGGCAAGCTAAGGCAAAGCCTGCAGCGTATCGGTCACGGTTGACGCCAACTCCCTCAAAAGATTAGCTCGAGCTTGATTGTCTTTATGCCATTGTTTGCCTGACTAGAGCGGGATGAGGAAAAGTGGAAGCCGGTTTTCCGCCCGCATCCCGCTCCAAGCTTTTGGAATCGATCACGTTCATGATTTTAGATTGAGTCAATCCAAAATCATCGTGATCTAGGCTTTGTCGGAAGCGATCGTAAGTGTTGCTGGAACGCGGCATTGCATTGCCTTTCCCTGGAGGTTTCGGTTTGGCTTGCTCTGGCCGCATTGCCTTTTTAGCGTTCCCCGGAACCCGTTTGCGATGAGAAAGTGGCCAACCGTCGCGTTTCGCGTCCGCTTGACCTCCAAGCGGGCGTGCCCGGAGCGAACGCACCCAATGGGTCCCATGAGCAATTGCCCCCCGAAAATAGGGCTTGGCTTTGGGGCTGCGATCCTTGGTTTGACCCTGGCTGCCTGCACCGTCGGACCCGATTATCAGCGCGCCCCTGCGCCGGAAGCTGCGGCCTATAAGGAGTTGAAGGGGTGGAAACGCGCGACGCCGCGCGATGACGTGGACCGCGGTCCCTGGTGGACGATCTTCCGCGATGCCCGACTCAATGCGTACGAGCCGCAGGTCGAGATTTTCAACCAAACCGTCGCCGGCGCCGAGGCCGCCTATCGGCAATCCCTTGCGGTCATCAAGGAAGTGCAGGCCGGGCTGTTTCCGACCATTTCCGCCAATTACAATGTGACAGGCTCACATGCCGGCGCGGCTGTTCTCGGAGGCACGGGCGGGGTTTCGAGCACATCCGTATCTTCGACCTTAGCCACCAATGCGAGTTGGGACCTCGATCTATGGGGGAAAATCCGCCGCAGCGTGGAGAGCAACGTCGCGGGCGCGCAGGTGACGGCCGCCGACCTCGCCAATGCCAAGCTCTCGACCCAAGCCTTATTGGCGATTGCCTATTTCAATCTCCGCGCGGCGGACGCGCTGGAGGATTTGCTGAATCGCACCGTCAAAGCCTTCCGGCGGACGCTTGAGATTACGCAACATCAATATGATGCAGGCACTGTTTCGAAGGCCGACGTCGCTACGGCTCTCGCTCAGGTTCTCAATACGGAGGCTCAGGCGATCGGGGTCGGCGTTTCCCGAGCGCAGTTCGAACACGCGATTGCGGCCCTGATGGGTCGGCCCCCTTCGGATTTGTCAGTCCCATTTTCGCCACTCGGTTACAATCTGCCGAATATTCCGGTGAGCGTACCGTCAGCCCTGCTGGAACGACGGCCCGATATCGCCACGGCCGAACGGCAGATGCAGCAACAGAACGCCCTGATTGGCGCCGCCATAGCGCTTTACTATCCCGACGTGAGCCTGAGCGCCCTGTTCGGTTTCACCGGAACCGGAGCTTTGGCACTCTCGCTGGCCAACGAAGTCTGGACGGTCGGTGCTGCGGCGGCGCAGGTCGTCTTCGACGCCGGCTTGCGTGACGCTCAAGTCGAAGCGGCCATCGCGGTCTATGATCAAAGCGTCGCAATATACCGGCAGACTGTGCTGACCGCCTTCCAGCAGGTGGAAGACCAACTTGCCGCCGTGCGTATATTTGCGCGCCAGCAGAAGGTCGCCGACGCCGCGGTCCGGGCCGCGCAAGAGGAACTCGACATTCTTCTTAATCAATATCGGGCCGGCACCGTAGCATTCACCGCGGTCGTCGTTGCGCAGGCAACTTTGCTCAACAATGAGCAGTCCGCGCTGGCGGTGCGGCAAAACCGGTTCCTTGCCGCTGTTGCCTTGATCGAAGCACTGGGCGGGGGCTGGGATACCGGCCTATTGCCGACAGCCGATGCCTTGAAGCATGTCAATCCAATCATCCCGCGTCTTTAAAAACGTGGCCAGGCCATGTCGAAAGCAAAGTCATCGTTCGAACGGCACGTCATGCGTTCTTATAGATTAATGGTGATTGGAGCCGTGCCGACGGGGACGCTATAAATCAATCGACTGGCGGCACGCCGACATTACTAAATGTTCATTCAGCGGAACAAGCCCCGTAAGGCGCATTGCAAGAATGTCCCGGCGGGTTCACATGATGCAGCAGCATGATTCGCGAAGGCACTGGACGCTAAGCCATGGATGATCGAGCCCATGAGTCTCAGACAGGGGCCCCGAACGACGTGTTTCTGCGCGACGGCGATGCCGCTTTTCGCGACACGACCGTCAAACTGCCCGACACGAAGGTAAAGCTAAGATCGCGGTTGCGGCCTTTCTTGGTCCTCGGCGTCGCGATTCTGTTGGGCTTTGGACTCTACCGGTTTGCTACCTCCGGTCGGGCGCCCACGGAGTCCGTTCGGGCCGAGGAAACGGCGCCGGTTGCCGTTGCCACCATCGGTACGGGCGACATCAACGTCATCGTGAATGCGCTCGGCACCGTGACGCCAATCGCAACCGTAACAGTGAAGGCCCAAGTCAGCGGTCAGCTGCTCGAGGTCGCTTACAAGGAAGGCCAAATCGTCAAGAAGGGCGATTTCCTGGCGCAGATCGACCCTCGCCCATTTCAGTTGGCGCAATCCCAAGCCGAAGGACAACTCATCCACGATCAAGGACTACTTGACCAGGCCCGCAAGAATTTGGTGCGCTTTCAGACGCTCCTGAAACAGGAATCGATTGCCCGGCAGCAGGCCGAGGACCAAGTTTTTCTCGTCACGCAATATGAAGGTTCGGTGAAAACCGATCAGGCTCAGATCGATACGCAAAAGCTGAACCTCATCTATGCACACATCGTTTCGCCGATCGATGGGCGTGTGGGGCTACGCCTCGTCGATGCCGGCAATTATATACAGACGACCGACACCGGACTGGCGGTGCTCACCCAATTGAGTCCGATCTCGGTGATTTTCATTGTGCCAGAGGACGACATTCCACCGATCCTCGAGGCTGTCCACGCCGGCAAGACATTGCAAGTGGCCGCTTATGACCGCGCCAATGTCAATCTGCTCGCGGTCGGTAAAGTCGCCACGCTCGACAATCAGATCGACACCACAACGGGAACAGTAAAGTTGCGGGCCGATTTCGACAATCTCGACGACAAGCTTTTTCCCAATCAGTTCGTCAATGCGAGGCTGTTGCTTAAATCCCTGCGCGGCGTCGTGACAGTGCCTGCCACCGCAATTCAGCGCGGCGCGCCCGGCGCTTACGTTTACCTGGTTGGAAGCGACAACAAAGTGTCGGTAAGGACCGTTGAACTCGGAGCCTTGGACGGCGCAATGTATGCTGTCAATGCAGGACTGTCGCCCGGGGACCGGGTCGTTGTCGACGGTGCCGATCGCTTGCGGGATGGGGCCAAGGTGTTGATCGCCTCTGGCAATTCGACCGATCATGGTGCAGCCCCGCCGCCCGCCCCGACCAAGGCCGAGCCGCCGGCGAAAATCGAGGCGCCGACCAAGCTTCCGAACAAGGGCCGCTCTGGCCAGCAGACCAACCCGAAATGAGGCGGCGGCAAGCGCCGCAATAGGCAGATGAACCCATCGCGGCTTTTCATACTTCGGCCGGTTGCGACTTCGCTGCTGATGGCCGCGATTATGCTCGCGGGCGGCGTCGCCTATAGTTTTCTCCCGCTTTCGGCGCTTCCCGAAGTCGATTACCCAACCATTCAGGTCCGGACCTTTCTGCCAGGCGCCAGTCCGGAGGTCATGACCTCCTCGGTGACGGCGCCTCTCGAGCGACAACTCGGGCAGATGCCCGGCCTGAACCAGATGACATCGTCGAGTTCGGCGGGAGCATCGGTCATCACGCTGCAATTCAGCTTGAACCTTAGCCTCGATGTCGCCGAGCAGGAAGTTCAAGCGGCGATCAATGCGGCCAATAATTTGCTACCAAGCGGCCTGCCGACGCCCCCCATCTATGCCAAGGTCAACCCCGCGGATGCGCCGATCATGACGCTGGCGGTGACGTCCAAGACCTTGCCATTGATCGATCTCGAGGACATCAGCGAGACGCGGCTTGCCCAAAAAATTTCGCAGCAGCCTGGTGTCGGATTGGTCAGCATCAGCGGCGGTCAAAGGCCGGCGGTGCGCATCAAATTCAACCCGGCCGCGCTCGCCGCCTATGGTCTCAACATCGACGATCTTCGCACCACGATCGGCAATGCCAATGTCAATGCGCCGAAGGGGAGTTTTGACGGGCCCACGCAGGCTTCGACGATCAACGCCAATGATCAGATCGCCAAGCCCAGCGACTACAGCCAGCTTATCATCGCTTATCGAAACGGCAGCCCGGTTCGGCTCTCGGACGTCGCGACCACCGTCTCCGGCCCTGAAAATGAGAAACTTGGGGCTTTGGCCGACCTTGCACCTGCGATCATTCTCAACGTCCGCCGTCAGCCCGGAGCCAATGTCATTCAGGTCGTAGATACGATCAAGACGTTGCTGCCAACGATCCTGACGAATTTGCCGCCCGCCGTGAATGTCGATGTGCTGAGCGACCGCACGACAACCATTCGCGCCTCCGTCGCCGATGTGGAATTTGAGCTGGCCCTCGCGGTGGGGCTCGTCGTGGTGGTCATCTTCTTGTTCCTGCGGAATCTGCCCGCGACCATCATCCCCAGCCTTTCCGTGCCTTTGTCCTTGGTCGGCACCTTTGTCGCCATGTATCTTTTGGGTTTCAGCCTCGACAATCTTTCGCTGATGGCGCTGACGATTTCGACGGGCTTTGTCGTCGACGATGCGATCGTGATGATCGAAAACATTACCCGCTACGTCGAGGCCGGCGATCCGCCCTTGCAAGCGGCGCTGAAAGGCTCCGAGCAGATCGGCTTCACCATTATTTCGCTCACCGTCTCCCTGCTGGCGGTTCTGATTCCCCTGCTCTTCATGGGGGATGTGGTCGGCCGGCTGTTCCATGAATTCGCGATCACCCTCGCGGTCACGATCATTCTTTCGGCAATTGTCTCGCTCACCCTTGTGCCGATGCTCTGCGCGCGGCTGATCCGGCATCATCCGCCGTCCCAAAGATCCCGCTTCGATCTTGTCGCGGAACGCAGCTTTAACGCTTTGGTCGCGCAATATGGGCGGGCCCTGGAAGTCGTTCTCCGGCACCAGCCGCTGACTCTTTTCGTTGCGATCGCCACGCTGGTTCTCACCATCGGACTCTATATCGTCATCCCGAAGGGTTTTTTCCCGGTTCAGGATACCGGGATGATCCAGGCCATATCCGAAGCCTCGCAAAGCGCCTCTTTCGAAGCCATGGCACGCCTGCAGCGGCAACTCTCGGAAGCGATTCTGCGCGATCCCGCCGTCGCTAGTGTGAGTTCGTTCATTGGCATCGACGGCGACAATCCGACTTTGAATAGCGGCCGATTTTTGATCAATCTCAAGCCGCAGCACGAGCGAAAGGTTTCTGCGGATGAAGTCGTTCGCCGATTGCAGAAAGAGGCTTCCGGCGTGGTCGGCGTCTCGCTTTATATGCAACCCGTTCAGGATCTGACGATCGACTCCAGCGTCAGCCGCGCCCAATATCACTTTATCTTGCAAAACGCGGACCCCGACGCGTTCAAGATCTGGGTGCCGAAGCTGATGGACCGGCTGACTAAGCTGCCGGAACTCACCGATGTGGCGAGCGACACGCAGAGCCAGGGACTGGCGGTGAATCTTGTCATTGACCGCGCGACAGCGGCGCGATTCGGAATTACCCCGGCGAGCGTGGACAATGCGCTCTATGACGCGTTCGGCCAGCGGATCATCTCGACAATCTACACGCAATCCAACCAGTACCGCGTCATCCTGGAAGCCGATCCCGCGCTGCAGCGCAAGCTGGCCAGCCTGTCCTCATTCTATCTTCCGTCATCGTCTTCGGCGACCAATGGGCAAGTTCCCCTCTCCGCGATCATCCGGGTCGAGGAGCGCCTAGGCCCCTTGTTGATTACCCATCTCGGCCAGTTCGCCGCGACCAATATTTCGTTCAATGTCGCGCCGGGCGCCTCGCTCGGCGCTGCCGTGGCGGCGATCGACAAGGCCGAAAAAGACATCGCTCTTCCGGAAAGTTTTGTCACCTCCTTCCAGGGCGCCGCCGCGGCCTTCCGCGCATCGACGACCAATGAACTGTTTCTGATCATCGCGGCGGTGATCACAATGTATATCGTGCTGGGCGTGCTCTATGAGAGTTTCATCCACCCGATTACCATTTTGTCGACTCTGCCGTCGGCCGGCGTCGGCGCGCTGCTCGCGCTGATGGTATCTGGACACGAACTCGATGTCATCGCGATCATCGGCATCATCCTTTTGATCGGCATCGTAAAAAAGAATGCGATCATGATGATCGACTTCGCTCTCGAGGCCGAGCGTTCCGAAGGACTGTCGCCGCACGATGCCATCTTCCAGGCCTGCCTCCTGCGGTTTCGTCCCATTCTCATGACGACTTTCGCCGCGCTTCTCGGCGCCCTGCCCTTGATGCTGGGGAGCGGGACCGGCTCGGAGCTCCGCAATCCGCTGGGCATCGCCATCGTCGGCGGCCTTATCGTCAGCCAGGTTCTGACCCTCTTCACGACCCCGGTCATCTATCTTTATTTCGATCGCCTTGCGACACGGCTGTCGGGGCGGCGCTCCGGAGATTCGCTCGCGGCCGACGAGGTCTAAGGATGAATATTTCCGCCCTCTTCATCGCCCGTCCGGTGGGAACCACGCTTATCACCATTGGGATCGCCTTGGCTGGATGCCTGGCTTTCCTGAAGCTGCCAGTCTCGCCCTTGCCGCAAGTCGATTTCCCGACGATTCTTGTGCAAGCGTCGCTGCCCGGCGCCAGCCCGGAAACCGTTGCGTCAAGCTTAGCGAGCCCGCTTGAACGCCACCTCGGCCAGATCGCCCACGTCACAGAAATGACCTCGGCCAGCAGTCTCGGCACCACCCGGATCGTGCTGCAATTCGATATCGATCGCGATATCGACGGAGCGGGGCGCGACGTGCAGGCGGCCATCAATGCGGCCCGCGCCGACCTGCCGACAAACATGCCGACCAATCCGACCTATCGCAAGATCAATCCCGCCGACGCGCCGATCCTTATCCTCACGCTGGTGTCGAAGACGCGGACGCGCGGTCAGATGTATGATCTGGCCAGCAATATTCTCCAACAGAGGCTCTCGCAGCTCGAAGGGATAGGCCAAGTCGTGATTGGCGGCGCCGCCCTTCCAGGGGTGCGCGTCGAGCTCAATCCTTATGCTTTGTTCAAATATGGCATCGGCCTGGAGGACGTGCGTGCCGCGCTCGCCTCCGCCAACGCCAACAGCCCTAAGGGCGCGATCGAAGACGGCGAAAAGCATTTTCAGATCTACACCAACGATCAAGCGACCCATGCTGCGGACTATGCCCCGCTCGTGGTTGCTTACCGCAACGGTGCTCCGGTTCTTTTGTCCGATGTTGCGGAGGTGGTGGATTCCGTCGAGGACCTCCGCAACGAGGGCCTGGACAACGGCCAGCCCGCCGTTTTCGTGATTATTTTTCGGCAGCCTGGGGCCAACATCATCGACGCGGTCGAGCGCGTGAAGGCTGAACTGCCGCATCTTCAGGCGGCGATGCCGAGCGACATCGACATCACCCGCGCCTCCGACCGCAGCAACACGATCCGCGCCTCGTTGCACGACACCGAATGGACCTTGGTGATCGCGGTCGGTTTGGTCACCCTCATCGTATTTCTGTTCCTGCGCGATGCGCGCGCGACGATCATTCCAAGCGTTGCGGTTACCGTCTCGATCGTCGGGACCTTCGGCGCGATGTATCTCATGAACTTCAGCCTGAACAATTTGTCGCTCATGGCCTTGACCATCGCCACGGGTTTCGTGGTCGACGATGCGATCGTGGTTCAGGAAAACATCGCGCGTCACATTGAAGCCGGCCAGGGCAGGATCGAAGCGGCGCTTTCCGGCGCGCGAGAAGTGGGATTTACCGTCGTCTCAATGAGTCTCTCGCTGATCGCCGTGTTCATTCCGATTCTTCTGATGGGAGGAATCGTCGGCCGCCTGTTTCGGGAATTTGCTCTCACGCTCTCGCTCGCGATCCTGGTGTCGCTGGTCTTATCCTTGACCACGACGCCGATGATGTGCGCGATATTTCTCCGGCCGCGCCCGACCGCGCCCGACGGGGCGCGCCGCTTCGATCCGGTGGCCACGGTCCGCAGAGGTTATGAGAGAAGCCTTGGCTGGGCCTTGCGCCACGGCATCTTGGTGATGATCGCGCTTCTCGCAACCATCTGCCTCAACGTCTATCTGTTTGCGATCATACCGAAGGGCTTCTTCCCGCAGCAGGACACCGGCCGTTTGATCGGGACGATTCAAGCCGATCAAAGCATCTCCTTCCAGGCGATGCGGGACAAACTCGGATTGCTTCAGGCGATCGTGCAGAACGACCCCGCAATCGCAAGCGTGAAGGGCTATACCGGCACTGGCGCGGGTCAAACCAATTCGGGGCTCGTCTTCATCGATCTGAAGCCAAAATCCGAGCGGAGCGAGACCGCAGACGAAGTCATCGCTCGCCTCCGTCGCCAGCTCGTCCAGGTGCCAGGCGCACGTCTGTTTCTGCAATCGGTGCAAGACATCCGCATGGGCGGCCGGGCGAGCAACGCTCAATATCAATTCACCTTGCAGGGCGACGACGTCAACGAACTCTATGCCTATGTGCCGCGTCTCGTCGAGGCCTTGCAGCGCAGCTCCGTGCTGACGGACGTCAATTCCGATCAGCAGCAGACCGGCCTCGAGACGAATATTGTGATCGATCGCGATACGGCATCGCGCCTTGGCCTCGTCATGAGTCAGATCGACAACACGCTTTACGATGCCTTTGGGCAGCGCCAAGTCTCGGTCATTTACAGCGCGGTCAATCAGTATCACGTCGTGATGGAAGTCGATCCGCGCTATTGGCAAGATCCATCCATTCTCAAAGATCTCTATGTAAGCACATCGGGCGCGAGTCCGAGCGGTACCGCCACCAGCAATGCCCTGGCGGGGACGGTCACGCGCGGGGCGGCCACGCTCGCGCCGGAGCCCTCGAACACCGCTCAGGAAAAACCCATCAATGCCGGCTCGAACTCGGCGAGGAACGCGGCCACCAATGCGCTCGCCAACACCGGCAGGGGCAGCACCTCCGCGGGGTCTGCGGTGAGCACCAGCAAAGAAATCAACATACCGCTCGCCGCCTTCAGCCATTTTGGGCCGGGGCACACGGCACTGAACGTCAACCATCAGGGCCTGTTTGTCGCGAGCACCATTTCATATAATTTGCGGCCCGGCGCCTCGCTGAGCGACGCCGCGGAAGAAATCACGAAAACGATGAAAGCCATCGGCACGCCCGCCAGGATTCAGGGCAGCATGCAGGGGACCGCTCGCGCGTTCCAGGAATCGCTGGCGAACGAAAAGATCCTGATCATGGCGGCGCTGGCGACGGTCTATATTGTCCTTGGAATTCTCTACGAAAGCTTCATTCATCCGATCACCATCCTCTCCACCCTGCCGTCGGCTGGCGTCGGCGCGGTCCTCGCACTTTTATTGTTCAATACCGAGTTCAGCATTATTTCCCTGATCGGCGTGATTCTGCTCATTGGGATCGTGAAAAAGAACGCGATCATGATGATCGACTTCGCCCTTGAGATCGAACGCTCGGAAGGGCTGTCGCCACGGGATGCGATTTTTCGCGCCTGCGTGCTGCGGTTTCGCCCGATCCTGATGACGACTTTGGCCGCGATCTTCGGCGCGATTCCTTTGGCGCTGAGCTTTGGCGACGGCGGCGAGATTCGGCGCCCTCTCGGAATTGCCATCGTCGGCGGTTTGATCGTCAGTCAGATTTTGACGCTCTACACGACCCCCCTGGTCTATCTTTATCTAGATAGCGCCCGGCTGTGGGCGAACCGGCAATGGCGCCGCTTCTTCCCGCGCCTTGCCGGCGCCGCTCCGGAAGCCTCGGCGTAGCCAATTAACGCCAGGCGCGCTCAGAATAATCGATAGCGTAATTTTGCGGCGCCGCCGCGATCGCCGCCATGCCGGCAAGAACCGCATCGTCCGTCGTGACCAAGCGCGTTCCAATGCCTCGCATCAATTCGGCATAGGGCGGCTTGTTTTCGAACACCGAACGAAAGGTTTCGGGCTCCAGAAAATCGACGATCTTCGGCAAAATGCCGCCTGAAAACGTCACGCCCCCCTTGGCGAGAAAGGCCAAAGCGAGATCGCCCGCAAAGCGCGCGGCGAGGGTCCAGCAAAGCCGCAGCGTCTGCGCTTCTTCGCTGTCTTTGTGAAGATGCGCGGTTTCGACCAATGCGATCTCATCGGACTCGGCCGGCACCTTGCCGGCTGCCGCACAGCGCGCCTTGTGCAAACGCATGAGGCCGGCCCCCGACAATATGGTCTCCGCCACGACCGCGCCCTCGGCGATCGTCTCAAGGTGCCGCCACAGCGGGGCATCCTGAGCACCGAGCGGACCGAAATTCATATGTCCCGCCTCGCTGGACAAGACAAAATGGCGGTTCTCCAATTCCACCAGAGCCGCCGCGCCGAGGCCCGTGCCTAACCCCATGATCAGTTCGACCCCAGGTCTTTTTTCGTAGCCCGTGCCGATCGGCAAAATCCAAGCCGGTTGGAGAACTGGCAGGCTGAAGGCCTGCGCCTCGAAATCATTGAGAAGCAGACCTTGCTCAAGACCAGCGCTCGCCGCGACCTTGGGACCATCGATCGTCCACGCCGCATTGGTCAGCTTGATGCTGCGTCCGCTCACCGGGCCGGCCGCGCAAACGATCAGCGAACGCGGCTTCGCCTGGACCCCAGCCAAGGCCGAGGCGAGCGCCGTTTCAAAATCCCGGTAATCCTTGGTCTTGAGATGCAGCCCGATCTTCAACGGCGCCCCTGGGGCGGACACGGAGGCGAATCGAGCATTGGTGCCGCCAATATCGCAAAGAAGGAGCGGAAAGGGGAATTTCACGCCGTTTATCCCTCATTGTCTGCAAAGTTGGACGGAGCGGCGAGACAGTCTACACCGGCCTCGCCCAACCTCGGATTTTCCCATATAGGACCAAGGCTCCATGCGCATGAGCATCGCCGAAGCACCGTTTTTGCCGCCCATGCAGGAAACGCCAGAATATCGAGACCTCAGGACTTAAAGATGGCCTTTCATTACCACCCGCTTTTTTCTCTCGGCAAGGACAAGACGCCCTATCGAAAGCTGACCGCCGAGGGCGTAAGCGTCGAAAAATTCGGGCCCCATGAGTTCCTCCGCGTCGAGCCAAAGGCGCTGCGGCTCCTCGCGGAACAGGCTTTGGGCGACATTAACCATCTGCTGCGCCCGGCGCATCTTAGCCAACTTGCCAAAATTCTCGCCGATCCGGAGGCAACGGGAAACGACAAATTCGTGGCTTTCGATCTCTTGAAGAACGCCAATATAGCGGCCGGCGGCCTTTTGCCGATGTGCCAGGATACCGGCACGGCGATCGTCATGGGCAAAAAAGGGCGGCTGGTTTTCACCGACGGCGACGACGAAAGCGCGCTCGCGCAGGGCATAAAAGACGCCTACGAAAAGAAAAATCTGCGCTATTCGCAGCTTGCGCCCCTGACCATGTTCGAGGAAATGAACACCAAGACCAATCTGCCCGCGCAGATCGAAATTTATGCCGAGGGCGAGGACGCGTACAAGTTCTTGTTCATCGCCAAGGGCGGAGGCTCCGCCAACAAGACCTATCTTTTCCAGGGGACACCTTCGCTTTTGACCCATGACCGTCTGTTGGGATTTTTGAAAGAGAAAATCCTGACCCTCGGGACGTCGGCCTGCCCCCCCTACCATCTGGCCATCGTCATCGGCGGGACATCCGCGGAATTGAATTTAAAGACGGTCAAGCTCGCTTCGACCCATTATCTCGACGATCTGCCTTTCGCCGGCGGCGAGGACGGCCATGCGTTTCGGGATCTTGTCCTTGAAGCGGAAATTTTTAAAATGACTCAGGACTTGGGTGTCGGCGCGCAATTCGGCGGCAAATATTTCTGCCACGACGTGCGGGTGGTGCGTTTGCCGCGTCACGGCGCCTCGCTGCCGATCGGGATCGGGGTTTCCTGTTCCGCCGACCGTCAGGCTCTTGGTAAGATCACGCGCGAGGGCGTATTTCTCGAAGAGCTGGAACATGATCCGGCGAAATATCTTCCCGACATCGACGAAGCCGCGCTGATCGGCGACGCAATCGACATTGATTTGAACCGGCCGATGCCGGAAATTCTCGCGCAGCTGTCGAAATATCCGATCAAGACCAGGCTGTCGCTCACCGGCCCGTTGATCGTCGCGCGCGATCTTTCGCATGCCAAGATTCGCGAGCGGCTCGAACATGGCGAGCCCATGCCCGATTATTTCAAACACCACCCGATCTATTATGCCGGCCCGGCCAAGACGCCAGCAGGACTACCCTCCGGCTCCTTCGGCCCGACGACGGCGGGCCGCATGGATTCCTATGTCGACCAATTCCAGGCCGCGGGTGGATCCATGATCATGCTCGCCAAGGGCAATCGCTCGCCCGAGGTTCGCGAAGCCTGCAAACGACATGGGGGATTTTATCTCGGCTCGATCGGCGGCGCGGCGGCGCGGCTGGCGCAGGACTGCATCAAGAAGGTCGAGGTCGTGGCCTATTCGGAATATGGCATGGAGGCGATCTGGCGGATCGAGGTCGAGAATATTCCCGCCTTTATCGTCATTGACGACAAGGGCAATGATTTCTTCAAGGAGCTGAATTTGGGGTGATGAGCCGGGCGCCCGCCGCCAGCTTTGCAGATCAATAGGCGATCTTCAAAACCTCGATACGTTCGATTCCCTTAGGCGCCCGGACCTCGACGACGTCGCCTTCCTCGGCTTTCAAGAGCGCTCGGGCGATCGGCGAAATCCAGCTCACCTCATCGCGCTCCGAGCGCGCTTCGTCGGTCCCGACGATGCGGATGGTCTTTTCTTCGTTGCGTTCGTTGCGATAGGCGACGCGCGCGCCGAAATAAACTCGATCCCTGTTTTTTTGCAACGCGGGATCGACCACTTCGGCAATTTCCATGCGTTGGCGAAGATAGCGCATCCGCCGGTCGATTTCGCGTAAACGGCGCTTTCCGTAGATGTAGTCGCCGTTCTCGGACCGGTCGCCATTGCCCGCGGCCCAAGAGACGACGTCGACGGTTTTCGGACGCTCGACCTGTTGCAGATGCGCGAACTCATCCTGAAGCCGGTGAAGGCCTTCTGGCGTGATGTAGTTCTTTGTTCCCGGGGGGAGAGGCGCGATTTCATCTTCGAAATCGTCTTCCGGCTCAAGTTCCCTGGTGAAGGCTTTGCTCATGGCCGCAATCGCAATTTGGCTCATCAAATGAGTCGTCAAGGCACAAAAGCCTTTTCGACTCGGGCATCTTCAACGCAATAGGGAGCGCCCTGTTCCTTGGCGGGTTCAGAAATTGCGCAATGGCGACCTCACAGAGCCATTGGAGATCGGGCGCTCTCGATCAACCTGGAACGGTTTCGCCCACCGCGCAGACCCTTGCTGACTTTCAGTCGAAAGCATCGCCCAAAGGGGCGGGATCCCTCCGACAGGATCAGCTTCTACTGACCGGTCGGCGCGACTGCGGAGAACCCGGCTTTCAGGAAAGCAACCGCTTGGGCGACGGGTTCGGTGCCCGGCGACGCCGCCGCTTGCGGCTTGATCGGGGCCGGGGCCGCGACAGCGTCCTGCGCCTTAACATCCCGCGGCTTGGTGTTCGGGTCGCGCGGCTTGCCATTGATCGCCGACGCTTCATGCTTTGTCGCCTTGGCGGCTTGACCGGATGGCGGTGTCGCTGCCTTCGCTTCGGCCACGCCCCCATTCATGAAGCGGGTGAGCAAAGACGCCTCGCGTGACTTTCCGGGCGTGCCGGACATCGGCCCAGCGGCAGTCTTCGCACCTGTCTTCGCACCTGTCTTCGCGGCTGATGCCACGCGGCTGTTCTTTGTCTTTGCTTCATCGAGCGCGAGATCGACCGGCGCCTGGGCCAAAGCTTCAGGCCGGCTCGCCGTACTCGCCAACGACGCGAAATTGGGATGCTGGCCGCCATCGACATAGACGGTGTGCACCGGGCGAATGCCTTGGGCGACATATTCGGCGATTTTCGCCTCATCGCGCTTCTGCCGGGCCGTGACTTCGCCCTGGGTTTCCTCATTGCGTTGCAAGGACGGGCACCGGCCGGTGGAGTCAAAACGCGACCCATCGGCTGGAACGGCATTGAAGATGTACCGCTTCTCGCAGACCCCGACTTCAACGTCCTTCTTGGTGACCTCGAAATTATCGGCTCCTTCCTTCAGTTGGTTCCAGAAGGAAATATTCGGATCGAGCCGGTATTTGGCGAGGTTCTCTGCGGTCATGCGGAACGGATAGGATTGCATCTGGATGGCCCGCTGGCCCCCGGCAAATCCTTCCCGCGCGATGGCATAGATTTCGGCGATCTGTTCGTTGGTCATCGAAAAACAGCCGGCCGAGGAACAGATGCCGTGGACCATGATCGACCCGCCCGTGCGGCCGAGAGCCCGATCATAGGTATTGGGATAGCCAACGTCGAACGAGAGGTAATAGGCGGAATTCGGGTTCATGCGCGCCGGCGTGATCGAATAAAAGCCTTCCGGCACTTGGCGGTCACCCTCTCGGACCTTGGGCCCGAGCTGGCCCGACCAGCGGCACATGGGGAATGTCTTCAGATAGGTATACCGCCCGTCTGCTCCCATCTTCCAGATTTCGAGCTCGGCTTCCTTTTTATAGGCGCGGATCAGCACGGGAGAATTTTTAGAAGTCCCGTTGGCCTCCATCAAGGCGAGCGTCTGCGGCGGAATCGGAGAGTAAGAACGGCTCAACGGCGAAAGGCCGCTTTCCTCGCAGCCGGCCAAAAACCCGGCCACGGATGCGACCAAGGCGAAGGCAGGGAGCCGGCTCAGAAAAGATTTACATTGCATCGATTTCGCCCGCTGAGCTGAATGGACTTCGCGTCACCACTGACCAGCTTACAGCCGGTATCCTTATGCGAAGGTTACCGAAACCTTGACCCGTTCCGGTTCATTCTAAAGCGTCGTTCGTGGCTAAAAAAAGAAGCAAACTTGGCAAACAGAAGGTTTAGAGCGGGGTGTGTCTTTTCAGTCCGGCTTAAAGCTTGCGCCCGATATTCAGGTATTTTGCGGTTCGTGCCGCTCTCAGCTCGTTTGGCGACATGCTCGAGAACTCGCCCAAGGCTTCCGCAATGGCCTTCCCGGTCGCAGCCACCGCGGCCGCCGGGTCTCGATGTGCCCCGCCCACCGGCTCGGTGATGATGGAATCGATGATCCCGAATTTGAGCAAATCCTGCGCGGTGATCTTCATATTGGTCGCGGCGTCTTCGGCTCTAGCGGAGTCACGCCAAAGAATCGAGGCCGAAGCCTCCGGGGACGCGACGGTGTAGATCGCGTGTTCGAGCATCACCACGCGGTTGCAAGCGGCGATCGCTATGGCGCCGCCGGAGCCGCCTTCACCGAGGATGACGGCGATGCTCGGCACTCCCAGCGACAGCGACATGTCGGTTGCCCGGGCGATGGCTTCGGCCTGGCCGCGCTCTTCGGCGTCAACGCCGGGGAAGGCGCCGGCGGTATCGACAAGGGACACGACGGGAAGACCGAACCGATCGGCGAGCTGCATCAAACGCACGGCCTTCCGGTAGCCCTCGGGACGCGCCATTCCAAAGTTGTGGCGGATTCGCTCTTCCGTGCCAGAGCCCTTTTCCTGGCCAAGCACGCAGATTGAGCGGCCCCGAAACCAGCCGAACCCGCCGACGATCGCTGCATCCTCGCCGAATTGCCGGTCCCCCGAAAGCGGGGTGAAATCGGTGACCAGCGCTTTGACGTAATCGCTGAAATGCGGGCGCTGCGGATGCCGCGCAACCTGGGTCTTTTGCCAGGGTGTGAGACTGGCGTAGAGATCGGCAAGCGCCTTTTCCGCCTTGCCCTCAAGCCGGGTCAGTTCCTCGCCGATGGCGACGGCGTCGCCCTTGGCGGCCAGCTCACGCAGTTCTTCAACCTTGGCTTCGAGTTCAGCCACCGGTTTTTCAAAATCGAGATAGCTTCGCATTGCCGCCAAGAAGGTTATGCCAAGGTTGACCGACTCAACCTTTGCGTCACGCGAATAATCGCTGCGCGGGGGAACGGTAATTTACCGAATTGAACAGACGTCGAAATGCTTCGGCATTTCTTGCCGGTCCATTGAGAGCGCGGAAACTCGCCATTTTGGCCGACGAAGTCAAGAACCCGTGCAAAGCTTGCCGATCCATCGCCTAGAGCATGTTCCGAAAAAGTTGACCGACTTTTTCGATCAGAACTTGCTCCAACTCGTTGAACTTGAGCGATTCCTTTTCGATCAGATGATTCCATCCGATTGGGAAGCGCTCTAGGCGGCGTGAGACGCGGCTTCCCCGGTCAATACCGAATAGATTGCCGAAATGTCGCGGGCCGCACGAAGCTTTGACGTAACCGTTGGATCGCGGAGCAGCCTTGCCATGCGGGCCAGGGCCTTCAGATGATCGGCCCCGGCGGTTTCAGGAGCGATCAAGAGACAAATGAGATCAACCGGCGCACCGTCGAGAGAATCAAAATCGATGGGACGAACCAGCCGGGCGAAAACACCAAAAATCGATTTCGCCTTGGCGAGTTTTCCGTGCGGGATTGCGATCCCTTCTCCCACGCCCGTCGACCCGAGACGTTCGCGCTGCAGCAATGCATCGAAAACCTCGCGCGGCGCCAGTCCGGAGATCAGGCCGGCACGGTCGCTCATTTCCTGGAGAACGTGCTTCTTTGTATTCACCTTGAGCGAGGGGATAATCGCTTCGGGGGTGATCAACTGGTTCAAATGCATAGCTTGAAGCAATCCGGTCCGCTCACGGACAATGTTTGGAACATTCAAGGCACGGCAGAGCGCCGCCTTTTCCTCGCCCAGTTCAGTTTTTTCATACACGGCCCGGATCTATCCAGCCGATATTGCCATCAGAACGACGGTAAACGACATTGGTTCGTCCGTCGGAGGCGTGACGAAAGACAACAACCTGCGCATTTGTCAAATCCAGCTCCATGGCCGCTCCGGAAACGGTCATCTCTTTGAACTTGGGAGATGGCTCTGCGATGACGGCAGGATGCAGATCCTCAGCTTTTCCCGGGTTTATCGTCGCTTGCTGCTGGGCAGTTCCCGGCTCGCCGGGCCGTTGATCGGGACGGGTCTTGGGATCCGCGTGATGATCCAACAGCCGCTTTCTATGGCGCTTCAGCTGCTTCTCGATAAGGTCGGCAGCACGATTAAAACTTGCATAGGGCTCGCGGGCCTTGGCATCGGCTTGCAGGGTGACGCCCGATTTGAGGTGCAAGGCACAATCGGCGCGAAACTGCGAGCCCTCCGGCTCGATCGTGACGTGACCGGCCGTGAGCCCGGCATGATATTTCTCTACGGTCGACTTGATTCGTGCCTCGATGTGATCTCGAAACGCTTCGCCGATGTCCAAATTCTTGCCCGAGACGCGCAAAGTCATTGCCCATCCTCCGCTTCCAGCCGGGTCGCATTCCGGCCGGCGCATTTTTCCGTGCGATGATACAAGGGGTTAAGGGCTCGATCGTGTGTCAACGCTTCGCTGATCCTGCGCGCCAACCGCCCGATTTGCTTAGGTTGGCCGCAGTTCCTTGCAACCTCTAAGGGATCCTGAAAAATTGGCGCTTCGCAAGCCCTTTTAGGGGTGGCCACGGATAAATTTTTGGCCCCTTGGAGTTTCCAGAGGTTCAGCTCATCGCCTTCTCGCGGCGGCGTTCCACCGAACATGGAATCTTCAGGCTTTCGCGATATTTAGCCACGGTCCGCCGGGCGATATCGATATTGACGTCCTTCAATTTGGCGACGATCGCATCGTCGGAAAGTATTTGGCCCGGATTTTCCTGATCGATCATCTGCCGGATCCTGAACCGCACAGATTCGGCCGAATGCGCGTCTCCGCCGTCATGCGCGGCAATCGAGGCGGTGAAAAAATACTTGAGTTCGAATAGGCCGCGCGGCGTCGCCATATATTTATTGGAAGTGACCCGCGACACGGTTGATTCATGGACGCCGATCGCTTCCGCGATTGTTTTGAGATCGAGCGGACGCAAATATTCGACACCATGTACGAGAAATGCATCTTGCTGCCGCACGATTTCGCTCGACACCTTCAAAATTGTGCGCGCCCGCTGTTCGAGACTTTTGGTTAGCCAATTGGCGGTTTGCCGGCACGCGGAGATGAAATTCCGGTCGGCCTCCTTGCCCTTCCCTTTGCCGACCCGCGCCACATAGGACTGATTGACGAGAATACGCGGGAGCACTTCGGTATTCAGTTCGACCTGCCACGAACCGTCAGGCAAGGGCCGGACAATGACATCTGGCAAGGCAGGCTCGATAAGACCGCCGCCGAACGAACGTCCGGGCTTGGGATCGAGACGCCGAATCTCGCCCAGCATATCCAGAATGTCTTCTTCATCGACGCCGCAAATTTTACGCAACGCGGCAAAATCGCGTTTGGCCAAGAGGTTGAGATGGGCCACAAGCGCTTGCATCGCCGGGTCGAAGCGATCGCGCTCCCGCAGCTGTATGGCAAGACATTCAGCGAGATTACGGGCGCCGACTCCCGAGGGGTCGAAGCCCTGGATCAGCGTCAAAACACTTTCCAGCCGCTGCACCGGGATCTCCAAACGAAGAGCGATCTCGTCGAGCGACCCCGTGAAGTAACCGGCATCATCAATCGAGTCGATCAAGACTTGGCCGATCAGCCGATCCGCCGCATCGGCTGTCGTCAGCGCCAATTGCGCTTCCAAATGATCCTTGAGATTGGTCGGCGCAGCGACATACGCCTCGAGATTTGCTGCCTCTCCGTCGCCGCCCCCACCCGATGAACCGGACCAGGACGTTGCAGAAAGACCCAGACCTTCCGGCTCCAAGCTTGTTTGCCCTGGGGTCTGCGGCCGGTCGTCATCAAAGCTGTTCGACAATTCGGTTCCGAGGCTCGCCTCCAAGGCCCCTCGATCGGTCTCGAAAGACTCGGTGCTCCACTCCGCCTCGCTGGCTTCATTGAAATCCCGCGTTTCCGAAAGCTCGGCCTCGCCGTGACCTTCGGCACTGGGGGTCGGGGTCGGGTCCGTGGCATCTTCGGCCCGCTCGAGCAAAGGATTGCGCTCCAGCTCCTCCTCGACAAACGCGACCAATTCCTGGTTGGAAAATTGCAGAAGCTTGATCGCTTGCAGCAACTGCGGCGTCATCACCAGCGACTGGCCCTGCCGCATAACAAGCTTGGTAGAAAGCGCCATATCTCCGAGAACACTCCACGCAGATCGGGGATTGCTGTAACAAGACCGACATTTTAATCGGCCCGTTTCTTGCATCCGAAGCTATGCGTATAGCACAAAAAACCCGCTGTGCACATAACCAGTGGTTTTTTTTTCGCGGTTATCTTTGAAATCGCTGGAAAAACTGGCGGCACTCCGAGTTGTGCCTTTTAGAGCCGAAACCCTTCGCCAAGGTAGAATTGGCGCACATTCGGGTCTTCGACGATCTCGGCGGGAGTCCCCTCGACCAGGACCCGGCCGGCATGAACGATATAGGCGCGGTCGATCAGCCCGAGCGTTTCGCGGACGTTGTGATCGGTGATGAGAACGCCGATCCCCCGGCGTTTGAGATGATGAACGAGATATTGGATATCGCCGACCGCGATGGGATCGATTCCGGCGAAGGGTTCATCGAGGAGCATGAAGGAAGGGCGCCCCGCCAAGGCGCGCGCGATTTCGCAGCGGCGGCGTTCCCCGCCGGACAGCGCGACGGAGGGTGTTTTGCGGAGCCGCTTGATGTCAAACTCTTCGAGCAAGGCTTCAAGTTCGGCGGCGCGGGTCTTCTTGTTGGGCTCAACGATTTCCAGGACGGCGCGAATATTATCCTCGACGCTGAGACCGCGAAAAATGGAGGCCTCCTGGGGAAGATAGCCGATCCCGAGCCGCGCGCGCCGGTACATCGGCAAACGGGTTACGTCATGCCCGTCGAGTTCGATCAGCCCGCGATCTGGCCGGATCAGGCCGCTGATCATGTAGAACAGCGTGGTTTTGCCGGCGCCGTTCGGACCGAGCAGTCCGACGATCTCGCCCCGCCGCACCATCATGCTCACATCTTCGACGACCTTGCGGGCCTTGTAGTATTTGCGCAAATGATGAATGGCGAGAACGCCTTCTCCGCCCACCGGTGACGCGCCATCGGGGTGGACCCCGCCGCGGGTTTCTTGGGAGGTCTCGATGCGCCGGTAGGCAAACGCAGAGGCAACGACTGTGCGCTCCACAACCTCCTGGCTCGCGGCCACCGTCCAATCACCGTCGACGGCCGGGACCGCCGGTCCTGATTCAGGATTCGACCGGATCAAGCCGCGCAGCCAGGAAATGGCCGCAGAAGGAGAAAGGGCAGAATGCAGGCGCAAAGCGAAACAATCCTTGGTCAAGCCTGTTGCCCGTCCGCGTCATACCACACCGCCCCCGGGTGGCGAAATCCGATGATCATTTGGCTGAATCTGCCTTCGTGGCGCTCTCAGCTTGCGACGGCTTCTTGGAATCCTCGTTGGAGCTGCTCGGCAGGAACATGCTCCTGACCCGGCCGGTCACCACAGCCTGTTTTGTGGTCAAATCATAGATCAACTTGTCGCCTTTTGTCACATTTGGACCTTGGGTTAACGTGACATTGCCGATTAAATAGACCTTATTTTCCGATTTTTCATAGATTCCGTTGTCCCCCGTGCCGATTTGATCCTTTGAAGTCAGCGTGACAGGGCCCGCCGCTTCCATCCGCCGGACTTGGCTCGATGAAGAGGGAACTCCCGTTGCCGCCGAATCTTTCGGGGTCAGAAAAATAACCAGCGTAGTTGACTTGAGCTTGCTCTCGCCCTGTGTCGCAATGACGCCGCCGGTGTAGACAAGTTTTTGTTCCTTGTCGAAATAATCCAGTTTTGCGGCATCGATATTGATCGGCTCTTTCGAATTGCCGCCGGGCAGGATGGCTCCGGAACTCGATTTTTCTGCCAGTACCGGAAAAACCGCGAAACCCGAAACAAGAAGGGCAAGAACGATCGGACGCCAGTGTCCGGCGATCATTTCCCGTTCTCCAGGAGCGCGGCACCCACAACGGGTTCATTCGCGTCGGGCTGTAACGTTGATGCGACCTGGCCATCGAACGAGACCTTGTGGCCATTGTCGCTGACATTCATTTGGTTTGCCGAGATCGTCCCGCCGTTGATGATGACCTTCACCGGCTCATCCGAATTCAAACCGCCGGTTTTGAAATCGATTTGGGCGGTTTTCATCCGGACGTCGTAGCCGCCGCTGTTCTTGATTTGAACATTGCCTTCCAGCGTCATTTGATCATGCAAACTATCGTAGACGCCGTGCGCGGCACTCACCCAAGTTGTCGCGTCATTCGCTGTCCCGATGGTCGAATCGATCCCAAGGAGCTCGATCACATTCGGTGTCGCAATATCCTGGATGCCGGTTTGCGCTTTGACCTCATAGGGCCGGCCATCTTTTTGGAGCCCTGAAATCTTGGGGGAGCCCAGTGTGATCTTCGTCCCCTCAATGCCGACCCGGCCGATCGAGATGTCCCCTGGCAAGTGCTTGAAAGGATGATAGAGGGCCACCCCGGAGATCAAGGCGGTGGCGAGAATCGAAAAGGCGATCGCGCCCCGTCGAAGCCACCGGACCCGAGCGGTATGCCGATTCGCCGCCTTAAAGCCCCCGCGCCAGGGAGCTGGTGACATGTTGAAACTGGTCGCGTCGGAATTCCGCCGCGCCTGCGGTCCGGAACGCGTCTCGAAGTCGCCTGTGCCGGCAGCGCTTTGGCTGCTTAGGGGCAGGCGCACGCGGCTTTTTAGCGTTGGGACGGCTTCGGTTTCGAAAGCTTCATATTGGGACAAGTCGACTGAGCTCCGGGCTTTGCGGGGTTTTCACCCCTCATCCGTGGTCGGACGAGCTAAAATCCTGCAAATTTCTTAATAATCTGACGGACTGGCCACAATCTGGATTAGGCTAGGCTCCGGCAAACCTACCGCGGCGGAGGCGCGCCTCCGCCCTCCCCTTTCAAACAGCAAGGAAGCAAGGCGAAGTCATGGCGGGGGTCCTGGGGCGCCAGCCTATTGGTGAGAGAAAATATCCGTGTCGGCCCAGCCCATAAGATCAAGGCGCGCCCGAGCCGGCACGAAACCGAAGCAGTTTTCAGCAATTTCGAAACGATTCTCGCGCTTGAGCATGATGTTCAGCCGATCGCGCAAGGCATGCAGATAGAGGACGTCGGACGCCGCATACGCAAGCTGTGCTTCGGAAAGCGTCTCAACACCCCAATCCGAGGATTGCTGTTGCTTCGACAGTTCAATCCCGAGCAGTTCGCGGGCCAAATCCTTTAGCCCATGCCGATCGGTGTAGGTCCGGGCAAGCTTCGAGGCAATCTTGGTGCAATAAATCGGTTCTGCCATGACGCCGAAGGTCTTAAACAAAATCGCGACATCGAACCTGGCAAAATGAAACAGCTTGGTAATGCCGGGGTCGGCCAAAAGCCGTTCGATGTTTTTCGCCCGTGTCTGCCCGGCCGCAATCTGGACGATATCCGCTGACCCGTCGCCGCGCGACAATTGCACGACACAGAGCCGGTCGCGTTGTGGGACAAGACCCAGGGTTTCCGTGTCGATCGCGACGCAATTGCCGAAATCGGCATTGTCAGGCAGATCGCCCTTATGAACGCGGATGGTCATCGCGCCGAACCCATGCGGGTCGCCACAGCGTTCGGGCAGTCGGGAGAACGAAAGTCGAGCCAAGCCATGCGGCGCGCCTATCATTCCCTGGGAAACTAAGCAAGCATTCCCCTCCGCGCTGGACAGGTCGTCAACAGTGCAGACCGGGCCGGGGGGCTCTCACCGTCCCGCTTGGGAACATCCTGAAGCGCCGGGGATTAGGCGCGCAGGATGGTTGGAGTCTGGACGATGCAGAAGAAATTCGGAATTGCCGTAGTGACGGCCTTGCTCCCCTCGCCCCCTGCCTCTCCCATGGCCCGAGGGGTGCGCGAAGGCGATGTCGGGGCGCCCATCAGCGAACCGAAACGCGGCGGGACCCGGGGTCGCCAGTTTCGCGGAGCGCGGTTAAGGCGCGCACGTTCACGATGTGATCATACCCTTCAATAGGCTTCGTAGCTCTTTTCTTCGACTATCTTGGCTTCGAAAAGATCATTGATCTTCCTTTTGATCTTAGCCCGCCGATCGTTGGTGCGATAGACGGATCGAGCAATCGCCACGAATGTTTCCCCGAACGCACCGGCCCGCTCTTGCGCGCGAATCTCATCCTCGATCCGCCAAAGCTCGGCGTTGACGGCCTTAAGCTCGGCAGTAAGTCTCATCAGCTCCGCGGTTTCCGCAATTTCTTTGCGAAAAGTGGCAAGTGAAAGTTCATACTCGTGGCGAATATTGACCAGCTTTGCTTGGTCTCGAATATTCTCGAGCTTAATCTCCAGGATGGTGATCCGATCGATCAATTCACCCGGCCCGATCTCGATCATGATGGGAATTTTCGTAATCTCCGAAAAAACAATTTGGCTCAATTAAAGGTGCGCTCGATCCATCCCGTATATTCGGCCGAATATTGGGGCAGCGTGGAGGCCCCCGTCAATTTGTCGTGTTCGGCCAGATAATGGGCGGCAACATCGTACATGGCGTGGTTGACGTGAGCGATGTAAGCCGCTTTCAACAGTTTTTCCGCGCCCTGCTTCGCCAACGCGGGCGGCGATTTGAAATAGATCGCTTCCGCCCATAACAACCGCGAACCGCTTGTGGCAAAGCCGGGGAGCGCCCAGTAGCGATTATAGCCAGCGTTCACGAGATCGATCAGATCGAAGCCGGCCGATCGCAGAAACGTATCGATTTCGGCAAAGAGCGGCTGATTCCGGTAAACCGGAGCGAACTCGACTTCGCAGTGGATGGCAATAATTTTATCCAGCAGGCGCGTGGCTCCTTTCAGCACATCCAGTTCGCCACCTTGAACGTCGATTTTCAGATAATCGCAATCGCCGATTTCCCGCACATCATCAAGACGGATGGTCTGGACTTCCTGCGTTGAAACGGTCTCGTACATGTCTGGCAAGCTCATGAATTGCGAGACAAGCTCCATGTTCGGCTTGAAAAGAGACGATGCGGGGTCGAACCGGGTGACGTGAAAGACGGCCGGGCCACCCGCTCCCACAAAATGGTTCAGCATGGCAACGTTCGGATCCCGGCGACGAGGAACGGAGCCCGTATCCGGCAGAGGTTCAAAACCGACGACGGATGTTGCCCCCGCGCGCTGCAGCGGCGTGTACATGTGTTCTTCCGAGACGAGGTCCTGCGCCCCCACGTCGACGATTGCGATTTTCGAAGTCTCTGTTGGCTCGAAAACCGCCTTCGGAAACGCTGGCGTATCCTGAGCAAGCACGGCTTGTCCCGCAGCAACTAGGCCATTCTCCCGCAGCCGTTCGCGAACCAGTTGATCCCGCAGGCCACGGACCTCCGACTGAATCTGCTCCCTACGATCGTGCTCGAACAGGAGCCGCCTGACCTTATATGGCAGCATATGGCGCAGAATCCGGAACCAATCGCTGCCGGGACGCGAAGTCAGCGGATTTGGCAGCTCACTCTCGATCCCAGCCATGGATTCGCCTCGCTCCCCGGGAGGATTTGCAGCTTGCTGCGCTTGCGTCCGGAGCTCGGCCTCCAGATTGGCCACTCGCAGGGCGAGAGACGCATACAACCCCGAAAGCTTTTCCGTTTCGACGTTACAAGCCGCCAGCGCGACATCGACGGCCGAGGGCTCGTCGCTGTTGTCCTTCTGAAAAAGCGCCTTGAGTTTGTCGAAGAAACTGAGAGGCTGACGATGCGATGTCATGAGCGGGCGCCGAGTATCTGAATCATCAATCTATTTCGCTGGCCCAAGCCGGTGAGTAAGGCTCGCCCATTTCACCGAGGGGAAGCGTCACCCCGGTTTTAACATCGACGACCGGACAATTCTGGATGAGCTCGAACCGCGCCCGGCCTCCGACAAAGGACAGCGCCTGGTTCTCGTCCCGGCTATCGCGATGGCGTGAACAAAATGCGCGCAGGTCCTTGAGTTGCGACAGAACAGGACCCGCGAGGTCTCTCCGGACAAAGAACGCGTTGATGCCGTTCGAATTCGTTCCAACGAAGACATAGCCCTTTTGTTCGGCAAGATGTTTCAGCGCGGCGATGGAGGCTCCGAAATAGAGGCCGCTGTGGTGACCTTTAAATCTGTGAAACTGCGGATCGTAGGGCACCGTCACGGCATGCTGGTCGCCGAGAATGGGATTGTACTCGCAAATGACGATCGCGGGATCGACCACATGGATCGCCTCCCAGACCCAATAATCATTGCCGTCAATATCGATCGAGAGGATACCGAGCGGGCCGCCGAAGCCTGCCTCCTCGATCAGTTCGTTAATATTTTCAACCGTGATGAAAGCTGCTTTGGCCGTCAGATCATACATCCAAAACATGCGATCGTCGCGCAACCCGCTCATATATTCTTCGTTGCCATCGAAAACGAGGCCCTTCCAATTGCGGTTTTGCATCAGGAATCGGCAGTTCGACTCGATAAAATTTCCGACGCCGAATTCGACGAAACGATGGTTTGGAACGGCGACGTGCGAGACCAGCCATTCGACGATGCCATCCTCGCCCCATTGCGAGAACACCCGAAATTCGGTGTCGGCCAGATTGCCGAGCGTCGCGGTTTTCGAAATCGTGTGGGTAGCGAGCTGTCCCTGCAAGAGAAGCGCGCGTTCCATGAAACCCGATTGGAGCCAAGCGGCCTTGGCCACTATGTCGCCCTGAGCGCAAATCCGCTGAATGCCAGCGCGCATTTCATTCAGCACATCACGGTCCGCCTGATGCAGCCGAAGCCAGGTGAGCAGTTCTTCCAACGCCTGAGGCTCGACCAGGGGCCGTTGAGGCCCGGACCGAATTTCTTCTATTGCCTCCTGCCTGGTCAGAAGCCCTTGGAGCCCGGAGCGTATTTCTTCCATCGCTGAAGGGTCGACCATGGCCCCCCGGAGGGCGGACCAAATTTCTTCCAACGCATCATGCTCCGCTAAAAGCCGCCGAACTTTGTGAGGGAAAAGATGCCGCAAAATGCGAGTCCAGCCAATCTTGCGTCCATCGTTTGCGGCGCGGTGTTCGGAGGGAGTCTTTTCGACACTCCCATTCCGAACCTCTGCTTCTTCTTGCTTTTGCATCGACTCTCTATCCTTGGGCATTCCGCTTCATGTTGTCTCTTTCGCGAGCGCGGAGGCCGTTTCAAGAGCGCAAAAGAAGTCTTGATATTCCGCCATGATCTGTCGCGCTTGATGCACCTCGATGAGATTCATGGTTTTCTGTTCGGCATGGACGCGACTGCATCCGAGAAACACGGGCACATGGTAAATGCTGGCTCCAGCCAAAGCCATGCGCAGCCACAAGTCATAATCCATAAGATAGTAGAGATGCCGCTTGATATGCCCGCCGGAGGCATTCCAGATCCTCCGTGAAAAGAAGACTTCCGGCTGAAAGAAGTAATTCGCCTTGAGCCATGAGCGCGTGTAATTTAAAACGTCCTCGGCATCGAATGGCATTTTGCGGCCAATGACGAGAGCCGTGTGATGCCGATAAAGTTCATCTGATCGGGTCTCTCCGAAACGGACACAGCCACCAACAATCAAATCCGCCCCCGTGGAAGCATAGGCGTCCGCAATATGGCGCAGGGCATCCGGTTCGAGCAAGTCATCGCTGCACAGCCAGTTCAACACCTCGCCCTTGGCCAGCGCAAAGCCCTTGTTGAGGGCATCGGATTGTCCTTTGTCGGGCCCGATGACCACATGGGCAAAATGAGCTCGATACCGCTCAATAATTGCCACTGAACCATCGGTGGACCCGCCATCGACGATAATCAAATCAAGATTAGGGTAGGCCTGATCGATCACCGAACGGATGGTGGCTTCAAGAAAAGCCGCTTGGTTGAAGCTGACGATCACGATCGAGATGCAAGGCCACTTCTTGCCGTCTGCAACAGCATCCTCTCCCGGCAAGCCTCCCGGATGGACCGACACAAGCTCGTGCCACCACAGCCGCTGGCCGCTTGCGAAAACAACCGGCGGCTTGTTGGCGGCAGCGCGCAAGGCATCAATCTCCAAGGTGAAATCTTCCTCGCCAAGGAAAACGATTGCGCCCGCCGTCTCAAGACTCGCCGGATCCGCCAAAATCCAATCGATCAGCGAACCTTTTTCAGGGCGCATCAGATAGCCAGGCGAAATCATCGCCCCCGCGCCGCTCCCTCCCGATAGAACCACCGCGTCTCTTCCGAGCCGGCGGAGATTTTCGGCCAGGGCGCAGGGATAGAGTCCTTGACCGACAATCATGATCGACCCGAAACGAGCTTGCTCCAAAACCTTTTGAGCGAGCTTGGAGAGGCGTATCCGGGCAAGAAATATCAATAATTTTCGGGGAAAGAGGCGTTGCCAGCCACGCGCGCTGTCTTTGTCTTTCCCAGCAATCCGCCCCGTCAACGAACAGTTTTTCTGGGCGCCCGGTGCGGGGACAGCGTCGGCACACTGCAACAGCTCCGCGGTGAAACAAACGGCTTGGCGTGTCTTTGGAATAGCTTTCGGGAAAGGGATATTACGCGCTGCAATTTCGACGTCGATCAGCCCGATTTCCTCGGCACAGATCGTCTTGGCCCGCCGCAAAAAATCGAGCGGAATGCGAACCTCCGCGGCGTCGCAGTTCTCGATCGATCGAATTTTAAATTGTTGAAGAAATGCTTCATTGCGGTGCAAAATCAAAGCCTTTGTAAGCTATGGAATGTCCGCGGCGAACTGTCACATTCGCCTGGTTGCTGTAAATCACGCTTCCACACATCGGCACATTTAGTAAGGACCGACAAACCGAAATTTAGGGTTGGTTTACGCTCCTTGCTCAGCTTGTGCTAGGTGTGTAAACAAGATATTTGACTGGCGTTCGGCATTTTATCGTCACGCTTGACGAAAATGTCTAGTCAATTGAGCAAAAGTTTGCCGTATCCCCTCGGCGATGCCGAAAAGCAGTTTATGGCAGTATAATTCCTTATCGAGGTAAGTCTCAATGCATCCACGCTACCGTCAGACTTGCCGCATTTGCGGGTCTTCCGCCTTGACCCCCGTGATTGATCTTGGCGCGCAATATTTGCAGGGCTCGTTTGTAAAGCCGGACGTCATCATGCCGCCGATGCGCAAATTGCCGACCGAATTGGTCAGATGCGATGTTGCCCGCGACGAGAATGGCTGCGGCTTGCTTCAGCTTGCCCATACTTTTCCGCCGGAAATCCTTTATGCGAACTATTGGTATAGGTCCGGCACCAATGCGACCATGCGCGACCATCTCCGCGGCATCGTCGAGAATACCATGAAACTTCTGCCGACCACCTCGCCAACGGCTTTGGATATCGGATGCAATGACGGCACTCTGCTGTCGTTTTATCCGCCGGGGTCGACGCTCTATGGCGTGGATCCCTCTGACATTGCGTTGGAGATCGGCAACAAGGCGACGGTGATCAATACGGTTTTCCCCTCCGAGCGCGCCTTGGCGGTTCTCCCGGCGGGAAAGCTCGATGTCGTGACCTCGATCGCCATGTTCTATGATTTGGAGTCGCCCGTCGATTTCGCGGCCAATGTCGCCCGGCTGCTGAACAAGAACGGCATCTGGATCTTTGAAATTTCCTATCTGCCGCTGATGCTGTTGCAGAATTCATTCGACACGATTTGTCACGAGCACCTCGAATATTATAGCCTCGCGGTGCTGGAATCGATCGCAATGCGCGCCGATATGCGTATCTTCAAGGTCGAAATCAATGACATCAACGGCGGCAGCATACGCTGCTACGCCTGTCACGCCTCAAACAATGAATATGGCAGCCCGGCCGACCGCGCCTTGATGCATCGCCTGCGCATTCGCGAGTTTGAAATGGAGCTGGACACCGACCGGCCCTATAAGGAGTTTCAGACCCGCATCGATCGCCTGAAGGAAGAATTGAATAGCCTGCTTTTCAAGATACGCGCGCGCGGCGAACGGATTCACATCTATGGCGCATCGACCAAGGGCAATGTGTTGCTGCAATGGTATGCCATCAACCGCGTTTTGGTCGATTGCGCCGCAGACCGGAACCCGCAAAAAGTCGGATCGAAAACGCTTGGCACCGACATTCCGATCATTTCCGAGGAAGACTCCCGCAAGGCCAAGCCGGATTATTATCTCGTTCTCCCCTGGCACTTCAAAAGGGAGTTCCTTGAGCGTGAACGCGAGACGATTTTCGCGGGGACCAAGATGATCTTTCCACTCCCCGAAATCAAAGTGGTCTCGAAGGACAATTACGATTCCAGTCTGGCGGCGACCCATCAAAATATAGCCGATCAGCTGTTCGCTTAGGTTCGGCCGATGCCGCGATCGCTGGTGATTGGCGTCAACGGGCAGGATGGAAGCTACCTTGCGGAAGCGCTTCTGAAACGCGGCCATGAGGTGATTGGCTGCGGACGCGGAGACGCCAGCCGCTATGTCAAGCCAACGGCGGCCTTTACCTATGAAAAGCTCGACCTTCGCGATCTCGAGTCCCTGTCTGCATTGCTGAACCGCTGGGAGCCGGATACGGCTTTTCACTTTGCCGCCGTCCATGGCGCCGCCGGCTTCGAATATGAAGCCCTCTGGCGCGATATGATGACCGTAAACGTCTTGTCGCTCCATGTTCTTCTTGAGCATGCACGACTCAAAGCTCCGGTGATGCGCGTCCTTTATGCCGGATCCATGAAAATCTATCCGCCGCCTCTGATCGGCAGGATCGATGAAACGACACCGGCGCGGGCGACCTGCCTCTACGGCATCGGCAAGATGGCAAGCCGCGATCTTATCTTCCAGTATCGCGCGAAGCATTCTGTTGCGGCAACCAATCTGGTGCTGTTCAATCACGAGTCGATACGCCGCTCGCCGGCCTTTTTTTTGCCGACGGTGGCGAAAACAATTCATTCGGCAAAATCCGATCCATCCTTTCGCTCAAGCTTGAAGACACTTGATTTTTGGATTGACTGGAGTGCCGCCGAGGAAGTTATGGATATCGTGGTCGACGTCGCCGAGCGCTGCAATCTCGCGGAGGTCATCCTTGCCTCCGGCAAGACCTGGTACGGCAGAAGCGCCATCGAGGAATTGTTCGCCCGACACGATCTCGATTTTCGCGCGCATATCGTTGAAATGCTCCCGCGGTCGGATCCTGGGCCCGAGTTCCACGTCGATATCGGATGTCTTATCAAGGCTACGGGGCGGCGGCCCAAACAGCAGCTGGGCGAAATGGTCGATCAAATGATTGAGGCGATCGCCGGCCACACGCTGGCCGCCGGCCGGCATTAGGGAGCGATCGTGGAGCGGATCCTGCTCGGCCAATTGGGAGCCAACGGCGACTGCCTCTATGCGACCATTCTTGCGCGGCAATTGCGGAAGGACCACCCGGGCGCCTGCATCGTCTGGGCGATCTCCAGCCAATGTGCCGGGCTGCTTGCTAATAATCCCTATGTCGACGAGGTTTGGACGATCCCCATCCTGGGCTGGGATCACCACGAGACGATGTGGCGCGTGTTCGAGCGGGAAGCCTTGGCTCGCTACGTCAGGCGCGAATTCGATCACATGCTCTTGTCACAGATTTGGCCGAACAACTTCCGCAATTTCGATGGCACGGTAAGGCCAAGCATTTTGCGCAGCTATGGCCGGCCGATCACCGTCCCGATCGAGAACGTCATCGATCTGACGCAGGAAGAAATCGGGCGGGTCGAAACCTTTGTCCGAAAGCACCGTTTGAAGGAGTCCGGCCCCAATATTCTGTTCGAATGTTCTTCGAAGAGTGGCCAATCCTTCGTGACGCCGGATCTCGCCGTCGAAGTCGCCCGCCATCTTTACGAGATACTTCCCCAAGCGCGGGTCCTCTTTTCGACCCATCTGCCGATGGAGATCGAGGACAAGCATTCCGTTTTCGCAGGGCCGGTCTCCTTGCGTGAGGTGGCGCACCTCACCCATTATTGCCACCTCTTCGTGGGCGCGGGAAGCGGCGGAAGCGTCGTGGCCTCTTCTACCGCCGCGAAGCCCTTGCCGATGGTCCAGCTTTTGTCGGCCTCAACTTCGGTCTTCGCCTCCTTCGCGCATGACTTCGACTATTTCAAAATCAAGGATCGCCAGATTCTGGAATTGACCGTTGAGGATCCGGGCCGAATCGCCGCCTGCATCGCGGCCGCGTGCACCGATGGGATCTCGGCCGCCATCGACGCCTATGACTCACGCATTCCGGTGCGCTTCGAGCATTATTTCAGCCTGATCACGCAAATGCTTCTGGACAGGCATCGCTACCTCGATGCCGGACGATCGCTGATGGTCACGGCGGCGCGCTATGGCTGGCGGCCGGAACTCGTCGAATTTGGACGCAATCACATCGTCGACCGCATGCCTCTCGATCCGAGCTGGTTGTTTTCCTACAACCGGCGGATCCGGGACGAACTTCAAACCCATCTTTACAAACGCCGACGGTGAGGGCCGCACCAAAAAGATGTGGGCATGAATTCCATTTTTGATTTATAGGGAAAAATTCGCGGACTTTGTTCCGGCGCGTAGATCAATGGATAGATCAGCCGACTTCGACTCGGCAGGTTGCAGGTTCGAGTCCTGCCGCGCCGGCCAACAACCGCCCCGCGACGCGGCGACAGTTTCCGGCGTTTGCATTCCTTTTTGATTATTTATTTGCCAAACAATTCTTCGGCCGCGGTCCCCAGCCCAACGTTCGGATTGGCGGCGCAATAGCCCCCGAGCTTTTCGGCTTTTTCCTTCATTGTGTCGAAGTTGATGATCGGGGACGCATCTTCGTCCATATAATATCCGTCCAGCCAAGCCATCGTGTATTTGATGTTTTCAGAGCCGCTATCGATCCACTCCTTGCATTTCACTGTGTTCAAATCCAGAATTTCGCCCGACACCGCTGGCGCCGTCCATAGGACGCAGGTGACGAAAATAAGCGGAAGTATCTTCATTCAACTCTCCCTTTGGGCAACCTCACAACTTTATGGCCGACCCAGAAAATTGCGGTGTCGGATGCATTGCATAGGCGTTGTTGGATTTCACCAGTCAATAGCGCGGTGCGCCGGTCGGCAATTAGAAATTCGGCGAAACATCGCCCGATCCTTATTGAAGACCTCTGGGGCAATGCCGCCTAAACTTGTGGCATCGCCCTGCAATGCGGCCTAACGCGGGAACGCAGGGACGTAGCCATAGGGTGTCTCTGGCGGCACATAAGGGCCGTAGGGATCGTAAGAACCATAGGCATAAGGCTCGACCTCGCCATACATTGGGGCGCGCCAAGGATAGGGATAATATTCCGGCGGGCCGATCATCGGAGAGGCGATGAAATAGGCCCTGGACGGCCTGACCACCGGCCCATAATCCGCGGCTTGCACGACCGATCCGGCCATTGTCAGCATTGCGAGAAGGCCCCCAAGGGACGCCGCGGACGCCATCTTGATACGGAACATGCTGCTTCCTTCCTTATGCTGCCGTCTCGCTCGCGCGGGCAGCGCGATTTCCAAACTCCAAGGCCCCGAAAAATCTCGCGGCTCGTCCTGACCGGAGAATAAACGCCGAAAGGCGTGTTTCGTTTACCGTCAAACCATAGGCCAGCCGCGTGGTCGCCCAATGGATATATCTTGTTTTGATGCCAGCCCCAACGAACGGCTTGACCCGATCAAAGCGAGACCGGCCCTAAATGACTGTTTTGATTGGATGATCCGCCCGAAAACTTTTGGTGCCCAGGAGAGGACTCGAACCTCCACGGCTTTCACCACTGGTACCTGAAACCAGCGCGTCTACCAATTCCGCCACCTGGGCAACGATGCTCTGATAGAGGCCGGTTCTCGCCTTTGTCAACGTCAAAGCAAAGAATGAGTTTTTGCCGCTCGTTCGGCCCCCCTCCCCGGCCCCCAGGCACAAAATCAATCCGGCCCCTGCTTTCGAGATTCCAATTCGGGCCAAACCCCTCTAAAACGACGCAGCTTTGCAACCGGGATCAGCACTATGGCGGACGAATTGGTAAAGACGGGCCGAATCGTAACAGTGTTCGGCGGTTCGGGCTTTGTCGGCCGGCATGTGGTGCGCGCTTTGGCGCAGCGCGGCTGGCGAATTCGCGTCGCCGTCCGCCGTCCCGACCTTGCCTTTCATCTGCAGCCGCTCGGCAAGGTTGGCCAAATCCATGCTGTGCAGGCGAATGTGCGCTATCCGGACTCGATCGCCCGCGCCTTGCGAGATGCGGAGGCCGTCATCAATCTTGTCGGCATTCTGGAAGAATCCGGCGCCCAGAAATTCGAAGTCGTGCATAATTTGGGGGCCCAGAATGTCGCCAAGGCGGCCGCGGAAGCAGGCATCCGAACTTTGGTGCAAATGTCCGCGATCGGAGCTGACGCGGCGAGCGCATCCCTTTATGCGAACACCAAGGCTTTCGGTGAGCAGGCGGTCCGAATCTTTCAACCCGAATCGGTGATCATGCGGCCGTCCGTCGTATTCGGCCCGGAGGATCAATTCTTCAATCGCTTTGCCACCATGGCCCGCTTCATGCCGGCACTTCCCTTGATTGGCGGCGGCGAAACCAAGCTGCAACCTGTGTTCGTCGGGGATGTCGGAACGGCCATCGCGTTGGCCGCCGCGGGTCAGGCCAAGCCCGGCACCACCTATGAATTGGGCGGTCCCGAGATCGCAACCCTCCGGCAGATCATCGAGTTCGTGCTGAAGGTCACCGAACGCAAGCGCTGGCTCGTGCCGGTCTCCTTCAGCCGCGCCAAAAGCCTCGCCCTTGTGATCGAAACGGCGCGCAAATTGTCGCTCGGTCTTTTCCCGGAGATCCTTGCCATCACCTCCGACCAGGTCGAACTGTTACGCCACGACAACGTCGTCTCGAAGGCGGCGATCGACGAAGGGCGGACTTTGCAGGGTCTCGGCATCGCGCCCGAACCCTTCGAGACCATCGCGCCGACCTACCTCTATCGCTACCGAAAGACCGGGCAATTTGCGGACGAGCATCATTTGGACTGAGGCGCGATCCTTAGCGAGAGATCGGCTTTCTCGGATACGGTCCCGGCGCCTGGAACGTGCGCAGGATGGGGCGCGCGACACGCACCAGAAAGGCGGTCGCAAACAGCGGCGTTAGCAGATTGAGAAACGGAACCGCCAGCATCCCCGCGACGACGAGGCCGGCGAGGAAAATCCGCAGCTCATTCATGCTGCGCAATTTATCGACTTCGGCCAGCGGAAGATATCGCAGCGCCGCAAGTTCGAAATAGCCGCGCCCGAACAGATAGGCGTTGGCGCCGAAAAACGCGACGGCATTCACCCCAGGCACAAGCAACAGCAACAGCGCGATCAAATTCACGATAAGCGCGACCGCGGAAAATTTCAGCCCGACCCATATCGCATCGTTCAGCGAAAGGGCGCGCCCCGGAGGTTCGCCCGGCGCGACGTCCCGCTCGACCACGTCGGCGAGTTCGTCGAAGAAAAAGCCCGCGACGAGAAATGAGACGGGCGTCACCAGAAACGCAAGGCCGACGACGAGCCCTGCCCCGCTCACATAGGATAAAACCGTCGTCAGCCAAGGATAGGGAAGCACGAGCGCCGCCACGATCAGCTGGTGGAGGCCGATCCACGTTAGGGCCAGCAAGGCCAGCGTCAGCGCGAGTGTCTTCCAAAGAACCTTCCGAAACGGCGGCGAAAATATTTGGCTCGCAGCAGCGAGCGCGGCATCGAACATGCCAGAATCCTTTTCCGATGGGGGTCGTAAGGTCGGAGTAGCTTGGCTGAGGCGCCGCTACCGCCGATACTCTTCCCTGATCTTTTGGTCGGTCGTGTATTGGCTCAAGGCATAGACCGACCAGAGCGCGGCTGGAATCCAACCGATCAGCGTGATCTGCAGGATCAAACATATGATCCCCGCAATCGGCCTCCCGATCGTAAAGAACAGCAGCCAAGGCAAGAAAATCGCGATCAAGAGACGCATGTCATCACTTCCTGCAGCCATATTATCCCGCCATTTTGACAGGTTAATTTTGCCGAGACAACAACCTCCCCCGAAACGCGGCCTCTAACGAGACCAGGGGCGATTGCAAAAAGCCAAGCCAGGGTTCATGAATTGGACATAAGGGCAGGATCGGTCAAAATGAACTGAGATTTTACAAAACGAACGGCAAAACAATAATATAAGCGCATCCGAACCCTCGAGAGCGGACAAATGAAAGATTCAGACGGCGACCGGCTTCTCCGGCATGATTGGACCACAGACGAGATCGTCGCCATCCACGATCTGCCTTTGCTGGATCTGATTGCGTGGGCAAATCGCGTCCATCGCCAATTTCACGATGTGGACGATGTTCAAAAGGCAAGCCTGCTCAGCATCAAGACCGGCGCCTGCCCCGAAGATTGCGCCTATTGTCCGCAATCCGCGCATCATCGCGAGGTTCATCTCGACAAGATCGACATGATGGGCAGCGAGGCCGTGCTCACGCTCGCCGCGCGCGCCAAATCCGCGGGGGCAGACCGTTTCTGCATGGGCGCGGCCTGGCGCAATGTACGCGACGGTGCCCAGTTCGACGCGGTCATCGAGATGGTCCGCGGAGTCCGCGCGCTCGGGATGGAGGCCTGCGTCACGCTCGGCATGCTGAACGAAGTTCAAGCGCAGCGACTCAAAGAGGCGGGACTGACCGCCTATAATCACAATCTCGACACCAGCCGCGATTTCTATCCGAACATCATTACGACACGGAGCTATGACGACCGGCTGGCGACCTTACGGGCGGTCCGCGCCGCCGGCATCGAAATGTGCTGCGGCGGCATCATCGGCATGGGTGAAACGGTCAGAGACCGCGCCTCCATGCTGCAGGTTTTGACGCAGTTCGATCCGCATCCCGAAAGCGTGCCGATCAATGCGCTTGTGCCGGTGGCCGGAACGCCGCTGGAGAACAGCGCCAGAATCGATCCGCTCGATTTCGTGCGGATGATCGCGACCACGCGGATCGTTCTGCCGGCATCCAGGGTCCGCCTCTCAGCCGGGCGCTCGGTGCTGAGCCGCGAGGCGCAGATCTTGTGCATGGTGGCCGGCGCGAATTCGATCTTCTATGGAGAAGCGCTGCTGACAACGCCGAATGCCTCCGAGAACGAGGACGATGCGTTGTTTGCCGCGCTCGCCGCGCCGCAACGCGGGGCAACGTCGGTTCATTCCGAATCGTCATAGGAACAATTTCGGGGAGAGGACATGCGGCTAGCCAAAATAGCAATTTTGGTTTTGGCCAGTTCGGCCCTGAGTGGCGCGAACGCTTGGCCCCGCCAGACGGAACGCGGCGTCGCGCAAGCGGCGCAAGCGGGGCCCAAGGCCGAAGCGATCATGCGAACGCTCGCGCGGATCAAGCTGCCTCCGGGATTTAAAATCTCCCTATTTGCGCTCGTTCCTGGCGCGCGGCACATGGCGGTCGGTGCGCAAGGCGGGGTGGTTTTTGTTGGCACGCAGGAAACGAGGGTTTACGCGGTCGCTTACGATCCGCACACGGGAACGGCCAGCGAAGTCTCGGAATTTGCCGCTGCAACCGGAATGCAAGTTCCGAATGGGGTTTGCTTCGACAAGCACGGCACGCTCTACGTCGCCGAAAACAATCGCATTTTGTCGTTCGCGAAGGCCGAGGCCGATTATAAACATCCTGCAATCAAGCCGAAGATTATTGTGGGGCAAGGCGAGCTAATCCCGCCGCGGGACGAGGGCACAGCTCATAATGCGAGGGTCTGCCGCATTGGACCGGATGAGAAGCTCTATGTCGCGCTCGGCCAGCCCTACAATGTGCCGCCCAAAAGCAAGATGGCCGAATTCGATAAATGGGGGATCGGCGGCCTGATCAGACTGAATCCCGATGGTTCCGGCCGAGAGGTCTTTGCGCGCGGACTGCGCAATTCCGTCGGGATGGATTTCAATCCGCGCGACGGGACGCTGTGGTTCACCGATAATCAGGTCGATGGGATGGGCGACGATATCCCGCCCGGCGAATTGAACCGCGCCACCAAAGCCGGCCTTAATTTCGGTTTCCCATGGTATGGCGGCGGCCATACCCGTACCGTTGAATATAAATACGAGACGCCGCCCGAGGGCCTCGTGTTTCCAGAGATTGAAATGGTCGCCCATGCCGCCGATCTCGGCATGACTTTTTATACGGGCACCCAATTTCCAGCGGACTACCGAGGCGGGATTTTTTCGGCGCAACACGGATCATGGAACCGCAGCGTGCCGATTGGCGCGCGGGTCATGTTCACATCGCTAAAACCGGATGGCACGGCCGACAAGACCCAAGTCTTCGCCGAAGGCTGGCTCAACGCCAAGGGCACCTATGACGGCCGGCCTGTCGATGTGGCCGAACTTCAAGATGGATCGGTGCTGGTCTCGGATGATTTTGCCGGCGCGCTCTATCGGATCACTTTCGAGGGCAGATGAGCGCGCCGCTCAACTCGCCGGCATGCCGCATCAGCCAAATGATCCAGGCGAAGTGTCCTATTACCGCGGCCAATCGGATAGAAATGTTTCACGTGAAACGTTTTGGTACGATTCTGGGCTCTGAGTATTTTATGCAACCAGGCCGCTTGCCTTTGCCGAATGCAAAAGCATCCCACAAGGACGCGGCCAATCAGCGTTCAACGTCGCGCGACCGGACGCGATTTGGTTCGATCCCCCTTCCGAAACTTTGCTGCACATCGATCATGCGCACGATCATGGCGCGGCGCGGGTCGAACGGTAGATCTTGGAATCCCCATCTCGCGTAGAAGCGGCGGATGTTGTCGTCGAGCGGATGCGTGACGACGCCCATGCTGCCGATGCTTTCGGCTGCGCGTAACGCCGTTTTGAGCGCGAACAGCAGGAGCGACACGGCGTGCCCTTGACCCTGATAGGCCTTGTCCACCGCGAGTTGACCGAGGAGCGTGACGGGCACGAAATCAGGACGATTGCGTTGCTGCGGCTTGGGGAGAAACGCGCGCTCGATTTGCGCGGCGCTCAAAGTGACGTATCCGACAATCCGTCCCGACTCGGCGTCGGTGATGACGTTGACGCGCGAGGCCCCGCTTGTCTGGTTGGCCCAAGCGTGCCGTCGGAACCAGATGTTGAGCGACTCGCGCCCGCAATCAAAAAGAGTCCGGTCGTCCTCCTCGGCGAGCGGACGCGGCGGCGTCACCGCCGCCATGTCACTTTTCCCAAGACGGGATTCGGCGTGCGAGTTCGGCGAGCGCGAGGATCGCTTCGGGAGGGCGATTGATCCAAGCTTCGAAGGCTTCCCAGTCCTTGGCCGGAATGGGGACGATGGTTCGGTTGAGCACTTCGGCCTCGGCGGATTCCAGGGCCTTGCGGCGCACGAAGTCGCTGAGACTGGTGTGGGCCTGTTCCGCCGCCGCTTCGAGGATGGCCCGCTCGTCGGGGCTGACTCGAACACTCAGAACCGAGGTCGTGGGTGATGGGTTTGTCATGTGTATGACAATAGCATACACATGCGCGATTTTCAATCCGGGCCTCGTCTCGTCCGGTTCATTGCTGGCGCGGCGCAGCCATGCCGCCCAAATGATCGGCGACCGTAAAAATATCCTTGTCGCCGCGCCCGGAAATATTCACCACCAATAAATGATCCTTGGGCTTCGTCGGCGCGATGTCCAAGACCTTCGCAAGCGCATGCGCCGGCTCGAGCGCCGGTATGATGCCCTCCAGTTGCGCACAGAGCTGGAATGCGTTGAGCGCCTCGTCGTCAGTCGCGGAGAGATAGGTCACGCGCCCATTCTCCTTGAGCCACGCATGTTCCGGGCCGATGCCGGGATAGTCGAGGCCGGCCGAGATCGAGTGACCCTCCTCGATCTGCCCGTCGGCATCCATCAAAAGATAGGTGCGGTTGCCATGCAGCACGCCGGGGCGGCCACCTGCGAGCGAAGCCGCGTGTTTTTTGTCGAGGCCGAAGCCCGCCGCCTCGACGCCATAGATTTCCACCGAAGGCTCGTCGAGAAACGGATGAAACAATCCGATGGCGTTGGAGCCGCCGCCGATACAGGCAAACAGCGAGTCGGGAAGTCGCCCCTCGGCGGCCTGCATCTGCACCCTGGTTTCCTCGCCGATCACGCATTGGAAATCCCGCACCATCGCCGGATAGGGATGCGGGCCGGCCGCAGTGCCGATGCAATAAAACGTGTCGGCGACATTGGTGACCCAATCGCGCAAGGCCTCGTTCATTGCATCCTTCAGGGTCTTCGCGCCCGACTCGACCGGCACCACCTTGGCACCCAGCAAATTCATGCGAAAGACATTTGGCTTTTGCCGTTCGACATCGACCGAGCCCATATAGACGATGCATTCGAGCCCAAACCTCGCGCAGGCCGTCGCGGTCGCGACGCCATGCTGCCCGGCTCCAGTCTCGGCGATGATCCTAGTCTTGCCCATGCGGCGAGCCAGCAGGATTTGGCCCAGCACATTGTTGATCTTATGCGCGCCGGTATGGTTCAGCTCTTCGCGTTTGAAATAGATTTTAGCACCGTTGGCGGAACCCGCCATTTGACGGCAATATTCGGTGAGACGCTCGGCGTAATAAAGCGGACTTGGCCGCCCCACATAATGGGTCAGCAGTCCGTCGAGTTCGGCCTTGAAGGCCGGATCCTCTTTGGCCGCCATATAATGTTTTTCGAGATCGAGGATCAGCGGCATCAAGGTTTCGGCGACAAACCTCCCGCCGAACAGGCCGAAGTGGCCGCGTTCGTCAGGGCCGGTGCGAAACGAATTGAGGGCTAGTGGCACCGCATCTACCTTTCTGGCTCATCGTTATCAGCTTCTGCGCGCGGGGCGAAATTTTCCGGGCTTCGCCGCGACAGTGGATGTCCCGCCGGGATTTTCATGCAATGCACGAACCTCTGCAATGAAAGCCGCGATCTTTGCGTTGTCCTTGACGCCGGTCGCGCTTTCCACCCCGGACGATACATCGACCCCGCGTGCGCCGGTACGAGCCAGCGCATCCGCGACATTGCCAGCATGAAGGCCCCCCGCTAGCAGCCAGGGCTTCTTGGTTTCGAGCGTGCTGAGCAGGCTCCAGTCAAAGGCCAATCCATTGCCGCCGGGGCGCGCATCGGTCGGGCGCGGCTTTGCATCGAACAGGAGAAAATCTGCCGCTGCGTCGAAGCCTGGCACGGCCACTAGGTCAGAGGCCGTCTCCACCGCAATCGCCTTCATGACCGGAAGCCCAAACCGGGCGCGCACAGAGGCGACACGTTCGGGGGTTTCGCTTCCATGCAGTTGAAGCAAGGCGGGGTCGAGCGCGGCAATGGCGGCTGCCAGCGAGGCGTCATCGGCATCGACCGTCAACAGGACCTTTTGCGCACGTCCTTCGACGCGGGCGCCCAGATTCGCGGCCATCGCCAAGGACACGTGCCGTGGACTCTTATCGAAGAACACGAAGCCGACCATGTCCGCGCCGCCGGCCAGCGCGGCATCGAGCGCGGCTTGGGTGGCAAGGCCGCAGATTTTGACAATGACGCTCATGGTTTTGCTTATACCATGCCCTTCCGGGCATTCAGGAGCTCTTCGGCCAACCTCGGCCCTGCGGCGACGCCGAAGGAGCCGAAAGGGTCAGGTGGGTTTCCTGGTTTCGGCAGGCCTCGACACGGCGAGGCGCGCATTTTCGGCCCGCAACGAGGCGGCTTCGGCCCTGGCCCTTCGAGCCGCACGACGGTGTTTGCCGAGTTCGAACCAAGTTGCAACGCTGCCGGCCACAACGCCCACCATGACCGCGACAAACATGACGACAAACAGCGGAACGTCGATTTGCGTGCCCTCCGGCGCCGGGCCGGCAAAGGGGTCGAGGAAGATGGTCACCTCATGCCGATTGGCGACCGCCAACGCGACGGCGACAAGCGCGAGCGGAATTAAGAAAAGCAGTCCCAGAAATCGTTTCATTGCGCCCGCCGATGATTTGCGCCCGACACCGCGCTTCTAGAACATGAACCGCAAAAGGGGAACAGGGTTTCGTGGCCGGATCCCAGCAAATTGAAAGGTTTGAGGCCCGATTCAAGTTTATGGGGACGCGCGGCGCCATGTGCGGCCGATTTAGACGCCCGGCAACCGCCTTAGATCATATCTAGGTGATGGCAATCGAATGGCGTCAGACGCTATTTTCTTCGTTCAAGCGTTCGCGCATTTCCTTGCCGGTCTTGAAAAAAGGAACCGTCTTTTCGCTCACCGGAACATGCGCTCCCGTCCGAGGGTTGCGGCCAACCCGCGCATCGCGATGCTTGACGGAAAAAGCCCCGAAGCCACGCAATTCGACCCGATCGCCTCGAGACAACGCTGCGGTGATTTCATCTAGGATGGCATTGACGATCTTTTCTACATCGCGAACGTAGAGGTGTGGGTTGCGGTTCGCGATCCGCTGGACGAGCTCAGATTTAATCATTGACCCCCCAAAATTTCTTCTTTCCAAACAATGACTTGGCGCCCCGCCGCGCTTCAGCTAGCCGTCAACCTGCCAAATCGACACTAGACCGTCAAGCATTCGCTCCTCGGCGACGTTTGCGGCACGATCGAGCAAGACACTCAATCCACCAAGCCCCAAAAACTCCGCGGCCCGCGCGGACATGCTTAAAATACCTAAACGCTCAAGGGTACGTGACCGTTTCCAATCCCGGACAGGTAAATCTTTAGAAATATTCTTTTCCTGCTCAAGCCAATCGACCGCCTCGCGCTCGCCACCCAGGCGGTCGACGAGACGCAGCTCCATTCCCTGCCGGCCCGTGAAGACCCGGCCGTCAGCGACAAGCTGAAGCTGATCGTCGGACATCCCGCGACGTTCCTTCACCAGCGATTTGAACCAGGTGAAGCTATCGCCGACCAGCGAAGCCAGTGCGGCACGCGCTTCCGGAGTCGTCGGTTCATATCCGTTGGGGACGGCCTTGAGCGGCGAGGATTTGACGTCCTCGATCTTCACGCCGACCGTCTCGAGCAATTTGCCGAAATTCGGATATTGCACCAGGACACCGATCGAGCCGACCAGAGCATTGCCAAGCGCGACGATCTTATCGGCCCCAAGGGCGGCTACATAGCCGCCCGAGGCCGCCATCGAGCCGACCACGGCGACCGTCGGTTTCTTGGCCGACAAGCGACGGATCGCATCGTAAAGCCGCTCCGCCCCGGAGGTTGTGCCGCCGGGACTTTCGATGGAAATCAGAACCGCCTGGGCGGTTTTGGAATCCTCGATCTTTTTTATGAGCTTCAAGGTTTCCCGATCGCCGGTAATCACACCCTCGATGGCGAGCCGAGCAATATGCGGCGTGAATTCCGACGGCGTATCGGAGCCGAGCATGCGCAAACCCGCGGCGGTGACAGCGAGAACAAACACAGCGAAAGCCGCAATCCGCCAAAACGACAGTTTGCGCCTCAGAAGTCGGCGCTCGGCAAGGTAATCCGCAAAAAGAGGCGCAGCCATGAGCTTCCCATTGTTGGAATCTTGGCCGCAGGTTCATTCTGCGTCCGTCGAAATTTGCGCTTATTATCAAAGCAGATTTGGGTCCATTGGACAACCGCTGCAGCGAATCGTCTCGGTCCGGCATTCGATTTCGAGCGTGATCTCAACCTTCGAGTGCCCGACGGCCGAAGTCAGGCGCGGCCGTTTCCTGGCCTTGATCGATGATGCCGCGCCGGATCGCCCTGGTGCGGGTAAAAAGCTCGAATAGGCCCTGGCCGTCGTCGCGGCGGATCATGCGCTGAAGCGCGGTCAAATCCTCGTTGAAACGGCCAAGCATCTCCAAAACCGCTTCCTTGTTGTTGAGAAAAACATCCCGCCACATGGTCGGATCCGAGGCGGCAATGCGGGTAAAATCGCGGAACCCTCCGGCCGAAAATTTGATGACCTCGGATTGGGTCACTTCTTCCAGATCGGCGGCGGTGCCGACGATATTGTAGGCGATCAGATGCGGAACATGGCTGGTGATCGCGAGTACCAGATCATGATGGGCGGGAGCCATGGTTTCGACATTGGCGCCGGCCGCTGTCCAAAACGCCGTCAGTTGTGCGATGGCCTTCGGATCGGCGTCCTCCGGCGGCGTCAGAATGTTCCAGCGGTTGAGGAAAAGCGTCGCAAATCCCGCCGTCGGACCCGATTGCTCGGTGCCCGCGACGGGGTGCCCCGGAATGAAATGCACGCCCGCCGGCAGATGCGGCACGACGGCGGCGATAATCGAGGATTTGACCGAACCGACATCGGACAAAATCGTGCCCGGTGCGAGATTGGGCGCAATCGCCTGCGCGACGTTGCCCATCGCACCGACCGGCACGCAAAGAATGACCAGGTCGGCGCCCTCGACGGCAGCCTTGGCTGTCTCGAAGATGTCATCGACGATCCCCAGTTCGCCGAGCGTTTCGCGGACTTCCGCGGAACTGTCCGCGGCCGCGATGCTCTGAACGAGGCCCTTCCGCCTCGCAACTCGTGCCAGTGAAGAGCCAATCAGACCCATTCCAATCAAGGCGAGGCGCTGAAACAAAGGCTCGCGCAACGGAGCCCCGAGACCATCAGGCACGCGCGCGTCTCTCAAACGTCAGAAATTCCTTGAGGTTTGCAACGACAAGGCGGTTTGCTTCGTCGGTTCCGACCGTGAGGCGCAGGCAGCGCGGCAAGCCATAGGCGCCGACCGCGCGCAGGATCAAGCCTCGGCTCGACAAGAAGCGATCCGCCGAACGTGCCTGCAGCTCATCGATGAAATGCAAAAGCAGGAAATTGCCGACGCTCGGCGTCACCTCGATCCCAAGTTCGCCAATCTCCTGCGCGAGCCAAGGCAGCCATGTCGCATTATGCGCAACGGCTTTGCCGACATGGTCGCGATCGGCGATCGCCGCGACCCCTGCCGCAATGGCCGCGCCATTGGTATTGAAAGGACCGCGAATGCGATTGATCGCATCGCATACCTCGGCCGGCGCGTGACACCATCCAAGCCTGATCCCGGCAAGACCGTAAATTTTGGAGAAGGTGCGCGTCATCACCACGTTCCGGGCCACTGAAACAAGTTCAAGTCCGGCCGAATAATCGGCGCGCGTCACATATTCCGCATAGGCGGCATCGAGCACAAGGAGGACGCTGGACGGCAAGGCCGCGGCCAGCCGCTCGACCTCGGCGATGGGCAGATAGGTTCCAGTCGGATTGTTCGGATTGGCGAGAAAAACCATTTTGGTTTTAGGGCCGACCCTGGCCAAAATGGCATCGACGTCCGCGGTAAGCCTTGTTTCGGGCGCGACAATAGGGACCCCACCTGCCGCGAGAATCGCAATGCGATAGACGAGAAAGCCATGCTCGGTGAAAATTCCTTCGTCGCCCGGTCCCATATAGGCGGACGCGAGGAGGTGGATGATTTCATCCGAGCCGGTGCCGCAAACGATCGTGGCCGGATCGATCCCATGGCGGGCTCCGATCGCCTCGCGCAGGAGCGTGGCGTTTCCGTCGGGATAGTCTTCGAGACGATCCGCGAAGGCGCGAATGGCTTCCTTGGCACGGGGGGACGGTCCCAGCGGAGTCTCGTTGGCGGAGAGCTTGAAAATTTTGGCCGCCCCGGGCGCCGAGCTCTTGCCCGGAACATAAGGGTCGATCGCGAGCACCGAAGGGCGCGGGCGAGGACCAGCCTCGACATCGGCCGTGGCTATTTTAATCATCCAAGGCACTCCGAAATCATTGCGCCGCCTCGTTTTGGATCCCGGCCAGATCGAACCGTGCCGCGTGGCTGCCGATTTCCGCGATCCGCAGCTTTTTCGCGCCGGCCCGCAGAAGGCTTTCACGCACGTCTTCCCCGCTGCAGGCCCCGGTTGCCGCAATCATCAGCGAGACCTCGGATCGATCGGAAAAACGGCCGAGAACCTCGACACCCGGCAAGCCAACGGCTGGATGATCATGGGCCTGCTCGAGCGCGACCGCATAGAGGACGACATCGCGCACCGCCGCCTCGACAAGCGGCTGGGCGATGACGAACAGCGGCATTCCGGCCGGATGATCCGGACGTTCCACGAACGGCAGCCGCGCGATGATCTTGGGGGACTGCGGCTCAACGAGAGCGCGCCACCAGGGACCGGCCGTGGGAGGGGCCTCGACCGGCACCATCCCGAGATCGCCGCTCGACTTCGCGACCGCCTCGATCACCCCCGCCGCGTCTTTATGCACCACATAGGGAACCGTGAAACCGAAATGGAACCGACAGCAATCGCGCATCGGGGCATCGCCCCCGGAAATATCCGCATGCACGCTGTAGTTGGCCTGGACGAAGGTGAAGGTCGAGATGATGATCCGCCAGATACTTTCGACCGTGTCGAGCGGCAACAGCCCCTGATGGCGGGACACGAGGCGGCGCATCATATCGGCCTCGCGTCCCGGCCGGAACGCCGAGCCCCCGCCTTGCTGCGCCTTGGCTTCGATCAGCCTGTGAATGATCTCGCCGCGCTCGATCAACAGCCGATGCAGCGACGCGTCGATGCGATCGATTTCGATTCTGAGATCGGCGAGAGTCTCAAGGCAAGATGGATCCATCATTTTCGCATCGGTTCGTGGTGTTTCCCGGTTTGGCATTCACCGATTGAATTCGCACACAGGCGCGCGAATAAAAGTCCGCCACAATGATCAGGTTTTCGAACCGCCGCCGACGGCTTTCTCATGCGCCCACTCGACCGCGAGCGAAACAACCTTGGTTGCGCCCGCTGCGTAAAGAATTCCAATGATTGCCGCAAGGGCTTTGCGGTGGTTCTCGTCCGCGGCATAGGTGTTCCAAAGGGGCGCGATGTAATCGTAAAAGCTTGGGACTATTGTTTCATTGGTCCATCGTAGGATGAGTTGGAATATATTTGCAAAGAAATTGCTGATTATGTCATCGCCCCAGAAGCTATGGGCCCCAGCATAGGTTTCATAATGCTCCGGCGGGGGATCAGCAACGTAACAATAGTCCGATGGCTGTGCTGTAAGCTTTAGGTCGGGCGTGCAAATAAGGGCGGCGTGATTCCAATACCAATCATGGACGAAATAAATATAGCCCGCGGCGACCCCAATTGTCAGCAAAAGCGCGGTACCGACAAACTGGCCCGAAGTTTTTTCCGCCATGCCCCTCGCCTTCCCAATGCGACCTTGTTGACCACTCATCCACTCAAGGTCAAGTCTGGGCTCGGATCTTCACCCTGTCGATCACTCCCGCGGCTAAATCAGCCCAGGCTCAACGGCTTCGGCCTTTCAAAAAGCCCAATTCGACAATGTTCCAGGCGATGACCGCCAGCAAAACGGCGTCCGCCATGGCCACATAGGCGAAGGGCAAGACCTCGGCGACGCGCGGCTGCAGCCAGTGAGCCGCGCCGCTGATCAGCGCGGTCAGGGGCAAAAGACCGGCAAGCGAACCCGGCCAGCCCCGGTCGCGCCACCGCTTGGCGCTGAGATTGTAATGGCTGATCGCGATGAGCAGGACCGCAAACGCATAGAAAAGCAGATAGACGAAAGCGGCGAGCGTGGCCCAGGCCAGAAAGGGTGTGTTGGCAAGGTCACGGTGCGCAAAGGGCGCGAGCAGGAACCAGCCTCCGGTGAGGATGACCAGCAGCGCGCCCAGAAGCGCGGTGCCCTGCCACCAGGTTTTCGCGTCGATCCGGCCTTGATCGGTGCGAAACCCGAACCCCGCGACAAGCTCCGAGAGTGACGCCGTCGCCATCAATCCCTCAATAATTCATTGATGGAGGTCTTGGAGCGGGTCCGAGCATCGACGGTTTTCACGATCACGGCGCAATAGAGGGAAGGACCAGGCGAGCCGTCGGGCAAAGGCTTTCCGGGCAAATTGCCGGAGACCACGACCGAATAGGGAGGTACAAAGCCGAGATGGACCTCGCCGGTCGTGCGGTCGACAATCTTCGTCGAAGCAGAAATGAACGTCCCCATCGAGATGACCGACCCCTCGCCGACGATCACCCCTTCCACGATTTCCGAGCGGGCGCCGATAAAGCAATCGTCCTCGATGATCGTCGGATTGGCCTGCAATGGTTCGAGCACACCGCCGATGCCGACCCCGCCCGAAAGATGCACATTCTTGCCGATTTGCGCGCAGGAACCGACAGTCGACCACGTGTCGACCATGGTGCCGCTATCGACATAGGCACCGAGATTGACAAACGAGGGCATGAGGACGACGCCCGGCGCAATATAGGCGGAGCGCCGCACCACGCAATTGGGGACCGAGCGAAACCCGGCTGCCGCATGGTGTTCCGGGCCCCAGCCGGCGAATTTGGAAGGAACCTTATCCCACCAGCTCGAACCGCCGGGGCCGCCCGCGATCGCCGTCATGTCGTTCAGGCGAAACGACAAAAGCACCGCTTTCTTCAGCCATTGATTGACCTTCCAGGAGGCAGGTCCTGTGGCACCTTCGATCTTTTCCGCAACGCGGAGTTTTCCCGTATCAAGCAGGGCCAGGACCGCTTCGACGGCTTCCCTCACCTCGCCTTGTGTCTTCGCATCGATATTGGCGCGGTTCTCGAAGGCCGCCACGACGATCTTTTCCAGGTCGGGCTCACGCATTTGTACAGAATCTCCGGCAGGTCAGAAAAATTGGCAGTGCGCCAGAGGTTTTGATGGACCGCGCGCCGATGTCAATGCCGTGCCGCCGAAGACCGGCTCGCGCAACGGCGCCGATGCCCGGAAAATCGCACTTCAAGTCCGCAATCATATCAGCTTAACGGCGCCCGCAAGAGGCAAAGACGGCATGGGTTTTGCTGACGTGTTCAATCACCACCGTGCGACCGACCCCTTCGAGCGAGCATCGAGGAACAGTTAGGGCGGACGGGGTCGAATGGAGAAGGAGCGTTACATGCCTATGGACGTAAGCGAGATCCACGCAGGAAAATGCTATGTGACGCGCAGCAAGGAAAAATATACGGTCGTCGATATAAATCGCGGCATCGTGACTTATAAAAGCTGGACCACGGATGCCAAAAAGCTTTCATTGCGCATCAATACGGGCGTCAAAGCCTTCGCCGCCGCAGTCGTGAAGGAAATCACCTGCCCGCCAGCGGAATAATTGATACCCCTCAAGCAAAATGCAGCGCTCTATTAGGATTTTCCGCTGACGCAAATGGCGCAGGATTTGCGGCGTCCTACAAATCCAGCACCAGAAGGTCACTTTTGGCGCGAGAGACGCATGCGATAAAGAATCCCTCTTCCTTCTGTTGCGGACTTAGACGTTTGTCGCGGTGATCCACTTCACCTTCAAGAACCTTGATCTGACACGTCCCACACATGCCTTGTTCGCAAGATGTCGGAATTTTCACACCCTTTTCTTCCAGGAATGCCGTCACGGTCTTATCGCCAGGGATTTTATAAACAATCCCGGTGCTTGCGATCTTCACGTCGAAGACTTTGTCGAGGATGGCCGCAGGCACCTTGGCCGTGAAACGTTCGACATGGATGCGTTCTTCGGCCCAGCCCTTTTGCTTGGCCGTATTGATGATCGGATCTTGCCACCAATCGACACCGCAGATGAAAAGCTGCATGTCTTCCGGCTGATCCGTGAGAATACTCTTTGGGTCCAGCAATTGATTCAGTTCGCTCGCCTCATAATAGAACTTTGTGTTTTCGGCGAAGTTCGAGTCCTTGATCATCCCTTGAAACGATCCGGGGGACATCATGGCGTAAACATAATGGAGATCGAAGGGAATATTTTGGGATTTCAAATAGTCGGCGATGCTCAAAATCGGCGTCACACCGATGCCCCGCGCCAACAAAATGGCCCGCTTTGTACTCCGGGGAACCCGGAAGCGGTTGCGCGGCAAGCCGACTTGCAAGGTGTCGCCCACCTGCACCTGTCCATACAGCGCCTTGGACCCACCCCGGCTATTGGGATCGTTCCACACGCCAATCACATAGCGATTGCGTTCGAAGGAGCTGTTGCACAAAGAGTATTGGCGCACCAACCCGCCGGGAATCGTCACATCGATATGAGACCCCGCGGAGAATGCGGGAAGGTCCGCACCGTTCGGATCGACCAATTCAAACGAGACCATATTATGGGCCTCATCGGTCTTCTTAGCCACGATGACCGGGCGGAGAGTGTCGTCTATCATACATCCTCTCTCTAAATGCGAGTGAGAGTGAAACTCTTTGCAAGACGCATACCCGGCCGTTTGCGCAGGGCCGCCGACTGGAAAGGACTGATTTTTGGGTGGGAGCCGGCCGGACAGCGCCGAAATCGGGAAAAACCGCGTCTTTACGGCCGCGCCCCGATTAACTTGACGATGGCGCGTCGAGGACCAGATCGATCAGAAATCGCTCGAGATCGCTGGTCACGAAATCGATATGGGGCGGCGCTTCTTCGCTGGTGATCTCGAAAGCATCGCGATGGTCCATTTGTCCCGGCTTGGGCACGACAAGCACGGTCGCCATGCCGCGCTCGTGCGGAACGATGAGATTTCGCGCGAGATCCTCGAACATGACCGCCCGCGTCGGATCGACAGCGTGCCGGTCGAAGAAACGCTCATAGGCTGCCGCTGCGGGCTTCGGCACAAAATCGGCGGCCACAATATCGAAAATATCTTCAAACATCGCGTCGAGACCAAGCGCCGCGGCGGTGCGCTGCGCATGATCGCGCGAGCCGTTCGTCAAAATCAGCTTGCGCCCGGGCAAGGCCGTGATGGCCGTCGCGAGAGAAAGATTGGGAAGCAGCGAAGATCGGTCGATGTCATGCGTGAATTTGAGAAAATCCTCGGGGCCGATGTCGTGCTCTTCCATCAGCCCGCGCAAGGTCGTGCCATAGCGCTGATAGTAATATTTTTGCAAAGCCCGCGACGACATGCCGTCGAGTCCGAAAAGATCCGCCATGAACAGGGTGATCCGCGCGTCGATCTTGGGCCATAGATCGCAATCGGCCGGATAGAGCGTATTGTCGAGATCGAAGACCCAGGTATCGATTCTGGTTAAGGCGCCGAAGCCCGCACCATCGATTTTCTCCGCATCGGGCGCGACCACGCCATCGGCTGCGGCCTGCAGGATCTCGGAGGAATCGTTCAGAACATGTTTCGTATCATTCACCGTTTAATCAAAGTTCCAGCGCCGTGATCGGTCAATAATTCGATCAGGACGGCATGAGGCATTTTTCCATCAAGTATCACGACACCTTCGACACCTTGCTCAAGCGCATAGATGCAGGTTTCCACCTTCGGGATCATGCCGCCGGTGATCGTGCCGTCGGCTATGAGGGCATGGATGTCGTCAACGCGCAATTGCTTGATCAGTTGCTTGTTGCGGTCGAGCACCCCCGGTACGTCGGTCAATAAGAGCAGCCGCTTCGCCTTGAGAGCGCCGGCGATGGCCCCGGCAAACGTGTCGGCGTTCACATTATAGGTCTCGCCGTCGGTGCCTTGCGCGATCGGGGCCAGGACCGGAATGAGTTCGCGCCCGAGCACCTGGTCGAGCACGGTTTTATCCACCTTCGCCGGTTCCCCGACAAAACCGAGGTCGACTTCCTCGCTGGTATTGGGGGCCTTGTTGGCGATCACCATATTGCCGTCCTTGCCGCAAAGGCCGATCGCTCGGCCTCCCTCGGCATTGATGAAACCGACGATCTGCTTATTGATCGAGCCGGCCAGCACCATCTCGACGATTTCCACGGTCGCCCGGTCGGTCACCCTCAGACCGTCGGAGAATGCCGATTTAAGGCCAAGCTTGGCCAGCATCGCGCCGATTTGCGGTCCGCCGCCGTGAACGACGACCGGATTGACCCCGGACTGCTCCAGCAACACCATGTCGCGCGCGAAATCCCGCGCCACCTTATCGTCACCCATGGCATGACCGCCATATTTGACCACGACGATCGCGTCGTCGTAGCGCAACATGTGCGGCAGGGCCTGCATTAAGATGGAGGCCTGTTTTTGAGCCTCGGCCTGCCCCTGATCTTGCTGGTTGGCTTTGGTCGCGTCGTTCATAAGGCCTCGTTCCGTACACCGAATCTGTTCTTAACCGCTTGTTGTGACAAGCTCAACGCGGCCGGAACTTTCAGTAAATGCAAGACGCCTCGTCAAAACCCGCGCTCGGCCAATAATTTGGCGACGGCCGCGCGAAGATCGGCAATTCCGTCGCCGGTCTCCGACGAGGTGAAAATCACGTCCGGAAAGGCGGCCGGACGTTTGTCGATCAAGGCCAGCGTCGCGGAAACGCGGGCGTCCCGCTCGGCTGGCGCCACCTCGTCCTGCTTTGTCAAAACGATTTGATAGGACATCGCGGATTTATCGAGCAGATCCATCATTTCGATGTCGATCGGCTTAACACCGTGGCGGCCGTCAACCAGGACAAACACCCGCAGCAGGGGCGCGCGACCTCGCAAGAAATCCTGCATCAGGCGCGTCCAGGATGCGATCTTTTCCTTTGAGGCTGCCGCATAGCCATAGCCGGGCATATCGACCAAGCGAAGCTTGGCATTGTCCGCCTCGCCGCCCAGCGCGAAAAAATTGAGCTCCCGCGTCCGGCCCGGCGTGTGCGAGGTCCGGGCCAATGTTTTGCGATGGGTCAGCGCGTTCAGAAGCGAGGATTTCCCCACGTTGGAACGCCCCGCGAAAGCGATTTCGGACGGCCCCGGCGGCGGCAGTTGGGCGGCGTCGACCGCCCCCCAGATGAACGTGCACTCTCCCGCAAAAAGCTTCCGGCCCAATTCGACAAAATCGGGCTTGGCCTGCAACGATTCGGTCACGGCCTGCCTCGCCGAGCGGCCAACTTAAGTTGTCGCCTTTTTGCGGAACATGCCCACGAGATTGTCCCAAAGCTCAACCTTGACGCCGGCGCGCTTCATGATCATCGTCTGCTGGATGACCGACAAAGTATTGTTCCAACTCCAGTAGATCACCAGACCCGAAGCAAAGCTCCCGAGGGTGAACGTGAAAAGGACCGGCATCCAGGTAAACACCTGCTTTTGCATCGGATCGGCCGGCTCAGGGTTCACCTTCATCTGAATGAACATGGTGATGCCCATGATCAAAGGCCAGACGCCAATCGCGAGATAGGGACCAAACACGGGGATCTGGGTCGGATCGAAGGGCAGCAGGCCGAACAAATTGAAGAGATTGGTCGGATCGGGCGCCGACAGGTCCTTGATCCACCCGAAAAACGGCGCCTGCCGCATTTCGATGGTGATGACCAGCACCTTGTAGAGGGCAAAGAAGACCGGAAGCTGGATCAACACCGGAAGGCAGCCCGACACGGGGTTGACCTTCTCGCGCTTGTAAAGCGCCATGATTTCCATTTGCTGCTTATGCTTGTCATCGGGGAAGCGATCGCGGATTGAGGTGATCTGCGGCTGCACCGCCTTCATCTTTGCCATCGCGACATAGCTTTTATTGGCGAGCGGAAAGAAGACTGCCTTGACCAGAACGGTGATGAACAAGATCGCGACGCCGAAATTGCCGACAAATTTGTAAATCAGATCGATCAGCCAGAACATCGGCTTGGTGATGAAATAGAACCAGCCCCAGTCGATCAACAGATCGAATTTCTCGATCCCCAAATTGGCCTGGTATTTTTCGAGGGTGTCCGTCTCCTTGGCACCGGCGAAAACCCGCGTGGTGACGACGCTCGAAGCGCCCGGCGCGAGAGTTTTCGGATTTTCGTCGACAAAACCAGATTGATAAACGCTGGTCGGACCGGGGGGCTGGTTAAAACTCGCCACGACAGGGACTGACTGGTCCGGAATGACCGTGGTGCCCCAATATTTGTCGGTCAGGCCCAGCCAGCCGCCGGTGCCCTTGAAGACCTTGGTGGCCCGATCTTCCTTTTCGATTTTGTCATATTTGATCTGCTGAACGCCGGAGTCGCCGATGACGCCGACGAAGCCTTCATGCAAAATCGAGTAGTTCGCGGAGACCGGCTTCCCGTGCCGCGCGACGCGGGCATAGGGATGCAGCGACACGGCGTGGGCGGATTTATTCTCGACGCTGTCGGTCAGGGTGAACATGTAGTGATCGTCGACCGCTATCTGGCGGTGAAAGACAATACCCTGCCCATTGTCATAGCTGAGCGTCACCGGCGACGTTTCGGTCAATGTGTCACGATCGGCCTGCCAGACGGTATCGGCTCCGGGGAGCACCACTGTTTCGCCCGGGTCGGCGAGGAAACCGGCCTCGGCGTAATAGGCCCCCGGCGCGCCGGCCGGCGATAGCAAAATGATGTGCGGGCTGTTGGGATCGGTGGTTTCCCGATAGGCCTTGAACGATACATCGTCGAGGCGGGCGCCCTTCAGCGAGATGGATCCATAGAGCGCCGGGGTGTCGAGCTTCACTCTCGGAGTCTCCGCCAAAACCTCGGCACGGGTCTTTTGCGTTTCCGCCGGCTTCGTCAGGGAGCTGCCTGCAACCGGCGGGTTGGCTTGCGAGGTGGATGCCGGAGACCCAGGGGTCTGCGCCCCAGGGGTTTGCGCGAGCTGGGCTTGCTTCTGGGCTTGGATCTGGCGGTCTTTTTCGTAATATGCCTCCCAGCCCAAGACGACGAGCATCGACAGGCCGATCGCCAAAAAGAGGTTCTTGGTTTCCTTGGTCATCCCTTGGGTGTCCTGCCTATTTGTCTCTTTGCCACGCATCGTTGGGAACCGCCGGCGAGATCCTTAGGGATCACGGTCGTGGCGGGTTGGCGGGAGGTTTTTTCGGGTATCGATTTTACCGAGGGCGCGAGAAATTTCCGCCTGCAAAGCCAGGAAAGACATGCCGAGCGCTTCGGGTCGAGCGAGGATTACATAATCATTGGCCGGCCGGCCCGGAAGAGGTTGTAGGAGCCGCACCGCTTCCTTTAAGCGGCGGCGGATCCGGTTGCGCTGAACCGCGCCCCCGCATTTTTTGGTTACAGTGAAGCCGAAACGCGGCGGCGTGGCCGGGACATCGCCCAGCCTTTCGCCTTGCCCGCTCGGCGCCATCATGGAAATGTCGGACGCGGCAGAGTTAGCCGGCAAACCCGCTTGCAAAGCGGTGGGCACCGGGCTGGTCCGGCGCGGCGCTACCTGTAAAGTCAAGCCGCGCGCATGAAAACGCTTCCCCTTCGCGGCATTCAAAAAATCCGCTCTCCGCCTTAGACGTTCGGGCGCCCCCAAAGCACATCCATGCTGGGCGTTCCTCGCTTCTTCGGAGCGCTCAGTTGATTGGGCACTCAGGTCTTGCACGCCGCGCTTGGCGCGAGGCTTTCGCATCGAGTTGAATCCAGCCGAAGCGAGACGATAAAATCCCCGCCCCGCGAGAGAAAAAACTGCGCAAAGAAATCACGCCGACAGCCGCTTCCGACCGCGCGCGCGCCGCGCCGCGATGACCTTGCGGCCACCGACTGTTGCCATCCTTGCCCTAAACCCGTGCCGCCGCTTGCGCACAAGCTTACTTGGTTGATACGTCCGCTTCACCGTTCCGCTCCAAATTCCGTCACAAAAAAGCAATACCCGCCCCTGCGGCAAAACCCGAATTCCTCAGGTCCAGCCGGCACGCGCGTGTTATCACCTAGCGGCGACGCAGCCCATCAAAAAACCGCCCTCCCTTCACGGGGAAAGGCACGTTTTCATCAGGACCGAAAATCGGGCTTCTTATAGAGGCAACCCGCGAAGCAAGTCAATTCGGAGGAATCCGGCCAAAACGCCGGCCCCCACCCGGCTTCGGCGGAAAACCCGGCATGGCGTGCCGCATGCTATAGAGCGCTTTTGCAAGCTCATGGAGTTTCTTTGAAACGGGACCTGCGCATCGCCGTCATCGACAAAAACCCGTTGCGGGCGGCCGTTCTCGAAGAAGGCTTGCGCGAGGCTGGACACATGAGCGTGGTGCGCATCGACGACACCGCCGAGTTGCTCGATCGCCTGCGGGTAATCGACCCGGACGTCATTCTGATCGATCTCGAAAGCCCGAGCCGCGACGTTCTCGAACAAATGTTCGTCGTGAGCCGCTCCGTGGCGCGGCCCGTGGCGATGTTCGTCGATCATTCCGATACCGCGATGATCAATGCGGCGATGGACGCCGGCGTTTCGGCCTATATCGTCGATGGTCTTCGCAAGGACCGCGTGAAGCCCATTCTCGACACGACAATCAGCCGCTTCAATGTTTTCGCCAAGCTCAAGGGCGAACTCGAACAGGCGAAGTCGCAGATCGAGGACCGCAAGGCGATCGACCGGGCGAAAGCCTTGATCATGCGGGCCAAGTCCATACCCGAAGAGCAAGCCTATGCCCTCATGCGTCAGACGGCGATGAACGAAAACAAGAAAATCGCCGACATTGCCCGATCCATCATCACCGCTGCGGAGCTTTTGCGATGACGACACGGCTCCGTATCGGATATGTGCCGCTGACCGATGCGGCCTTGCTCCACGTCGCGAAAGCGCGGGACTTCGCGCGCGCCGGGGGCCTCGACATCGAGCTCGTGCGCGAAACCTCATGGGCAAATATTCGCGACCGACTGGTCGCCGGTCATTTTGAGGCCGCCCATATGCTGGCGCCAGCCGCCATCGCCGTCACGCTCGGCATCGGCCAGCTGCAAATGCCGCTTGTCGCGCCGGTCGCACTCGGGCTCAACGGCAATGCGTTTACGGTTTCGAAGGTTTTGTTCGAGGCTTTGCGCCAGGAAGCGCAGGGCGACATGAGGGACCCGCGAGTCACCGCCAAGGCGCTCGCCCGGATCGCCGCGGCGCGCCTCGCGAAAGGGGAGCCGCCGCTCACGTTCGGCCATGTCTTCCCTTTCTCCAGCCATCATTATCAATTGCGGCTGTGGTTGCGGGCGGGCAATCTCGACCCCGACCAGGATGTAAGGCTCGTCGTCGTGCCGCCGCCGTTCATGGTCGAAACGCTGCGCAAGGGGCAGTTGGACGGCTTTTGTGTCGGCGCGCCATGGAACGCGCTGGCGGTCTCGGCGGGCGTCGGGATCATCCTCCATTCCGGGACGGACATTGTCCGCGACTGTCCGGAAAAAGTGCTGGCGCTCCGGGCGGACTGGGCACAGACGCACCCCGAAGAGGTCCGTTCGCTGGCGCAGTCCATCGCCGAGGCCTCGCGCTGGGCGGGAAGCGCCAGCAACCGGAGCGCCCTGGTGACCCTGCTGACAAACATGACCGAGCCCGGCGTGAGCGCCGAGACCATTGATCAAGTGCTCGGCGCCGATGCGCCTGCCTCCGGCCCCGCGCGGGTCGCCACCGGGCTGCGGCTCGACGAGGGGGCGATCAAAGCGGATCCGGCGCGCGCGCTTTGGCTTTACGCCCAGATGGTGGCGGCCGGGCAAACCGCCTATTCGGAGACGAACGCCAAGACCGCCGCGGCCGTCTATGCGCCGGGTTTGGGGCCTTCGATGACCGGCGCCACGGAAATGCCGGTTGCGTTTGACGGCCCGGCATTTTCGCCGGACGACATTCCTGCCTACCTTGCTGCCCTGAAGGCCGAGGGCGGATCCTGACCAACGACTGATCAAACAAAGGTGCGTTGCACAGTAAGTACGCAGCATGTGCAGCATAAGTGCGGAATGCCGCACCAACGCCCATCGGTCCCATCAAAGAGCTGAGACTCGCCTGCGGTCGTGCAGAGGAGAAACCCCGCATCGTTCGGGCTGGCATAAGACTTGCGACGTGCATTGCGGATCGGCTCCCTACGATCCCTGCCGGGTCCAATGGCGGGCCCGACAACCAGCAACGCCGCTGACTGACCATCGCATTCGTGCTGCGGTCTGCCAGCGGCTTTTTTTTGTTCGTGATGGAGCTCTACATGCAATCCAAAACTTCGCGCGGCTCAGGCGGATTGACACGCCGGTCGCTCCTCGCGTCGAGCGCGAGCCTTGCCGGGACCACCGCGCTGATGGCCGCCGCGCAGAGCGCCTTTCCGGCCGGCGTATTCGCGGAGACCGCGGGACCGGAGGTGACAAAACTGGTGCTCGGCTTCATCGCACTGACCGATGCGGCGCCACTCATCATCGCCAAGGAAAAAAGCCTCTTCGATAAATACGGGCTGACCGACGTGTCGGTCGCCAAGCAGGCGTCCTGGGGCGCGACGCGCGACAATCTCGTGCTCGGTTCCGAATCGAACGGCATAGACGGCGCGCATATGCTTTCGCCAATGCCCTATCTGATCTCGACCGGCAAGGTCACCCAAAACAATGTCCCGGTGCCGATCTATCTCCTCGCGCGGCTCAATTACGACAGCCAGGGGATCTCGGTCTCGAACGAATATAAGGAGTCGAAAGTCGGGCTCGATTCCACGCCGCTGAAGGAAATCTTCGCCAAGAAGAAAGCCGACGGCAAGGACGTCAAGATTGCGATGACCTTTCCGGGCGGCACCCATGATCTGTGGATCCGCTACTGGCTGGCCGCCGGCGGAATCGACCCGGACAAGGATGTTTCGACCATCGTTGTGCCGCCGCCCCAAATGGTCGCCAATATGAAGGTCGGCAATATGGACGCCTTCTGCGTCGGCGAGCCCTGGAACGAGCAACTCGTCAACCAGGGGATCGGATTTACGGCCTGCACGACCGGCGAAATCTGGAAGCGGCATCCCGAAAAAGCGCTGGGTCTGCGCGCGGCATGGGTCGACAAAAATCCAAAGGCCGCGAAGGCGCTGCTGATGGCTGTGATGGAGGCCCAGCAATGGTGCGACAAGCCCGAGAATAAAGAAGAGATGGCGGCCATTCTCGGCAAGCGGCAGTGGTTCAACGTGCCCGTTGCCGACGTGCTCGGCCGGCTGAAGGGGGACATCAACTACGGCAATGGACGCGTCGCCAACGGCACCGATCTCGCGATGAAATTCTGGGCCGGCGGCGTATCCTATCCGTTCAAGAGCCATGATGCTTGGTTCGTGGCCGAAGATATTCGCTGGGGCAAGTTCGATCCTTCAACCGACATCACCGCGCTGGTTGACAAGGTCAACCGCGAGGATCTGTGGCGCGAGGCCGCCAAAACGCTTGGCGTTGCCGCGGCCGACGTGCCGAAATCCTCTTCACGCGGCAAGGAAACCTTCTTCGACGGCAAGGTCTTCGATCCCGCGAACACATCCGCCTATCTCAAAAGCCTAGCGATCAAGCGCATCGCATGACCCGACACGCTTCAAGCGAGCGTCCCCCACAGACGGAGATTTTGATGTCCCTTTCCGCCTTGCAGCAAGAAACTGCGGCCGCGCAGGATGGACTTGCGCCAAAGCGAAAACCGCTATCCTCGATGCCCCGCAAAGTTTCGCTGCTGAAGAGCGCCGGCCTTGGCGCTCGGGCGCTGGCGCGGGGCGTGATGGGGAACCTTCTGCCGCCGCTGGTGATGCTCGCCGTCATCCTGTTCATCTGGCAGATTCTTTGTTCACGGTCGGGCGCCACTCTGCCATCCCCTTCCGTCGTTTGGGCGGAAGCGGGCGATCTCATCCGGCATCCTTTCTTCAACAATGGACCGCAGGACATCGGCCTTGGCTTTCGTGTCCTGGTTTCCGTCGAGCGCGTCATGGTCGGTTTCGGTCTCGCGTCCATCGTCGGAATTCTTTTGGGAACGCTGGTCGGCCAATCGGTTTGGGCGATGCGCGGGCTCGACCCGATCTTCCAGGTGCTGCGCACCGTGCCACCGCTTGCCTGGCTGCCGCTTGCGCTCGCGGCTTTCCGCGACAGCAATCCCTCGGCAATCTTTGTGATTTTCATCACGAGCATTTGGCCGATCATCATCAACACCGCCGTCGGCATTCGCAATATCCCGAATGATTATCGTAACGTCGCGCGGGTCCTCCGGCTCAATCCCTTTGAATTTTTTACCAAGATCATGGTCCCATCCGCGGCGCCCTACATCTTCACCGGCTTGCGGATCGGCATCGGCCTTGCGTGGCTCGCCATTGTCGCGGCGGAAATGCTGACCGGCGGCGTCGGCATCGGGTTCTTCATCTGGGATGCCTGGAATTCCTCGCGCCTGCCCGACATCATCGTTGCTCTCGGCTACATTGGCCTCACCGGCTTCGTGCTTGACCGCCTAGTCGGCGCGATCGGCGCGTTCGTCACCCGTGGCACAGTTGCAAATTAAGGGTGCCCCCATGGCTCGTCCCTATCTCAGAATTGATCATGTCACGAAAAGTTTTTCACGCGGCAACTCGACGACAGAAGTGTTGAAGGACATCGACCTCTCGATCGAAAGAGGCCAATTTGTCTCCATCATTGGCCATTCCGGATGCGGCAAGTCGACTGTCCTCAATCTTCTGGCGGGCCTGACCGACGTGACGACCGGAGCGATCCTTCTGGAGGACCGCCAAGTCGACAGTCCCGGCCCCGATCGGGCGATCGTCTTCCAAAACCACAGTCTTCTGCCCTGGCTCACGGTCTATGGAAATGTGAAGCTCGCCGTCGACAAGGTTTTCGGGGGCGTCAAATCGCGGGCCGAGCGGCATCAATGGTGCCTGCATAACCTCGATCTCGTGCAGATGACGCATGCCAAGGACAAGCATGTCTCGGAAATCTCCGGCGGGATGAAACAGCGCGTCGGAATCGCCCGCGCCCTCGCCATGGAGCCAAAAGTGCTCCTTCTCGACGAGCCCTTCGGCGCGCTCGATGCGCTGACCCGTGCCCATTTGCAAGACAGCGTCATGCGCATCCATTCGACGCTCAACAACACGGTCATCATGATCACCCATGATGTCGACGAGGCGGTGCTTCTCTCGGACCGCATCGTGATGATGACGAATGGCCCCTCCGCGCGCATCGGCGAAGTGCTCGACGTGCCGCTCGCGCGACCGCGCCAGCGGCTCGAACTCGCCGTCGACGAGACCTACATCCACCTGCGCGAAAGGGTGCTGAAATTCCTCTATGAACGACACAGCTATGTCGAGGCGGCGTGAGATAGCCATGAGCGAACCATTGGTTGTTGTCGGCAACGGCATGGCTGCCACCCGCTTCGTCGACGAGCTGACTCGGCGTGCTCTCGGCCGCTACAGCGTGATCGTGATCGGCGCCGAACCCCGGCTCTCCTACAATCGCGTTTTGTTGTCGTCGTTGCTCGCCGGAGAGGTCGACGAAGGTTCGCTCGAACTCAAGCCGCGGCACTGGTGGAGCGGGCGCGGCGTGACGACCCTCGATGGACAGGCAGTTGCCTCAATCGACCGGGATCGCCGAACGGTCAATCTGGCGAGCGGCCAATGCTTTTCCTATTCCAAGCTCGTGCTGGCGACCGGCTCGCAACCGATCAAGCTGCCGAAGCCCGGCATGGATCTGGAAAATGTCTTGACGTTCCGCGATCTCGCCGACGTTGGCGCGATGCGCGCCCTGATGCGGCCGGGCGCCCGCGCGGCTGTGATCGGCGGCGGCTTGCTCGGCATAGAGGCGGCCTATGGCCTCGCCAAGGCCGGGGTCGAGGTGACACTCGTGCATTTGATGGACCGCCTGATGGAGCGTCAGCTTGATCCCCATGCGGCCGCCCTTTTGAAAAGCGCGATCGAGGCCAAGGGGGTCGAGGTTCTGCTCGGGGCCGACACGGCGAGGGTTGTCGGAGAGGCCCGTGCGAAGGCGCTCGAATTGTCCGATGGGCGTATTCTCCCCGCTGATTTCGTGGTCTGCGCGGTCGGCATAAAGCCTCATGTGGAGCTCGCGCGCCGGGCCGGGCTCGCGGTTGGTCGCGGCATCGTCGTTGACGATGGTCTCGCCACTAGCGATGCCAACATCTTCGCGCTTGGCGAATGCGCGGAGCATCGCAGCAACGTCTATGGCCTCGTTGAGCCGGCCTATGAACAGGCAAAAATCCTGGCCCGCCGCCTCGCCGGGGAGACCACCGCCACCTATGCCGGCTCGACACTCGCAACCAATCTAAAAGTATCGGGTGTCAATCTGTTTTCCGCCGGGGACTTCATGGAAGGCCCGACGAGCGAAGTCGTCATGATCGAGGATGATGGCGCAGGCTTTTATAAAAAGTTCGTCATCGAAGACCACCGGCTGAAGGGCGTTGTACTGTTTGGCGATAGCGCCGACGGGCTCTGGTACCTCGATCTGATCCGCTCGCATGCCGACGTCTCCCAAATGCGCGATCTGCTTGCCTTCGGGCCGGCGCTCGCGCTGCCTCAAGCCGCGTGAGGCTGTCGATGTCAGGCGATTTTACTCCCGAACAAAAACGCTATCTCGAAGGATTTGTCTCCGGCATCCAGGCGCGCGGGGGCAAAGGTTTATTGCCTCCAGCCAGCCCCGCCCCGACGGCTTTGGAGCCGAAGCCATCGGGTCCCGACGCCCCGCATCTGCTGGCCCAGGACGAGTTCATCAGAGGCGGCAAAAAACTTGCCGACCAGGAGAAATGGAAACGCGAAGAACACCCCTTCGATGCCTATCATCGGCTGCGCGACCAGGCCGACCGCAAGGAATATCCGAAAGCCGCCGATAATTTCCGCTGGCGTTATTATGGTCTCTTTTATGTCGCGCCGGCCCAGGACAGCTATATGTGCCGGCTGCGCATCCCCAACGGCATTCTCTCGCATTGGCAATTTGCCGGCGTCGCCGATCTCGCCGAAAAATTCGCTGGCGGCTATGCCCATGTGACGACCCGCGCCAATCTGCAAATCCGCGAAATCGCCGCGCACGACTCCCTGAATGTCGTGGAAGGGCTGCAGGATTTGGGCCTGACCTCGCGCGGTGCCGGCGCCGATAACATCCGAAACGTAACGGGCGACGCCACCGCCGGGATCGGCGTGAATGAACTTATCGACACGCGGCCGTTTGCCCGCGCGTGGCACTTTCACATTCTCAACCAGCGCACGCTTTCCGGGCTGCCCCGCAAATTCAATGTTGCCTTCGATGGAGGCGGTTCGGTTCCGACGCTTGAGGATACCAATGACATCGGCTTTCAAGCCGTCGAAATCGCTGAAGGTGCGGGCGTTGATCCCGGCGTGTGGTTCAAACTGATCGTCGGCGGCATTACCGGGCATCGGGACCTTGCGCGGGAGACGGGCGCCATTGTCCGGCCCACTGAGGCAACGGACGTCGCGGATGCCATCGTGCGGGTTTTCATTGCCGAAGGCGACCGCACCAACCGGGCGAAGGCACGGCTGAAATATGTGCTCGACCGTTACGTCGCCGAGGGCCGGGGTCTCGACGGTTTTCTTGCCAAGGTCGAAGAGCAGCTCGGGCGAAAAATTTCCCGCGTCGACGAGAGGCATATTCTCTCCCGGCCAATGCAGGATCGCCAAGCGCATATCGGCGCGCATCCGCAAAAGCAGGAAGGTCTCTTCTATCTTGGTGTTGTTCTGCCGGTCGGGAAAATGGATTGTGCGCAAATGCGCGCGCTTGCCGCGATCGCGCGGGACTTCGGCGACGGAGACTTGCGCCTCACGGTCTGGCAGAATCTTTTGATTTCGGGGATCCCCGAAGCCCGTCTCGCAGATGCCAAGGCGGCGGTGGAAACGGCCGGACTCGATTGGCGGGCCTCCTCCATCCGCGCCGGCCTCGTCGCCTGCACGGGCTCGCGCGGGTGCCGGTTTTCCGCCGCCGATACCAAAGCCCACGCCGAGCAGATCGCCAACTGGTGCGAACCGCGCGTCAATCTCGATCAGCCGGTCAACATCCATCTCACCGGCTGTCATCATTCCTGCGCGCAGCATTACATTGGCGACATCGGTCTCATCGCCGCCCGAGTCGCGCTCAATGCCGAGGGCGATACAACCGATGGCTACCACATCGTTGCCGGTGGCGGCTTTGGACCCACAGGCGCGATCGGGCGGGAGATTTTGCGCGATGTGAAAGCCGAGGATGCGCCCTTGCGGGTGGAGAACCTGCTCAAGGCCTATCTCGCACATCGCGCCGCGCCTTCGGAAAGCTTTCAGGCCTTTACGACGCGGCATGAGAATGCCGCGCTTAAGAATTTCGCCGAAGGACAAGACGGATGAACGCTTTTCACCGCCCACCGGCGCCGGCACCGATCATTCCGGAGACCGCGCCCTTCTCCCCCGAGCAGCGTGCATGGCTCAACGGCTTTTTCGCAGGGCTTCTCGCGCCGGAGCCGCAATCCGGCGTCGCCCTCCCCCCGCAGGACCTCGCGGTCTATGCCGCCCTGTCCGGCCCACAAGCCGTTACGCTCGATATCGCAGATGATGGCGCGCCTTGGCATGATCAGACCTTGCCGCTCGGCGAGCGGATGAAGCTCGCCGAAGGCCGTCCGCTCGCCCGCCGCATGATGGCGGCAATGGCCCAACAAGACTGCGGGCAATGCGGCTACAATTGCGAGGACTATGCAACGGCCATCGCGACCCAGGCCGAGGAGCGCTTGAACCTCTGCGTGCCGGGCGCCAAGGAAACCGCGCGCACGCTGAAAATTCTGATCGAGGAAATGGGAGGCGGCGCGAGCGATCCGGACGAAGCCAAGGCCAAAGCCGAAGCCGCCGCGATTGGCAAGGCTAGGGACGCCGACACCCGTCCCGGCCGTTCAAGAAACACGCCCGCCGAAGCGACCTTTCTGGGGCGCAAAAGACTGAATCGCGAGGGCAGCGCAAAGGCGACTTATCATGTCGACTTCGATATTTCGGAAGCCGGCCTCGACTATGAGCCCGGCGACAGCTTTGGCATTTTTCCGGTCAATGACGAGCGGCTGGTCGATGCGGTCATCGCGGCGATCGATGCGCCCCACGATTTCCCGATTGCCGACAAGACCCTGCGTCAGATCCTTCGGGAAGACGTCTCATTGGGATTGGCGCCCGACGTTCTGTTCGAGCTGATTTCTTACATCACGGGCGGCACATCCCGCGCGAAGGCAAAAGCCTTGGCCAAGGGGGGTGACCCCGACGGCGATGCCGCGACACTCGATGTTCTGGCGGCGCTTGAAAAATTCCCCCGGTTGCGGCCCGATCCGGAAGCTTTCGTCGAGGCCCTCGAACCCTTGCAGCCCCGACTCTATTCGATCGCCTCCTCGCACCGCGCAGGCAAAGGACGGGTGTCTCTCACCATCGATCATGTCCGCTATGCAATAGGCGGGCGCGAGCGCTTCGGCGTCGCCTCGACATTCGCAGGCACGGGCTTGCAGCCCGGCGACAAGGTAAAAGTCTATATTCAGCGCGCCCATGACTTCGCGTTGCCGGCCGATGGCGACACGCCGATCATCATGGTCGGCCCCGGAACCGGCATCGCACCCTTCCGGGCGTTTCTGCAGGAACGCATGGCGGCCAAGGCCCAAGGACCGGCCTGGCTCTTTTTCGGCCATCAGCGGCGTGAGACGGATTTTTTCTACGAGGAGGAGCTGTCGGGATTTGCCGCCGCTGGGACGCTCACCAAGCTGTCGCTTGCATGGTCACGCGAAAGCGAACGCAAGGTCTATGTCCAAGACAAATTGCGAGAGGAAGCTGCCGAACTTTGGTCATGGCTTAGCAAGGGCGCCCATTTTTACGTCTGCGGCGATGCCAAAAGCATGGCCGTCGATGTCGAGGCGGCGCTCGTCGATGTCTGCAGGGAGCATGGGAAGATGGACGTCGCCGCCGCGAAGGTGTTCCTGAAAGACCTTCGCGGACAACACCGGTATCAGACGGACGTTTACTGATGAATGCCCATGCGGCAGCCTTAAGCGTTCGTACGACCTGTCCCTATTGCGGCGTTGGCTGCGGAGTTGTCGCAACGCCGGACGGCGCAGGAGGCGCAGCGATCGCCGGTGATGCGAGCCACCCCGCCAATTTGGGCCGGCTTTGTTCCAAAGGCTCGGCGCTCGGCGAGACCTTGGCATCCGAGACGCGGCTCTTGCATCCGATGGTCGATGGCGAGCGCGCGACATGGGATGCGGCCCTCGATCGCATCGCCGACGGGTTTTCGCGCACAATCGAGACTTATGGCCCTGAGGCGGTGGCATTTTATCTTTCCGGGCAATTGCTCACGGAAGACTATTACGTTGCCAATAAATTGATGAAGGGCTTCATTGGCTCCGCCAATGTCGATACCAATTCGCGCCTCTGCATGTCCTCCTCCGTGTCCGGCCATCGCCGGGCCTTCGGCTCGGATACGGTGCCGTGCTGCTATGAAGACCTCGATGAGGCCGACCTTCTTGTGCTGGTGGGATCGAATGCCGCCTGGTGCCATCCGATCCTCTACCAGCGGATGGTGCGGGCACGCGAACAGCGCGGCGCGCGCATCGTCAGCATCGACGTCCGGGGCACCGCCACGACGGAAAGTGCCGATCTCGCCTTGACGATCAAGCCCGGCATGGACGGGGTGTTATTCTGCGGCCTTCTCGTTCACCTCGCCGAGCACGAGCATATCGATCACGCCTACATCGCCGTGCACACGGAAGATTTCGAGACCGCACTCGCGCAAGCGCGCCAGATCGCACCGGATCTGGCAACGATTGCCGCCAAATGCGGGATTTCGACGCAAGAAATCATGGCGTTCTTCGATCTCTGGTCGGCGACAAGCCGCGTCGTCACACTCTACAGCCAAGGGGTCAACCAGTCCTGGCAGGGAACCGACAAGGTCGCTGCGATCATCAATTGCCATCTCGCCACCGGGCGTATTGGAAAGCCGGGGACGGGACCATTCTCCTTGACCGGGCAGCCGAATGCCATGGGCGGGCGGGAAGTCGGCGGTCTCGCCAATCAGCTTGCCGCGCATATGGACTTTTCGCCGCCCGACATGGACCGGGTCGCCCGCTTCTGGGACGCGCCGCACATGGCCTCGGGCGAGGGCCTCAAGGCGGTCGCGATGTTCGACGCCATCGCGCGAGGCCAAATCAAGGCCCTCTGGATCATGGGCACCAACCCGGCCGTCAGCCTGCCGCGCGCCGATCATTTCCGCGCGGCGATGGCTGAACTCGACCTTCTGGTCATCTCGGACAATGTGTGCTCGACAGACACGATCGGTGCCGGCGCGCATGTGCTGCTGCCCGCCGCCGCCTGGGGCGAAAAAGACGGGACCGTGACCAATTCGGAGCGGCGGATTTCGCGGCAGCGTGCATTCATGCCCTGCGCTGGCGAAGCGAAACCCGATTGGTGGAGCGTCTCGCAGGTCGCCAAGCGCATGGGCTTCAGCGCCGCCTTCGACTATCAGCATCCAGCCGCTATTTTCCGGGAACACGCGGCCCTGTCGGCCTTCGAAAACCATGGCGCGCGCGATTTCGATCTCGGTGCGCTAGCCGGGATCAGCGACGCCGCCTATGCCGCGCTTTCACCGGTGCAATGGCCGGCTTCCGAAAATGCGCCGCGCGGGACCCAACGAATGTTTGCGGACGGGCGTTTTTTCACGCCCTCGGGCCGCGCGCGCTTTAGTGCCATTGCCGAACCCGCGCTCGCGGAGGCGCCGGATGGGCAATATCCATTTCTTCTCAACACCGGACGCGTGCGCGACCAATGGCACACGATGACGCGAACCGGCCTCTCGCCAAGACTCGCCAGCCATATTCCCGAGCCCTTCGTCGAGGTGAACCCGCAGGATGCCCGAAGATTGCGCGTAGCCGAGGGCGGATTTGCGCGCGTGAACACGGCACATGGCAGCGCCGTGCTGCGCGTTGTCGTGACAGATGCCCAAATTGCCGGCCGGATCTTCGTCCCGATCCATTGGAGCGACGAGACCGCCGGAGGTGCCCGCACGGGCGCGCTGGTCCATAGCATCGTCGACCCCTATTCCGGGCAGCCGGATGCCAAGGCCATTCCAGCGGCGCTCGCCCCCGTCGAATTCTCGGCGCAGGGGTTTGTGCTGTCGCGCCGTCGTTTCAGGCTCCCGGGAGACAGCGTCTGGGCATGGACCGCCATCGAGGACGGCTATGCGGCGCGATTTGCGACGAACGAGGCTTTTCAACCCCTATTCGAGGCGGTCTGCAACGCCGCCGGCAAGGCCGAGCAGGCCAAGTTTCACGATCGGGCAAGGGGCATTTTCCGGGCCGCGCTGATCACGGCTGGAAGGCTCGATGCCGTGATCTTCATGGGGCGCGATGGCGAAATCCCCGCTTGGAGCGCCCTTTCCGAAATCTGGCGGCTGGAGCGCCTTGAGGGACCCGCACGCCGCTTCCTGCTGGCTGGCCGAAGCGCCGCCGCCGACTTCGATGCCAGCCCAACGATCTGCGCCTGTTTCGGCGTCAAGGCGGGCGCGATCGAACGGGCCATCGCCGCGGGCGCGTGTTCTACCGAAGCGATCGGCGCGCGGCTCAACGCCGGCACGAATTGCGGATCCTGCCTGCCTGAACTGCGCCGCATGATCGCCCTTTCGGACACCAAGGTTCAACCGGAAACCGTTACGGGCTGAACTTCGATCAGGCTCGCGGCGTATGCGCGTCGTAAAGCCAATCGTAGCGGGAGAGCATCTTCTCGCCGCCAAGGCCGCGAAGCGCAAAGTCGCGAACCAAGGCCGCGGGACCGCCGAAATGATAGATCTGGGCCTGCCGTCGCGATTCCCACTGCACCCGCGTCGCGCGGGCATGCCGCGCCACCTGGTAAGCAAGGAGGCCTTCTTCGACATTGCGATGACCCGCCAAGGCTTCGCCAAGCGCGCTTGCATCCTCGATCGCCTGCGCCGCGCCTTGCGCGAGGAACGGCAGCATGGGATGCGCCGCATCGCCCAATAGCGCCACCCGGCCGGCTGTCCAGCTGGCGATCGGTTCGCGATCGAAGAGCGGCCATTTGCGCCACTGCGGAGCCGCGCGCAGCAAATCTTTAGCGCTTGCGTGCCAGTCCGCAAACCGCGCTTCGAGATCCTTCGGCGCACCTATGCTGGACCAGAATTCCGCTTCATCCGCGACGCGGAAATCCTCATCCACGATCGCCACGACGTTGACGATCGTCCCCTTGCGCAAGGGATAATGAACGAGATGGGCTCTGCGCCCGAGCCAGAGCGTGGTCTCTTCCTTGCGCAGGTCGTCAGGGACCTTGCCTGCATCGACAAGGGTGCGCCAGGCGGTACGACCGGAATATATTGGCCGATCGGTCGGATGCACAATCTGCGCATGAGCTGTTCCGGGCGGCCCCTCTCGTTCGCGGACCATCCGCTCGCGAATGAGCGAGCGCGATCCATCCGCTCCGATCAGACAATCCCCCGTCGTTGTCACCCGGTAGTCGCCGTGCTCGACAACAACTTCAACCCGGTTGACGCAAGAGGTAAATCCGACGACGGCCGCCCCGGTATGGAGACTTATGCGGCCCTCGCCTGCGATCGCCTCAAGCAGAACACGCTGGAGATCGCCGCGGTGCGCGACAAGGTAAGGCGCCCCCCAGCGTTGTTCGGCGTTTTCGAGCGACATCTCCGCGAGTACGGCGCCATCCCGGCTGCGGCGAATCTTGATGGCGCGCGGGGAAAGGCTGAAGGGTTTTAGGCGCTGAATGACATCGAGCCGGCCCAAAACGACACTGGCATTGGGCGAGAGCTGAAGGCCCGCGCCGACTTCTTCGAGAACCTTGGCTTTGTCGTAGACGGTGACCCGCCAGCCCGCGCGCGCCAGGCACAAGGCCGCGCAAAGACCGCCGATCCCGGCGCCAGCTATTAGTGCATGAGGCCCTTTCATCGGAGATCAGGCGTGCTCAATCGACGATTCCGTCAGGGACTCGGCCTCAGGCTTGAACATGCATTCGGGCGGTTCGCAGGTGCCATGCAGCCGGTCGTCATAGACATAATGCGTCGAGCAATAGGGGCAGATGGCGTCGAGGCTCTCGCCCATGTCGATAAAGATATGCGGATGATCCAAGGGCGGCAGAGCGCCAACACACATGAATTCCCTGGCGCCGACGCGCACCACCGGGACGCCCGGCTGATTGTGGAAATGCGGAATGCTATGCGCGGCCATGATAATGTCCCAGGTGGGTGGAAAACGCGGGCAACATAGGCGAGCCCGAACCGTTTGGGTAGCCCCGACCGGTGGAAGCGCGGCTGGAAGGGACAAATCGGCGAGGCCGGAGGCAAAAACGAATGAAAACTGCACCGCCGGAGTGGTTTACGCGCGGGATGGAGCATATCTGGCTGCCTTACACCCAGATGAAGACGACGGCGCCGCCGCTTCCCGTGGTTCGCACCGAGGGAAGCCGCATTTTTCTCGCCGATGGCCGCGAACTCATCGACGGGATCGCGAGCTGGTGGACCGGCTGCCACGGCTATAACCACCCAAAGATCAGCGCGGCCGTCCTGGATCAGCTGGGCCTTATGCCTCACATCATGTTCGGAGGTCTCGTGCACGAGCCCGCGCTCAATTTGGCGCGGCGATTGACGGCGCTGCTTCCCGGCGAACTCGATCGGGTGTTTTTCTCCGACAGCGGCTCGGTCGCCGTCGAGGTCGCCATGAAGATGGCGGTGCAATTCTGGCTGAACCAGGGACAAAACCAGCGCAGCCGCTTTGTCGCGTTCAAGGGCGGCTATCATGGCGACACATTCGCAACCATGTCGGTCTGCGATCCCGAGGAAGGGATGCATACCCTCTTCGCCAAGGTCCTGCCGCAGCAGATCATCGCCGAGCTTCCTACTGATGGCATTCGGGCCAAAGCTTTCGACACATTGCTTGAGGCCCACGCAGATGAGATTGCCGGCATTCTGGTCGAGCCCTTGGTGCAGGGCGCCGGCGGCATGTTGTTTCACGATGCGGCCACTTTGCAGCACGTAAGACGCACAGCAGATCGGCATGGTCTTCTGCTGATTTTTGACGAAATCTTTACCGGCCTCGGCCGGACCGGAACCATGTTTGCCTGCGAGGCGGCGGGCGTCACGCCGGACATTATAACGCTCTCGAAGGCGTTGACCGGCGGCACGATGGCGCTCGCCGCGACCATCGCCACGGCAAAAATATTCGATGCGTTTCTGTCCGAGGAGCCGCGCCACGCGCTGATGCATGGACCGACCTTCATGGCCAATCCGCTCGCCTGCGCCGCGGCCAATGCCTCGCTCGATCTCTTCGCGAGCGAGCCGCGTCTGGCGCAAGTGGCGGCCATAGAAGCGGCACTCGCGCGGGGTTTTGAACCCGCGCGAAGTCTTCCACATGTCCGCGATGTGCGGGTCAAGGGCGCGATCGGCGTGGTCGAACTCGATCGCATCGACAATATGGGCGAATTGAAACGACGGTTCATCGAGGCCGGTGTGTTCGTGCGCCCCTTCGGCAGGATCGTCTATCTCACCCCGGCCTTCACGATTGGGGAAGACGATCTCGCGCGTCTCACAAGTGCCGTCGTCTCGGTGCTAAAAGATTGGACGCGAGGGTGATCGCCGAGAGGGGGCTCGGTCGCCACATTCACATAAAGATATCTATATATTAATATCTGGCGATAGACATATCAAAAATATGCATTCTTGCGCACAAAAATATGCATTCTTGTGCATTTTGTTTTCGAGAACAGAAATTGGCAGAGATTATGATGTGCTGTTGCTTTTATATTGCTTTTATAAGCTAAAAATCGCGCATTCAAGGCAAAATGGCGTGATGCGATGGTGGAAACAGGGACTGCGACTCAAAAAAATGGCGCGGAATCGACGAAATCGCGAAAAATTGCTTGTGATATGATTAAGACTATGCCAGATATGAAAACGGAGCCGGTCCCCGTGGAAGGAAAACCGACTCCGTCATCCAAATCGAAACGGGCCAATGAGCGCGAACGCCGCCCGTTTGCCGTGTAAGGGCTTTATTATGTTAGATAAACACATAGCATTAGTCAAGGGCCAAGTTGCTCATTACGAGAGCCTACTAGATCGGTTCCCTCCGAATCACCCAAACTATCGGCCTGGTCAGGTCGAAATGTATAGACGATTGCTCGATCAGCACGAAGATCTTCTCAAATATCTTGAAAATCAAGAAAATCGCCCGGAGAAGGGGACGCCCCAGCAAAAACTAGTCGAACCGCCTTCCGTCGAAGAAGATGACCTTTCAGACCTTCCCGACGAATTGCTGGCGCAGTTGAGCGACCGTGCAAAAAAAGGACAAACCGATCAGCTCGTCCTGATTATTAATGACCGTGGTGGAACGGCCACCCTCGACGAAATTCTGATTGATCTCTTTCGGAAATACAAAGAAATCGGGGCTCGCAATATCATTTCAAACAGGCTCTATCGGCTGAACAAGCAAGGGCTTATCAGATCAATTGAGGGCAAAAAGGGTATCTATACAACCGCCTAAACCAGAAAACCCGGACGCATACCCGACCGGGTTTCCTGTGTGGGGGCGGTTATAGGCCGGTGCCAAGGAACGATTTGCAGCGTCTCCCCTTGGGGTTCGACACCCCCCGCCTCCACCTATTTTATGTATGCTGATCTGTCGATTTCGTAAAGGAAATCTCGATGGCGGCGCTTGAATCGGCGAAAACAATTGAATCCTGGCTCCCTCCAGCACAGCATCAAGTTTCGCACCATTGGAAAGGATATGGGCCAAAAAATATTTGGTTATTCCGGCAACTTAAACCAGGGAGAATTTACCCCAAGTCTTCGATCAAGATAAGCCACATATGTTGGCACCATATGTTCAGCCTGATCTAGGCCAGAGATGATTACTGACTTTCCATTATCGGCAACAATCTTCACCAGCGAAACTGGTTGGCCCTGTTTGTCATTGCGGTATCCGCATTGACAATGACCGCCACATTCTCTGATCCATTGCATATATTGAGCTAATGTCGGGTGTCCGCCAAAGGGCGAGGCCACGAATTTTCCCTATGCGCAAAGAGCCATTTGGTATCCAACGCCGTCTATCATCTCGCTCTTATCAAAGTTAGAACGCTTATCCCATAGGGTAAAAAAATGTGCCGGTGCTTGAGGTAAAGAACTCAGGTCACGACCTTCCGACTTACAAAGCTCTAGCTCCGCCTCGATTGCAACTTCGAGACGGGACTGCAAAGTATCTAAATTGTTAGCCATTGCGCAAATGTCATGTTCAAGGCACTGCGCAATCCATTGGCCGCCATCATTAAGGATGACAACACGGACGCTTTGCAATGTTTGCATTGAAATCTCCAGGGCCTTTTAGCTTGCGGCTTGACAAATCAAAAAACTTCTGAACGCGACCTGCCAGAGGAGAGTATATAGATTCGCCAAATCTTTTGTCCATCCTGCAGATAGGCTAATTGTTAAAAAATTCTTTGATCGCGCTATTGATGCAACATAACCATGGCATAAACATGTGCGATAAATAGTTGAATAAATTGCTCAAACTTACTTTCATCGGCTACTTTGCAACCCGCACCTTTAGCCCTTTCGTTTCCGCCCCGCATTGCTTGCCTCAACTGGCTTAGATGATTTTAAAGCCGGTAGCCTTGCGCAAGACTGTATCATTTTGATCCAGGCTTTGGCGCGACTAACAGTTGACGCCAGCTCGCGCGCATCTCGTAAGAGGCCGATATGCGCTCTAGTTCATCGCACTTCGGGCGAAGGGCGTGGACAATTTAAGGTTCAAACAGACCCGCCCATGCTTTGTTGAACAAAGCGTGGCCAGAAACCCTATTTTCTGCAATATTGATTTAGATGAGTTTGCTGCCTGATGCCGCGCCGATCGCACCAAAATGTTTCACGTGAAACATTTTGGTGCGATTACACGAGCGACGCGCAAAACCGCTGGATTTTCGCGCAGGCATCTTCCAGCACCGACGTCGAGGTCGCATAGGAAATCCGGAAATTCGGGCCAAGGCCAAAGGCCGAGCCCTGAACCACCGCGACACCTTCGGCCTCAAGCAGAGCCGCGACGAAATCCTCGTCATTGCCGATCGCTTTGCCCTCAGGCGTCTTTTTTCCGATCGCCTCCGCACAAGACGGATAGACATAGAACGCGCCTTCCGGGGTCGGGCAGTTCAAATATTTCGCCTGGTTGAGCATCGAGACGACGAGGTCGCGCCGTCCCTCGAAAATCTTTCGCCGCTCGGGAATGAAATCCTGCGGACCGGTGAGCGCCTCGACCGACGCCCATTGCGCGATTGAGCAGGCGCCCGAGGTCTGCTGGCCCTGCAGCATGTCCATCGCCTTGATCAAAAAGTCCGGGCCGGCGGCATAGCCGATCCGCCAGCCGGTCATGGCGTAGGATTTCGACACGCCGTTCATGGTCAGCGTGCGGTCAAGGAGATTCGGCTCGACCTGCGCCAGCGTCGTGAAGGTGAAGTCGCCATAGGTCAGATGCTCATAAATGTCGTCGGTCAGGGTCCACACGTGCGGATGGCGCAGCAGGACATCGGTAAGCGCTTTCAATTCCGCGCGCGTATAGGCGGCGCCCGACGGGTTCGACGGCGAGTTCAGGATCAGCCATTTGGTTTTCGGCGTGATCGCCTTGTCGAGCGCCTCGGCCTGCAGCTTGAAGCCATGCTCCATGCGGGTTTCGACCGCGACCGGGGTACCGCCCGCGATCAAAACCATATCGGGATAGCTCACCCAATAGGGCGCCGGAATGATGACTTCATCGCCGCGATTGATGGTGGCGAGAAGCGCATTGAACAAAATATGCTTTCCGCCGGTGCCGACGATGGTCTGCGAAGCTTTATAGTCGAGGCCGTTTTCGCGTTTGAATTTTTGCGCAATCGCCTCACGCAAAGGCGGGATGCCAGAGACCGGCGTATATTTGGTCTCGCCGCGCTCGATTGCGGCAATCGCCGCTTTTTTGATGTTGTCCGGCGTGTCGAAATCCGGCTCACCGGTTGACAGCGAAATGATGTCGCGCCCGGCGGCTTTGAGATCGCGTGCCTTTTGTGTGACCGCAATCGTCGCGGATGGTTTTACACGCAAAAGGGCATCGGCGATAAAGGACATTAGACAGGCTCCGCTGCGGAAATGAGGGCGTACCCCTCGTGCGGCGGGGACCTTAGGTATCAAGCTCCCGCAACGCAACAAGAAACCACCAGGGGCGGCCGCAGGAGCGGGCTCGCGGCCGAAAACCATGTTGACGGCGCATTAACACTAAAATCATTTTAAACATGCGCGGGGGCGCGAAAGACCTTAATCAGGCGAGAACTCTGCCGAGCCAGGCTTTGGTCGCAGGGTCGCCTTAACGAGACCGCACGATCGGTATCGAGGGCGCTCGCGGAGTCGTGCGTCGCCGCACAGGCGCGGCGGGATCCGCGCGTTAATGGAAATACATAGCTTGAATCCACTGTCTCGGAGTGGCGGCATGTCGATTACGGACCATTCTGACCATAAGGCCGATGCCGGTTTTGTCCGCGCCTATGACGCGCGCTCGGCCCGCAGACAGTTTAGAGTTTCCCTTATTCTGATCGTCGTTCTGGCCTTGGCGGCCGGCGCCCTCGGTGTGTTGGTGCAATTCGACCGACCGACCACCGTCGAAAAATCGACGAACATTAAAACCGGACAGCTCGGCTTCCCGAAAACCATATTCGGGATCAGGGGCTGACCTCGCAAATCGATTTACGCCCTCCCTTGGGCCCTCGGGGGAGTCCGTAAAAAAGGGGCCGCGCCAACCACGCGGCCCCAATTTTTTTTTGACGATGCTTCGGGCATCAGCCGCGCCTTATTCGGCGGCGCGACGGTCGAGCTTCTCGTCGTCGGGATTGACGGGAGCGGGCGGAAATCCGCCTTGCGGTTTCGGATCCGCCACATAGCGGAACTGACCTTCGTTCCAGGGTCCCCGATAGTCTTCGCCGTGAGATAGATTGAAAACCACATCCACGGTGTCGTCCGGCTGCACATTGCCGAAGAAGGGATCGGTCAATTTGCCCATCGCATCCAATGCCTTCATGAACATTTGCGCGTGGGTAATCTCGCGGGTCAGCAAATGGACGAGCACCTTTTTCGTGCCTTCGTCGGTGCAATGCTTGATCAGCGCTTCGTAGGTCTGCCGAGCCCCAGCTTCGGCGGCGATATCGGCGCGGAGGTCGCGCACCACATTGCCGCCCTCGTTGATGTAGGAGGCCGTCCAGGCCGCTCCCTGACTGTCGAGGAAATGGGGTCCCATGCCTTTTACGGCAAACAGCGGCGCTGCATAGACATCGCTCTGATCGATATTTCGCGTGTGCTGCGCAATCAGCTTGCCGACCATCTCCAGATGGCTGAATTCTTCCAGGGCAATATCCTGCAACATATCCCGGATGCTGGCATCCTCGACATGGAACGATTGCACCCAATATTGCAGCGCGGCTGTCAATTCCCCGGTGGCGCCGCCGAATTGTTCGAGAAGATACTGTCCAAATCGCGGATCCGGCGTGTTGACCGTAACCGGCTGAATGGTTTCCTTGACGTGTGAGAACATCGCAAGAATCCTTCTGAGAGAGGATCGTTTTCGTGAGGAGCGAAGGGTTTGAAGGGATCGCCTCGACCTTCACGGCGAGGGCGCCGCACGCGCGAGTGAGGGCATGCACCCCTCGAACGGCAAGGGCGCGAAGGAGTTCGCGGGAGAGTCGATTAAATTTGCCAGCCGACCTGGGGTTCGCTGTAAAAGCTTGGGCTTAGGAACCACTGATTCGGGACTTTGCCATGCGCTTCAACCTGACCCCGCCTACACTGCTTGTTTTCCTCGTCTCCCTCGTGCTTGCGGTTCTCGCGGTCGCTTCGCTCTACACGCATATTCCCGTCGTCGGGCATTATGTAGCGGTGCATCGCTTTTGGGTGTTGGGGGCAGCCTATGGGGTATTGCTCGCGGGCGTGCTTTTCGAGGGGCTTTAGCCAAGTCCCCGGCGCGGGTCGAAAGTTTTGACCTAACGACGTTCAAATTTATGATATTGCTTCACATTAGTTGCGCAACTGCTTGCGATTGTCGCATTTGTTCGCCCGCCTCGGGGCCGTGGCGCAAGGATGGGCCGGGGGCGCGATCAGTATGATAGAGACGCCGCAAAGAAAGAAAGGCAGACTATGAGCGACCTTGTCGTTATCGCATTTCCTTCCGAAGCCAAGGCCGAGGAAGTCCGGCAAAAGATATTGGACTTGCAGAAGGAATATCTGATCGAACTTGGCGACGCGGCCATCGCCGTCAAGGAGCCCAACGGCAGCGTCAAGCTCAACCAGCTGGTGAATACGACCGCGCTTGGAGCGGTTTCCGGCACCTTCTGGGGGACGTTGATCGGTTTGATCTTCCTCATGCCGCTCGCCGGCGCCGCGCTTGGGGCTGCCTCCGGCGCAATCGGCGGCGCGCTCTCCGATGTTGGCGTCAACGACGCATTCATGAAAGAGATCGGGCAAACCTTGCAATCAGGCAATGCGGCTTTGTTTTTGTTGATCCGCAAATTGACCACCGACAAGGTGCTGGAGGATCTCAAGGGCGTCGGCGGGACGGTTTTACGGACCTCCTTCGACCACACCAAGGAAGACGCGCTGCGCGCCGCGCTGGCCGGCGTAAGCCAGGCCACCCCCCCAGCCGCTTGAGCCGGATCGGTTTATCGCACGGTTTCTGACCGACGCAGTTCCTCTGCGCATGTTCATTGGTTGATTTGAGCCAGGGCGTTGCGCAGGGGCGCGTCGGAGACCCGTATCAATCCCTGGTAGGGCTGGTCCAATTCCAAGATCAGGAAAATCCCACTTGAGACCGAGAGCGCTCCTATCAAGAGGGCAACCAAGACGGTCGCGTTGACGCTTGCGAAAAGGCCAAATCCCAAGAACAAAACCGAAAGCCAAAATACGAGGATAGTCAGGAACGGCCAGGGGATCGAACTGCCGACCCGTTCGATCATGAGCGCGCTTGTCTGGCGGAGGGCCGCGCTTATTTCAAGCGCCCTCTTCTGAATGAAGCGTTGCGCTTCCGTGTTGGGCGAAAGATTTTGGATGCTGTCATAGAAAGCGTTGGCCTCGACATGGTTGGCTAGACCGAGCCGGACGTTATCGTTCGACCAGATTTTTGCAGTGGCCACTGAAACCGCCGAATGGAACCTCTGGCGCGCCTCGCTAGCGCCCGGTCCAAAATGCGCCAGAAGGCCGTCAAGCTCGAGAACCGTGGCTGACACCTGCCGCAATTCAGCACTTTGCCTATCGAAGGAACTCTTCGCCGAGGCGACCAGCAAACCAAGCACCAAGGCCGCCAGGGTTGCGATCAGCCCCATGACGAGCTTCTCGACCTCCTTTGATTCGTCGTTCAAATGATGATCCGGCAATTTCCGGTGCAGGACCATGCCGAAAAGGGCCGCGGCGAAGGTACAGGCGAAGATGATCGACGCGACAACCACCGGGGACAATGATTCTGGCATTTCCATTCCTTGAGGATGAATAAACAAACTTTAAGTTTCGGCTCAATCGACGGACAAATTGAAATGGCTTTTCGTTAAGAACCTCAGCTATTCTCCCAAGAGGTGTAGCACGATCTCACGGCGGTGGGGCGCCCGGCGGTGCTCAAACAAATAGATGCCCTGCCAAGTCCCCAGCACCATCCTGCCCGACGCCACCGGAATCGAAAGCTGCGTTTGCGATAAAGCGGTTCTGATGTGGGCCGGCATATCGTCGAGGCCTTCCGTTTGATGGATGTAGCGGTTGCGATCCTCCGGTGCGATCGCTTCGAAAAAACTCTCAAGATCGGCACGCACATCCGGGTCGGCATTTTCTTGAATGAGCAGGGATGCCGAGGTGTGACGGCAAAAGATCGTCAGCAGGCCGGTCGCGATTTTTTGCGCGCTGAGCCAGCCGGCCACGTCTCCGGTGATCTCGACAAGGCCCTTGCGACGGGTCTGGATATGGAGGCTATGAAGCGCTTGGCGCATCTCTCGTCGGCTCGATCATAGGTGGCGTCAGGACATCGCGCGGGCGTACGCGCTTGATCCACTTATTTGAGATCGAAATCGCAAGGCGCGGCGTCTGTGACGCTTTTGAGTGAAAAATGCCACCATTCGCCGGGGTAATTCTCAAAGCCGTGCCGTTGCATCAATACGACCAGCATGGCACGGTTCCGCGTCGGCTCGGCACCGAGGCTCGGATAATCGGTCGCCGAAACCTCGTCGAAAAAATCGAAAGTCGTCCCAAAATCGAGGCCAATCAGGGCAAGATCAACCGCGACCCCCGTCGAATGCATCGAGACCTTGGAAATATAGCCGCGTTCGAAAAGCAGGCTCTTGTCGACCCTTGGATAATAGGCGGCCTTCATGGCCTGATCGGAGGCGTCACCCGCCCAGGCCACGAAAGCCTCGGTCGCCCGCAACGGCCGATAACAATCATAAACGACGAGGCTTAGGCCAGAGGCGGCGGCTTCTCGTTGCGCGGCCGCAAGCGCTTCCGCTGTTTCCTGGCGCAGCCAACACTGCGGCGCCGAATAGCCCGGCACCGGCCGCCCGGTAAAATTCTGGCTGCCCGCATAGCGGATATCCTGCCGGATCGTGGGTGCGACATCCGAAAGCTGGACGAAATTCCTTGGCGGCTCCTTGGCGGTGGCGATTTCGGTCCCGCACATGGACCACATTGTCACCAGCGAGATCGCGGCAAACCGGCCTTCGCGCACGCAACACTCCTTTGAAACGGCTTGGATACTCGCAGTCCGATCCTAACTATTGCCCATTCGCATAAGCTTTGCAGCAAATTTGCATGAGCATCAGAAAAAATTGATTTTCGTTCAATAGCACTTGTTCCCTTTCGCGAATTTGCGCGTAACATGGTGTTTACCAAAGCTGCTCCCCCGTGAAGGGGCGCCGCTATGGCTGTGGCTCTTGTCTTGCTGTCCTGCCGGGACCACATGTTGCTCGGCTAAGCGACGGATGTGTAGGCAGTGTTTCAGTTGGAACATGTGGGTCCGCCGGGCGTAGGTGGAGTGTGAACATGAGCGACAGAAGCGGTTATGAGCGGTCGGGCTTCCCGGTTCCGGTGTTCGTCCAGCTTCCGGCGGAAGCTTTTGCAGGCGTGCGCACGCGTCGGATCGTGGCGCTCCTTCTGGACCTGATCCTCGTCTCGATCCTGTCCTGCATCCTGTGGATTGGGCTCACCGTCCTGACGCTCGGGCTTTCCCTCCTGATCCTGCCGCCCCTGTTTCCACTGGTCGCGTTTTTCTACAATGGGCTCACCGTGTCGGGTTGGAGAATGGCGACGCCGGGCATGCGCGCCATGGATCTGGAAATGCGCCTGACCGATGGCGCGCCCGTGCCCTTTCTCAATGCCGCGGTGCATGCCGTGCTCTTTTATGTGAGCACGATGTTCCCGCCGATTTTTCTGGTCTCGCTTTTAAGCGCGAACAAAAGATGTTTGCATGATATGCTTGCAGACGTAATCGTCATCCGGCGGATCGGATGACGAGATCATCCGCCGAGGTTTCGGAGAGCTCGGGAAAGCTTTCGCTTTGAAGGCCCGCCGCAAACAGGGAAACAAGGGGGCAGCCCAGATTGACGCGAGAGCCGCGTGACGCACCCCAGTTTTATCTGACGGCACCTTCGGCTTGCCCCTATTTGCCGGATCGGCAAGAGCGCAAGGTGTTCACCCATTTGATTGGCCGGCGTGCCGTTGCGCTCAACGACCAACTGACCCAATCGGGGTTCCGGCGGTCGCAGACAATTGCCTATCGTCCGGCTTGCGAACATTGCCGCGCCTGCGTGTCGGTCCGGATCAAGGTCGAGGAATTCAAGCCCTCCCGCAATTTCCGACGTATTGTCGAAATCAATCACGATCTTGTGGGGACGGTGGCGCGCGCAGAACCGACCTCCGAGCAATATGCGCTGTTCCGCCGTTATCTCGATGCGCGGCACGGCGACGGAGGCATGGCCGACATGACCGTCGTGGACTATACGACCATGATCGAGGACAGCCATGTCGAATCAAGGCTGGTCGAATATCGTCTGGCGCCCGACAAGGAAGGCCAAAGCGAAGGGCCGCTGGTGGCCGCCTGCCTGACCGACCTTCTGGCGGACGGGCTATCCATGGTCTACTCCTTCTACGTGCCGGACGAGCAGCGCCGTTCTTTTGGCACCTATATGATCCTTGACCATATCGAGCGCGCGAAGCGCCTCGGCGTGCCCCATGTCTATCTCGGCTACTGGGTCGCGGGCTCGCGGAAAATGGCCTATAAGGCGCGCTTCCTGCCGCAGGAGCGGCTTGGAATGAACGGTTGGGAACGGATCGAGTCCATCACCCCGTGAAGCCGCCAATGACCTCTGGTGCCGAGCCTAAGCGCCTCTTACTCCGCGGCGGTGACGATTTCGGTAGCGATCTTCACCAAGGACTCCGAATTATTCGGCTTGACGAATACTTTGTTGGCACCCGCCTGAATGGCTTCTGCGTGGACGGCAGCTTCGGTCGAGGTGGTCAGCACGAAAACGGGCAGAGCCTTCAAGGCCAGAGAGTTTCGGAGAGATCGCAGGAATTTGATCCCATTCAGGCGCGGCATATTGAGGTCCAGAACCAACGCGTCCGGAAGTTTGTCGATGATGTCCTTTTGTGAAACCAAAAGGACCGCATCGAGCCCATTGCTCACATACTCGCATTTGATCTCGCGGTTCAAGGACAGCTGCGCGTGTTGCGCCGCTCTCTTGAAAAGGAAGAAATCGTCTGGATCATCCTCGACGACCAAGAGCCTGCACGCTGTTTGCTTGGTCTCTGCAGTCAACATCTTTTTCCCATTCTCACGCCACTTGACGTGCTGCTTTCGCTTGGCGGCCAAGATTTTAAAGTATAGAGGATTTTGTCTTCCTTTGGAATGGTTACATTGCGGCAGCGGTCCCGATCAAAGCCGGCACGCCCTGGACGGTTGACCGCATGCGCAGCGTGACATGGAGAGCGCGATGAAATCTGCCGGGATAGAAGACGATCGTTTTCGCTTGGCGGTAGAGTCTTCTCCCGCAGCCATGATCATGACGGACCGTGAAGGCATCATTAGGTTTGCCAACGCCGAGTCCGAACGTATGTTCGGCTACACCCGAGATGAACTCACCGGCAAATCGATCGATCTCCTGGTTCCCGCCAATTTGCGTCAGGCGCACGCCTCTTTACGCCGCGGCTTCTTGGCCAATCCAAGTAACAGGTCGATGGGCGCGGGTCGCGACCTCAAGGGGGTGCGCCGCGACGGCAGCGAATTCCCGCTCGAAATCGGGCTGACGCCGATCCACTCCGGCACTGAACTCATCGTCTTCGCCATTGTCGTCGATATCACCGCGCGAAGGCAAACTGAAAATGCTCTGGCGCGACGGGCCGCCGAGTTGGAACGCGCCAATGAACGCCTGGAGCAATTTGCCTATGTGGCTTCGCACGATCTGCAGGAGCCACTGCGCAAAATCGCGGCCTTTTCGAACATTATCGATGACGCGATCGCAAATTCAAATCAGGAAGAACTCGTCCGTGCCAACACGGTGATACGAACTGCGGCTTTATATGCGCGTGAACTCGTCGATGATCTCTTGACCCTGGCCCGCACGATCAATAGCGAACAGCAATTAAGACTGCTCGACTTGCGCGAGGCCATCGAATTCTCGCTGTCGACCCTGTCGGAATCGATCATCGAGACAAATGCCAAGATCAATATCAATCTGCCGAAGCTTGCGATCCACGCTGACCAATCGCAATTCGTGCGTTTGATGCTGAACATCCTCTCGAATGCAGTCAAATATCACACACCGGGTCGAGGGGCGACGATAGACATCACCGCGGCGGCGGTCGACGGCATGTCGATATGCCTGGCGATTGCCGATGACGGCATAGGTTTCGAGGGGAAATACGCGCAAGCCATTTTCGAGCCGTTCAAGCGGCTCCATTCAAAGGCGGAATATCCCGGCTGCGGAATCGGACTGGCGATCTGCAAGGCGATCGCCGACCGGCACGAATGGCAGATTTCGGTGAAGTCCGCGCCGGGCGAGGGGACAACCTTTTTCCTCATCCTCCCGGCCTGGCCCAAGGACACTTTAGGCGACTCTGCTTCTTAATCGGCACAGCCCTCCCCTCCTCCCATGCCGAATATCGTTACCGCTTGCACGACGCGAGCCGACGGGACAGCACCGATGGCTGAACTTGAGGCCTCATGCGCTGCCGCAGCCAAAGTTGGTAGGCCGGTGCTCGAGGCGATGGCGAGCTCGCTGATAATAGATTATAAAGCACGGAGCGGCGTTGTTGGACCGCCATGCGCCTGAGGGAAAGCGGGATGATGGCACGGATCATCGCAATTGCGTCCTTGGCCGTCTTATTGGCAGCAACTGCGGCGCCAATCCGCGCGGCATCGATCGACGCGCTCGTGGAAGCCTATCCGGATCAGCTGGCGGGCCACGACCAAACCGATCTGATCTGGCGCGATGGAACGCGCCAGAAGATTTCCGACGGCAAAGGCGAAAAGAGCTTTGACGAGAAGCTGCGCAATGCTTCGCTCCTCGATCAGCTGAGCCTGCCCTATCCGAAAGGGCCCTTGAAAGCGCCCCCCGGCCCCCAGGATGATCCCGGCCGGTTCCGCAATTCCGCGTTCTTCGACAAGATGTATGGGAATTGCGAGAAGGGTGAAACGCGCAGCCATTTGACAGGCGTCAAATGGCTGCCGGCCACCGGCGGTAAGCTCGTTCAAGTCACAACCGTAAACGGCGTTGCTGATAAACTGAGGGCTGTCGCGGAAGAGATCGAGCGGCTGCCCCCTGAGATTAAGCGTTTTGCATATCCCAGCGCCGGAACCTTTAATTGCCGGACGGTGAAAGACACCGGCAAGCGCAGCATGCACGCCTATGGGGCGGCGATCGACCTGAATACAAAATTCGCCGATTACTGGCTGTGGAGCAAAGATGCGTATCGCAACCGCATTCCCTTCGAAATCGTCGCGATATTTGAAAGGCATGGGTTCATCTGGGGCGGAAAATGGGGCCATTTCGATACGATGCATTTCGAATACAGGCCGGAACTTCTCCGGGATTAAATTTGATCAATATTGACACGAGTCATTTCGCTAAAATTAGGGTAATCTAAATTGTCAGCTCAAGCTCGGAGGCTGAAGAAATGAAAACGCGTGAGACGATTGCAAGATTCTTAGCGGCGGCAGCGGTTGCGAGCGGACTCCTCATGACGTGGTCTTTATCGTCCGCAAGAGCGCAGGACGCCTCATCCATGTCCTGTGGGCAACTCTGGTACGCACGCAACGAAATCTACGCTCGAAATGGCTATTGCTTCCAAACAGCCCGCGCGCAAGCAACGTTCGGCAAGGGGTGTTTCCCTCCCTATGGCGCATTGCACGGCTGGGAAAAAGATCGTGTGGGCGAACTTAAAATGTGGGAGCAGCGGAGAGGTTGCTGATGGGCTGTTCGCCTCGCCGCCAAGGCTCACCCAAACCGATTGTTTTTGGGAAAGCCTTTCGGCGGCAGGCGCCCGGCGTCGGCGCGGTTGCCAATCCAATCGCGTAAATCGCCACGCGCGACAGTAAATGTCCGGCCCGCCGAATCCTTCCAGCTCAAGCCTTCGGCCATACGAAAGACCTTGGCATCAACAATGCCGCCATCCCTGTATTTTTGAAGCCGCACGCCTTTGCCGCGCGCCATTTCCGGCAGCTGCACCAGCGGAAAGACGAGCAGCTTGCGATTATCTCCGATCACCGCGACATGATCTCCGACGGCGGGAACGATGACCGCGGCCGTCGCGGGCTTATCCACATTGAGCAGCTGTTTGCCTTTGCGCGTGCCGCCCACCATTTCATCCTGGCTCACAAGGAAGCCACGCCCGTCGCTCGACGCAACCAGCATTTTCATCCCTTCCGCATAGGGAAGGACCGCGGCAATCGTCTCGCCTTCGGCGATGTCGGCCATCAGCCGGATCGGCTCCCCCTGGCTGCGCCCGCCGGGGAGCTTGCTCGCCTCGAGGGTGAATATTTTTCCATCGCTGGCGAGGACCAGAATTTTTGAGATGGTCTCGGCGAAGAAAGACACGGCCAGCCGGTCGTCGCCTTTGAATTGCAAGCTTGAGAGATCTTCAACATTGCCCTTAAGAGCACGGATCCAGCCCTTTTCGGACACCACGATAGTGACTGGCTCGCGCTCGATCATCGCTCCGGCGAAATCGGCAATTGCGATCTCCGGCGCCTGCCCGAAGCTTGTACGCCTTGCCCCGAGCTTTGTGTCCAAACCATATTTTTTCTTGAGCTCGCGAATTTGCGCGGCGATGGTCTTCCATTGCTTGGCCTCATCCCCAAGCAATCGTTCGATCTCGCGTTTTTCCTTGCCGAGTTCGTCGTGCTCGCGGCGCAACTGCAGCTCCTCGAGCCTGCGCAGGCTGCGCAGCCGCGTATCGAGGATATAGTTTGCCTGCACATCAGAAAGCTCGAAGGCCGCCTTCAATTCCAGCTTCGGATCTTCCGCTTCGCGAACGATCTGGATCACCGCATCCAGATTGAGGAAAACGATCAGCATGCCGGCGACGACTTCGAGGCGATACTCGATCTCGGCTTGCCGGTGGCGCGAGCGGCGCAGAAGAACCTGGCGCCGATGGTCGAGCCATTGCTGCAAGGCCTCCTTAAGAGAGACAACCCGCGGCACCACGCCATCGACCAGCAGATTCATATTCATGGGGAACCGGCTCTCCAGCTCGGTGAGCTTGAAGAGCTGCTCCATCATCATTTCAGGATCGACAGCGCGGGCACGTGGCTCAATGACGACCCTTACATCCTCGGCGGATTCATCGCGTACGTCGCCGACGAGCGGCAGCTTCTTGTCGTTCAAAAGCTCGGCGATCTTTTCGATGAGCTTCGACTTCTGCACCATGTACGGGATTTCGGTGACAACCACGGCCCAGACGCCACGGCTGCCCTCCTCCTTCGACCAGCGGGCCCGCAAGCGGAACGAACCGCGCCCGGTCCGATAGGCTTCCGCAATCGCCGCCTTCGGCTCGACCAGAATCCCGCCGGTGGGGAAATCCGGCCCCGGTACGAAGGCCAGCAATTGATCGATCGTCGCGTTCTTATGGGCGATGAGATGCAGCGCCGCATCGCAGAGTTCGGCAAGATTATGCGGGGGGATCGAAGTCGCCATACCGACGGCAATGCCTTGCGCGCCATTGGCGAGCAGGTTCGGCAAAGCGGCCGGAAGAACGATCGGCTCTTTTTGGTCGCCCGAATAATTATCGCGAAAATCGATCGCGTCCTCGTCGATCCCCTCAAGCAGCAGCCGCGCGACATCGGTCATGCGGGCTTCGGTGTAGCGATAGGCGGCGGCACTATCGCCATCGATGTTGCCGAAATTGCCCTGCCCGTCGATCAGCGGATAGCGCGACGAAAAATCCTGGGCGAGACGCACCAAGGCGTCATAGATCGCTTGATCGCCATGCGGATGGAACGAGCCCATCACATCGCCGACGATTTTCGCGCATTTCTTAAACGCGGAGCCGGGGTCGAGCCTTAAAATATGCATCCCGTAAAGGATGCGCCGGTGCACCGGCTTCAGGCCGTCGCGGGCGTCGGGCAAGGCCCGGCCCATGATGGTCGAGAGCGCGTAGGCGAGATAGCGCTCCTCGAGTGCGTCGCGGAGGTTGACCTGTTCAGTGCCCCCGGTCGGAGGCGGCGGCGTGATGTGTTTTCCCATGACTGGACGCGTAGCGAAGCCCTAAGGCCAAATCAAGTTCCGTTTCTGTTCTGCGGCCAGCTATGCACGGAATTGAGATTTGACTTGCTCCTCAGAGAAGCACGAACCTTTTCCCGGGTCGCCCGTTAGGAAGGGACCTCGCGACAAAGTCCGAGGCTTCCCATCTCATGATTCAGTACGCCGCTCAAAACCAACCCGAAAGAGGAGCTTTTCATGAAACTCGTCATCGCTCTTGCCGCGGCCATGCTCCTGATCGCGCCCGCCGCTTTCGCCCAAGATCCGGGCGAATCGGGTCGCGGCTCGGACAAGGCCGTCGGGCCGGCGTCGGAAAACCGGGACACCGCTCCCTATAATAATCCTCCGGGAGATGAATCCGATGATCCGAACGGTCAGGACGAGCCGGATTGATGAATCACGGCCCGTTTCCGCTGATTCTATGCGGATGAGTCCGGCTTAAGCGGAATATTCGGCTGGATTGGCCTCTTCGCGGCGCAATTTTTCGAGGGCTTCCTTGGCCAGGGGATCGAGCCCCTCGCCGCCGTGAGTCAGGTGATCGTAGATCTTCTTGCGCATGGCGGGCGCCCAGAAATGGGAAATATGATTTGCGATCCCGGCCACCGCCTTGCCATGTTCCTGGGGCGCGAAGAATTTCCCAATCTGATTGGCCATATAGACAAGCTTCTTGGGCGATGTTTCATGCGACATGATGCTGGGCTCGATCAATAATGCGTTCATGATGGGTGAAAACTTCGAAATCCTGGCCACGGGCCACGGCGACAAGGGTAATGCCACACGCTTCCGCCAAGCGGACGCCGGCGGCGGTTGGAGCCGAAACGGCGGCGACGACCGGCGCTCCGAGCCGTGCCGCCTTTTGAATGAGTTCGATCGAGACCCGGCTGGTCAAAAGCACGAGACCATGCGCTGCTGGAAGACCGGCGCGGGCGAGCGCACCGATGAGCTTATCGAGCGCATTATGCCGTCCGACATCCTCTCGTAGCGCGAGCAGGCCCCGCGCTTGGGTCCAAAAGCCCGCCGCGTGAACGGCATGGGTCCGCTTATTGAGCTCTTGCGCCGAAGAAAGCGAACCCATCGCCTCCACAATGGCCTCGGAGCTAAAGCGGCTCGCATTTGTCACCATCGGCGCCGGGCGGGTGGCTTCTTCAAGACTTTCGATGCCACATAATCCACAACCGGTCGGCCCCGCCATGCTGCGGCGGCGCGCGGCATAGGATTTTGCGCGATTCTCCGGCAGCCAGAGTCTAACCTCGATCCCGATGGGCGTCGGGACAATTTCGACGCTCGCAATCTCATCGGGCGCGTCGATCAAACCCTCGGTCATGGCGAAGCCTACGGCGAAATCATCGAGATCGGCAGGCGTTGCCATCATGACAGCATGCGTCGTGCCGTTAACGGTAAAGGCGATCGCCCACTCTTCCGGCACCGCGCGAACCGAGGCTGTCATCCCGCCGCCGCACCAAGCGAGGCAGGAGACATCGACGGATGGCGGCGGCTGATTTTCGCCGACGAGGTCTTCTGTCATTCAGCGGCTTCGATGGTCTCAGCAATCCGCCGGCTCTGCTCGGCCTGTTCGCGGTAGCGTTCCTGCCAGTCGGTCGGTCCATTGGACGGCGAAATTTGCACGGCCGTAACCTTGAATTCCGGGCAATTGGTCGCCCAATCGGAGAACTCCGTCGTTACAACATTGGCCTGCGTATCGGGATGGTGAAAGGTCGTGTAGACGACGCCCGGCGCAACCCGATCGGTCACCAATGCGCGCAGCGTGGTCTCCCCGGCGCGGCTCGACAGTTTGACCCAATCGCCGTCTTTCACGCCGCGTTGCTCGGCATCATGCGGATGAATCTCCAGGCGATCCTCGGCATGCCAAGCCACATTCGCGGTGCGGCGTGTCTGCGCTCCGACATTATAATGACTGAGGATGCGGCCCGTCGTGAGCAACAGCGGATAGCGTGGGCCGGTCCGCTCGTCGGTCGGCACATATTCGGTCACGACGAACTTGCCCTTGCCGGACGCAAACCCGCCGATATGCATGATCGGTGTTCCCGAAGGGGCCGCCTCATTGCAGGGCCATTGCACGGAACCGACTTCTTCGAGCTTTGCAAAAGAGACCCCCGCGAAGCTCGGTGTGGTGGCCGCGATTTCGGCCATGATCTCGCTCGGATGGCTGTAATTCATCGGCACGCCCATGGCTTGGGCGAGCTTCACCGTGATTTCCCAATCGGCATAGCCGTTCTTCGGGCTCATCACCTTGCGAACAAGCTGGATGCGCCGTTCGGCGTTGGTGAACGTTCCATCCTTTTCGAGGAAGGTCGATCCGGGCAGGAAGATATGGGCGTAGTTCGCGGTCTCGTTGAGGAAGAGATCCTGGACGATGACGCATTCCATCGCGGCAAGACCGGCGGCGACATGATGGGTGTCGGGGTCGGATTGGAGGATATCCTCGCCCTGAATATAAATGCCCTTGAATGTGCCCTCGACCGCGGCGTCGAGCATGTTGGGAATGCGCAGGCCCGGCTCCTTGTCGAGCGGGACGCCCCAAAGTTTTTCATAGATCGAACGCGCCACATCGTCGGACACATGCCGATATCCGGCGAATTCATGCGGGAACGAACCCATGTCGCAGGCGCCCTGCACATTGTTCTGGCCGCGCAGCGGATTGACGCCGACGCCGCGCCGGCCGAGATTTCCGGTCGCGAGCGCGAGATTGGCGATGGCAAGCACCGTCGTCGAACCCTGGCTGTGCTCGGTGACGCCGAGCCCGTAATAGATCGCCGCATTGCCGCCGGTCGCATAGAGCCGCGCGGCCTTGCGGATGAGATCCGCCGAAACGCCGGTGAATTTCTCGACCGCCTCGGGGCTGTGGCGCGGTTCCGAAACGAATTCCGCCCAATCCTGGAATTCCGACCAATCGCAGCGCTCGCGCACGAACGCCTCATTGACCAGCCCCTCGGTCACAATGACATGGGCCAGCGCGGTCAAGACCGCGACATTGGTGCCAGGTTGCAGAGGCAGATGATAATCGGCCTGAATATGCGGGGTGCGGACAAGATCGATGCGGCGGGGATCGACAATGATCAGCTTTGCCCCTTCGCGCAGTCGCTTTTTCATCCGGGACGCAAAGACCGGATGGCCATCGGTCGGATTGGCGCCGATGATCAGGATCACATCGGAGTCATCGACCGAATCGAAATCCTGGGTTCCGGCGGAGGTCCCGAAGGCGGTCTTCAGCCCATAGCCGGTGGGGGAATGGCAGACCCGCGCGCAAGTATCGACATTGTTGTTGCCGAAGCCGGCACGGATCAGCTTCTGGATCAGATAAGTCTCTTCATTGGTGCAGCGTGAGGAGGTAATTCCGCCGACGGACTGCTTGCCGTAGGTCGCCTGGATGCGCTTGAATTCGGAAGCCGCATGGGCAAAGGCCTCATCCCAGGACACTTCCTTCCAAGGATCGCTGACCTTGGCGCGGATCATGGGCTTTAGAATCCGGTCCCGATGGGTGGCATAGCCCCAGGCAAAACGGCCCTTGACGCAGGAATGGCCGTGGTTGGCCTTGCCGTCCTTATAGGGAACCATGCGGACAAGTTCCTCGCCGCGCATTTCCGCCTTGAAGGTGCAGCCAACGCCGCAATAAGCGCATGTGGTCACGCGCGAATGTTCGGCTTGGCCGATATCGATCACCGATTTTTCGATCAGTGTCGCGGTCGGGCAGGCCTGAACGCAGGCGCCGCACGAGACGCATTCCGATTCCAAGAAAGGCTCCGCCTGACCCGGCGAGACCCGGCTCTCGAAGCCGCGGCCATCGATTGTCAGCGCAAAAGTCCCCTGCACTTCCTCGCAGGCACGGACGCAGCGATTACAGACAATGCACTTTGACGCATCATAGGTGAAGTAAGGGTTGGATTCGTCCTTTTTGTCGGCGAGATGATTGGCGCCTTCATATCCATAACGGACGTCGCGAAGCCCAACCGCCCCCGCCTCGGTTTGCAATTCGCAATTGCCGTTGGCGGCGCAGGTGAGGCAGTCGAGCGGATGATCGGAAATGTAAAGTTCCATCACGCCTTTGCGCAGAGACTTCAGGCGCTCGGTCTGGGTGCGCACGACCATGCCAGGCGCAACCGGCGTCGTGCAGGAGGCGGGCGTCCCGGCGCGGCCTTGGATTTCGACCAGACAGAGGCGGCAGGAGCCGAATGCCTCAAGCATGTCGGTCGCACAGAGCTTCGGGATCTTCGTGCCTACTTCCATCGCCGCGCGCATGATGGAAGTGCCTTCGGGCACACTCACCTCGATGCCGTCGATGCTCAGCGTGACGGTTTTTTCCGACCGCGCCGCGGGAGTTCCGTAATCGATCTCGGTGACAAGTGCCATGGCAGTCTTCCTTATTCAGCGGCGGCGAGGACGCGCGGCGCGAAATCTTCCCTGAAATGCCGAATAGCGCTCGTCACAGGATAGGGAGCGAACCCTCCGAGCGCGCAGAGTGAACCGAATTTCATCGTGTTGCAAAGGTCTTCGAGGAGCGCGATGTTCTCCGCCGGCTTGACACCGTTGAGCACATGATCGACGACCTCGACACCCCGGGTCGAGCCGATCCGGCAGGGGGTGCACTTGCCGCAACTCTCGATGGCGCAGAACTCCATTGCGAAACGGGCCATTTTCGCCATGTCGACCGTATCGTCGAAAATCACGATACCGCCGTGGCCGATCAAGCCGTCGCGTGCCGCAAACGCTTCGTAATCATAGGGCGTGTCGAACAGTGTGCGGGGAAAATAAGCCCCGAGCGGTCCGCCGCATTGCACGGCCCGCACCGGGCGCCCGCTGAGCGTGCCGCCGCCGATTGAATCCACGATCTCGCCGAGCGACAGCCCAAACGCGGTCTCGAAAAGTCCGCCATAGCGGACATTGCCCGCGATCTGGAGGGGCATCGTGCCGCGCGAACGTCCGAAACCGAAGCCGGCATAGAAATCCGCGCCCTTGTCGAGCACGGTCGGCACCGCCACGAGCGACAACACATTGTTGACGACGGTCGGCCGGGCAAACAGACCCTTATGCGCCGGTAGCGGCGGCTTGGCCCGCACGATTCCGCGCTTGCCTTCCAGGCTTTCAAGCAAGGCGGTCTCTTCACCGCAAACATAGGCGCCGGCGCCCATCCGCACTTCGAGTTCGAAGCTATAGGGAGAGCCCTTTATGTTAGGGCCGAGATAGCCAGCCTCGCGCGCAATCCGAATCGCCTCGGCAAAGGTCTTTCCTGCATGCGGATATTCCGAACGGCAGTAGATATAGCCCTTGGTCGCGCCGACCCCGATGGCGCAGATGGTCATCCCTTCGATCAGCGCGAAGGGATCGCCTTCCATGATCATGCGATCGGCGAATGTGCCGCTGTCGCCCTCATCGGCGTTGCAGACGACATAGCGGCGGTCGGCCACCGTATCGGCAACGGTCTTCCATTTGATGCCGGTCGGAAACCCCGCGCCGCCACGGCCGCGCAACCCGGACTTCGTGACCTCGGCGACAATTGTCGCCGGACCGATCTCGATGGCCCGGGCGAGGCCGCGCCAGCCGTCATGCTCCGCATAATCGGTGAGGGAAAGCGGATCGATAATGCCGCAGCGGGCGAAGGTAAGCCGTGTCTGGCGGGCCAGAAAAGGATGCTCTTCCGGCCGTCCGATCCGCAGGGCATGGGGTCCTCCCGCCAAGAAGCCGGCGTCGAAGAGAGAAACCACGTCGGAGGAGGATACCGGGCCATAGCCGATGCGGCCCTCGCCCGTCTCGACCTCGATCAAGGGTTCCAAAAAGAACATGCCGCGCGAGCCGGTGCGGATGATTTCGATCGAAAGACCGCGCGCGCGCGCCTCGGCCTCGAATTTTGCCACAAGCTTGTTGGCGCCAAGCGCCAGGGCCGTAACGTCTTTGGGAACGAAAATCCGGGTCATCGGCCGCGTACCTCTTCGATGGCCTCGGCCAGCTTTGCCTCATCCAGGCGCCCGATCGGCTCGCCATCCAAAAGTGCGGATGGGGACGTCGCGCACAGGCCAAGGCAGTAGACGGGCTCGACCGTCAATTCGCCGTCCCGCGTCGTTCCATGCCAACCGACCCCCAGCTTTGCGAGCGCTGATTCCGCCAAAGCCTCGCTGCCCATGCTCTGGCAGGCCTCGCCGCGGCAGAGCTTCAAGACATGGGAACCACAGGGATGGGCGCGAAAATCATGATAAAAAGAGACGACGCCATGAACTTCGGCCCGCGAAAGATTCAGCGCGTCGGCCACGAGCGGCACAGCGTCAGCGCTAACATGCCCAAATTCCTCCTGCAAAGCATGAAGGATCGGGAGCATGGGGCCTTCGAGCAAGGCATGTTCGGCAATTATCTCCCTGGCGCGCGCGGCATTCCAGGCGGAGGCCTCAGGCATGCGTTCCCCATTTGTTATTTATATTTCTTCTTAATTATGAGGCTTCGCCGCCCGAAGATCAATAAACCAGTCTCGTAAACTCATAGAAACTATCTATCAAAGCGCCGCAGCGGGCAATTGAGCGTTATAATTCCATATCAAAAATAGGCATCGCAAGTCTGCTGGCTTCAGCGACGAGAGCGCGCGTGAGCGGCGGAACCGGCTCCCGGTGCGGCGTGACGAGGCCCATCGTGTGAAATTCCCGTGGCTCAAGGATCGGGATCGACCGCAAAGGTTCGTCAATGCCAAGCAGATTGGCGAGCTTTTCCGGCACGATACACGCCCATCGGCCGGTCCGGACATGGGAAAACAACACCAGCATCGAGTTGGATTCGAGCGGCGGGGGTGGCCCGCCGGATTTGGCCAGCAGGCGGTCGATGATGCGGCGGTTCTGCATGTCCGGGGTCAATAGACAGAGCGGAATCTGGCCGACTTCCGCCCAAGTCACGCTCGCGCGGTCCCCGAGAGGGCTCTCAACCGAGGTGAGCAGCCGGTACTGCTCGCGATAGAGCGGCACCGTGTGGAGTTCGCCAAGCGGCTCATTGTCGAGATAGGTCAGCCCGGCATCGATCTGGAAATCGTCGATCATCGACAGGATTTCGCGCGATGTACATGACAGAACCGTGAACCGCACGTCCGGATGTTTCGCCCGGAATGGCGTCGTAAGATCCGCTACCATCGGCAAGGCCGTCGGCACCGCGGCGAGCTTCAAATGTCCGACGAGAGCGGTCTTGGAGGCATGGAGATCCTGGCGCATCGCGCGGGCATCGCTAACGATGCGCCGTGCCCATTCCAGAACCCGTTCGCCTTCCGCGGTTAGACCGTAAAAGCGCGAGCTTCGATTGACGAGCAACACCCCCAAAGTGTCTTCAAGCTGCTTGATCCCGGCCGACAAGGTTGGCTGAGTCACGCCGCAGCTTTCGGCGGCGCGGCTGAAGTTGCGCTCGCGCGCCAAGGCGATCAGAAATTCAAGTTTGTCGATCACAGCTCCGCGCCAATTTGTTGAAGCCCTTTTTCCCGCGCGCGCAGGGCGGCCTTCCGGCGCGCGAAGGCAGTGATAAAGGCGGCATGGCTCCAGGCCAGTGTCTTCGCCGAGGTCTGCACCCCGGTTGCCTGATCGAATTGCTCCGAGAGCTGGCCCGACTCCGGCGTATAGGCCGCGACCATTGCCATGAATTGATCGCCGCGCCGAAGCAGCGCATCGGCAAGATTTTTCCGATCTGCTGGATTTGCGGACCTCAAAGCGGCCTCCAGTCCACCGAGCCGGGATAGAACTTCCCGATTGTCCGGCGTCACCGAAAGTGGAGTTCCGGCCGCCACGGCTTCCGCCAAAGAAAAATAGAATTCGGCCGCGGCAAGCGTGGAAAAATAATAAGCGCCGCCGCTGAAATAATTGTCCCCTTCATAGCGCCCCAACGCCGGGGCTTGGTCTGCCGGACGCCCCCGGTTGATCGGGTAAATCGTTTCAAACAAGGCTTCGAGCTTGGCCAAGGTCGCCATGACCTTGGGATCGAGGAAGCTGTTCGCCCCTTCCTTCAGCCCTGCATGAATCACGGCGAGGATGGTTGCAAAATCCAGATCCTTACCCGGCACCCCGTTCACCACGTCGCGGCGGCTGACATAAAACCCTCTGACAGGATCCCAACACGCGTCGAGAAATCGGGCGATCTCTTCTGTTGCCGCCCGGAAGACCTGCGCCTCTTCGGCGTTGCCGCGCGCCTCCATCCATCTGGTCCCCTCCGAAAGGGCCGCGAAATTCACGAGATGGGTATAATAATGCTGGCCGAACTCTTCTTCCCAAATATCGAAACAGGGCTCGCGCCAGTGCCGGTAAACGAAACTGAGATCGGTCTCGATCAGCGCCTGAATCGAATCGCGCGTCGTGGAGTCGAATGCATCGAACGGCCGAAAACGCAGAAGCGCCAGCGCCCGTACCGCCGGACCATCATGTTGCGGACGCGACCATTTACTGATGTCAAGGGACGCGTCCGGATTGAAGCGCGGTTCGCCCAGGACATGATCGCCGGTGATACCGCGTAGGTCAGCATCGTCGCGCACGAATTGGAGAAAGGCCGGCTCTACATGTTGACGAAAATCCCCATGCAGGCGGAGAAACCTTTTGCCATCGAGCTGATTGAGCTGGTAGCTGAACGCGACAAAATCCTGGCAATGGACGAGACCCTCGTCTGGACGGTACTCCTCCTCGATCAAATGCCGCAAGGCATCGATGACGACCGCCGAATCGCGCAGCCAATGAAAGAAATAATCTGGATCTGGATCCCAGGACGCGCGTTCGGGCGAAGCGAGGATCGAGCCTTTGATCGGCCGGATCGTTTGGCCGAACCCCGCTCGCTCCTTGACCAGATGGGTTGCCGAAATGCAGCGCAGCATCGCAGCCGCGGAAAGCTGAAATTGGCGGTCCATCCAATCGGAGAGGCGATGGTCATCGCCGCCGGCAGGCCGGCACGTGCTCACTGACCCGGCCCCCATGCTCTGCTCCTAAACTAGATGTGGGCTTAAGAATCCGAGGCGCTTCAAACCGCTTTTTATATCGGGATCGGACATGAACAATTTCCACAACAGCCCGGATCGGTAGTTTTCGATCATGCTCACAATAGGCCCCTGGTCGATCGCAAGATAGGACTTTGCATACCAGTTGTCGCTCTCGCTGAAAGCATCGGTGAAGCCGAAGCGGCCCCAAATCCGGTCGCCTAGAACTTCGTAAAAATGGCGCATCGCACGCATTGCCTGTTTGGGGGCATAGGGAAAACTCGACAGCGCGGCAGTTGGCGAAATGACACCATCGTCATTGTCCGGCGCGTGCGCGCTATAGCCCGATGGATCGTCGCTCGCCGTCAAGCCCCAGCACGAGGGGCCATAGCCTTTGTAGTGGTTGGGGTTGCGAACGCAATGTTCGTAGTTGATCAAAGTATGCTGGACATTTTGTTCGAAATAATTCGCGTAATCATCGATCAATCCACGCGGATCGAGTCCGCAAAAGGAGAAATGGCAGAAGAACAAGGGGCCACCAAAATCCGGCCCAAGCGGAAGTTCGATGTCGTAATAACGCCGGCGGTTGATGAAGGTGCGGCTCTGCGCAAAGCCATTGTGATAAACACTTGGGGCGATCGGGTAGCGCGGCGACGCCGCGGAGAGCACATAAGTGATGAGGCATTCGTTCCACCCGCGAATGTCGTGGCCATTGGCCCAGCCATTGTTGGGACTCCAGTGCCAGGTCAGCACCTCGCGATCTTGCCGCGCGTGCCAGCTCCATTCCACGTCAAGCCACAACCAGGTGATCTGGTCGCGCAAGCTTTTTTCGGATTGGGTATCGGCATTGAAATATTGCCGCGCACATAAAAGCCCTTGAAACAAAAACCCGGTCTCGACGATATCGCCGCCATCGTCCTTGCGGCCAAACCGAATCGGCATCCCCGTGCGGCCGTTCATGTAATGGGGAAAAACACCGTGGTAGCAGGGCGCCCGCTCCAGGAAGCCGAGCATGAGGGCAAGTCGGGCGCCAGCTTCCTCCCGCGAAACCCAGCCGCGCTCGGCCGCGACGATGATCGCCATCACCGCAAAGCCGGAGCCGCCGATGCTGACGAGATCGTCATCGGCGTCGGCCACAAGCCCGGTGCGGTCACGCGCGAGGCCACAGACCGGATGCGCGCCCTCCCAAAAATAACGGAAGGTTTGACGCTGGACGAGGTTAATGAGCGCCTCATCCGACAAGTTCGCATGCGGCTTGGTTTTTTCTGAAAGGGAGGCCGGCATTGGAAGGATAATTCCTGGTTATAAAGCGTCAGACCACTGTAGCTTTTTGTTTGGCTGGCTCCCCGGACGTCGAATTGCTGGCGCAAGGTGCCAAGCGCTGACCTTCCGGATCCGCTATGAGGTGGAGAATACGCGTATAAAAGCCACCATGCGTATCCGCCCGGCCGATATTGACAATCGCCGCATCCGCCAATTCCTGGCCAAAAATATCAAAGACCAGGGAACGCGTATCGTCATCCAGATGATCAATGGCTTCGTCCAGAATCACCCAGCGCGGTTTGTGCAGCAAGAGCCGCGCGAAGGCGAGCCTTTGTTGCTCATCGCCGGTCAGTTCGCGGTCCCAGCGGGCGATACGGTCAAGCTGCGGTGACAAATTCTCAAGCCCCAACCGTTCCAGCGCGGCCTTAAAATCCTGCTCCGCGAATTGGGTTGCAGGTGCCGGATAGGCGAGTGCGCCGCGCAAAGTGCCGGGCGGGATATAATGGCGCTGCGAAATAAACATCATGGTTTGCACGGGCGGCAGCAAAATGCGTCCGCTTCCCCAAGGCCATAGTCCCGCAATCGCGCTAAAGAAACTGGTCTTTCCGCCCCGCGGTTTGCCAATGATCAAAATGCGCTCGCCCGGATTGACCAGAACCCGCTTCTCGCTGAGCATTGTGCAGCCGGCCGGCGAGGCAATCCCCACATCGTCGAAGGCGAGCCTGTCGTCGGCCGTGGGCACAAGCTCGATCTGGTTCGACTCCCGGCCGAGCCTGTCCATCTCAACCAAGGCCAGCCGGAAACTTGAGACGCGCAAGAGCGTCGCCCGCCAATCGGCAATTTGACTGAAATTGTCGACGAACCAACGCAGCGCCTGCTGGACCTGATTGAAAGCCCCGACCGCCACCATCAAACCGCCGAGCGACATGTGGTTGAAGAAATAGCCGGGCGCCGCAACGATGAAGGGGGCCACGATGGCAAACCATCCGTAGCCCGCAGTCACCCAGGTCAATTGCGTGACGCCGCTGACTAGCCGCCGCATCATCAAAAGGACCTGATCGAGCTCGCGCTGCAAATGGTCCTTTTCGTCCTTCTCTCCCCCATAGAGCGCAATGGACTCGGTGCGTTCATTGACTCGCACCAGCGCGAAACGCAGATCGGCTTCGCGCGCATAACGTTCGGCATTCAAGTCGATGAGCGGACGACCGACCCGCCAGCTTACAACGGAGGCAATTCCGGCATAGATCAGCGCGCACCACACCATGTATCCGGGAATGGTAAAGCCCATTCCATCGATGGAAAAGCTTATGGTTTCCGAAATGCTCCATAAAACGGTGACAAAACTCCCGAGAAGAATCGTCGCCTGGAGCAAGCCAACTCCGAGATCCGTCGAGAGATCCACCAGGTGACGGGCATCCTCGTGAATGCGTTGGTCCGGATTCACGCCGATTTCGCCGGCGCCGGAAAGCCGGAACGCGCGCTTGGGCGTCAGCCATTGATCGAAGAGATCCCGCGAAAGCCCTTCGCGCAGCTTCAATTTGCTCATTTCGCGGAGCCAGGCCTGCGCGACGTTTAAAACCAGGAGAACGCCGGCAATAATTGCAAACACCACGAGCTGATAGGAGAATTCGGCAAAATCCTTGCGCGAGAGCGCATTATAAAACGGCTTGTTCCAGGCGTTGAGTTTGATTTGGCCAAACGCGGTCAATGAGACGACAACAACAATTGCAATGCCGAGGGCGATGATTGCGTTACGGGCGGGCGAATCGAGAAAGGTCCGAGCCATCATCTGCAGCTGCAGCACGAGCTTTTCGGCTGCCGGCTTTGGTTCGGATTTTTTAACGGGATCTGCCATTTGCCTTTGGTTCCATTTCCCTACCAACGTCCATAGCATAAGGGTTAGTTTAGCGAAGATAGCGCCATAAGGCACCGGGCGCACCCTCATAGGACCAGGTCGCGCCGATGAAAAGGATCGATAAACTCCTCGCGGCGATGACCATCGACGAAAAAATCGGTCAACTCAATATGGTCGCGGCCGGATATGCCATTACTGGACCGGTGCTGGCGGGCGACGTGACCAAGGGCGTTGCGGCCGGGACGATTGGGAGCATACTAAACCTTTGGGGTGCGCAAGACGTTTTCGCGATCCAAAAAATCGCGGTGGAAAAGAGCCGGCTTGGGATTCCGCTGCTGTTTGGCTTCGATGTGCTGCATGGTCATAAAACGATCTTTCCCATTCCACTTGCCGAAGCGGCTTCGTTTGAGCCATCATTATGGGAACGCAGCGCCCGTGAAGCAGCGATTGAGGCAGCAGAAGACGGCCTAAACCTGATCTTCGCACCCATGATCGATATTGCGCGGGATCCGCGCTGGGGCCGCATCGCCGAGGGACCGGGCGAAGATCCCCTCATTGCCTCGCTGTTTGCCGCGGCCAAGGTCCGCGGCTTCCAGGCAACGGACTTACCCGACGGTTTGGCCCGCGCCGACGCCGTGGCCGCCACGGCCAAGCATGTTTGCGCCTATGGCGCCGCCCTCGCCGGGCGCGATTATGCTTCGGCGGATGTCTCCGAACGGATGTTGCGCGAAATTTATATGCCACCTTTTGCCGCCGCGGTCGAAGCCGGCTGTGCCGCGATCATGCCGGCTTTCAACGACGTGAACGGCATTCCGATGACCG